>JAPVWK010000038.1 GCA_028572065.1 Candidatus Methanophagales archaeon
GGATTTCGGTCTGGCAACGGCGCCACCCGAAGAAATAGCCGGCGGGTCACGGGAAGAGAGCGCGAAGATATTGCGTGATATTTTAAACGGTAAAGAGAAAGGCGCGAAACGAGATGTGGTGTTATTGAATGCCGCAGCAGCTATTTTCGCGGCGGACGAGGCGAATAGCATAGAAGAAGGGTTTGAGGTTGCACGTAGTGTATTAGAAGACGGGCGTGCCACGAAGAAGCTGGAACAGTTCCTCAGGTTTGCAAATTGAAAAGCACAAGTTGTACCAACCCAATTCTCGCTGTAGAAACTTTTTTGATCACAAGAAAGAATAAAATTTGATAATCGGACGCAGATGCACGCAGATAATCTGGATTTTAAATATACGGAATTGACGGAGGAGATAATTAGAATCTTCTATCGAGTTTATAATAAACGGGGTTATGGATTTCTGGAAAAGGTTTATGATAATACAATTCAGTCAATTTTTGCACTAAACCGGAAGTTAAACGTAAGGCATTTTATTTTCTGCGTAAATCTGCGTAAATCCGTGTAATCTGCGTCCTAAATAGGTAGAAGTTATACTTTATATAAAGGAACAAACTTATAAATATCTCTCAAACTGCTATTTATAGGTCTGACGTGCATAATTCACCTTTGCCGTCTTACCTCGCGTCACCGACATTGCATTGATCGCCCAGATATACAATGTATGTATAATCCCGAACTGTTCCATTCGTCTCATGGAAAAATCCACGTAAAGGGTGGGATCGTAGTATATCCTGCCGGCACGTTTAAGTCGCAGTGCAATTTCATAATCATCACCCGCCGGCAAATCAGAATAGCCACCTATCTGCAAGAATGTACGCCTGCGGAACGCTGTATTTGAGCCCAGTGTGGCATAAAAGACCCTCATTCTCGCTAATAAATACGCGACATTATTAAACAACCCTATTAAGAACTGGTATTTAAATATATCTTCAATTGGATTTATCGGGCCGTAAACGCCAACCACTCTTTTAGACTCAAAATCTGTACATATCCGCGCTAACCAATCTTCCGGCAGATATATATCCGCATCGGTAGTCGCGATTAGTTCACCTCTCGACACTGCCACACCGTCGTTTCTCGCGCCACCGACACCTTTGCTCTCCTGCTGTAGGACTATATCGGCATATCTTTCTGCTAATTCTACTGTTCGGTCCACGCTACCTCCGTCAACTACTACAATCTCAAATTCATCGCGATTCAACGTCTGATTTACAAGGCTCTGCAGGCATTTTTCTATATATCGCTCTTCATTGTACGTGGGGATGACGACCGAAATTGTTTTAGCCATTCAACTGCTCCTTCACAAAATCATGGGCATTCCGAACGCAAGCGTCCATATTAAGATATTTAAATTCCGCAAATCGTCCCACAAGGTGAATCCCCGCATCATCTAAAAATCGCTTTATAATTGCGATTCGCTTCTCATATTCCAAATCATAGATCACGTAAGCATACCTTGTCCGCATCGCTTTGGCGAAACATACGGTATCCTTATCTATAATCGCATTTCTATGCAGTTCTTCTATCGTGCGAGCTATTATCGCTTCGTCCGGCATCCTGTCTACGGCATCACCGCTATTATACGTTATCTCCGCGACAACCGCGCTCTTGCCATCGGGAGCTACGGCTTCACTATAATTCGATGGGAATGCAACTCTATGTGCGAGACAATCCCTACCCGGGATATACAACCAGGAATACTCGTTTAAATGTGCCACGTTTAGCCCGAGCATTACCGTGATGAGCGAGTTGTACTTTAACCCGTGAAGCGCATTGTAAACTTCAGCGGGGACATCTGCCAGTGCATGAATAAGCTCAAAAATCGGCTGCGTTGCTATAATCTTGTCATATCGCCTGCTTTCTGTACCGTTCGATACGATCCAGTTATTATCCGCTCGTTTTATTGAGTTCACCTCGAATTTTTTAAATAGCTTATCCTCGGATTTACGCTCTAAACAGTCAATCAAAGCGTTTATACCGCCTTCTTTTGGATAGTAAAAGTGCAATTGGTGCTGGTAGCCTTCTGTCTCGATTCCAAGTGACGATTTGATAATATCTTCTACTGGCGGTTTTGGTACCCGTCCTTCTACCCACCATGCGCTCATTTTAGTCAGGTCGTAGTTCCAGATCTTCTCGTTATAGGGTACAAGATATTTTTCTGCTATGCCGTCCCCAAAAGTAGCGTAGAGCCATTCTTTAAAATTGCCGGGTTTTGTATTAGTTTTAATCAAAACATTGATGAAACCACGGAGGCATTCGAAATTATCCTGTAACGGTAGCTCCGACAGACCATTTTCAAACGGATACTTCACATAATTGCCTTTATACAATATTTTCGTATTCCTTCGGCGTTTAACGATATTATCGCCGAGTTTTTCGCGCATAAAGTCCAGAACCTCCTGGTCTTTAGAGAATATAATATGCGAGCCGCCCCAGTCGAAAGTAAAACCTTCTTCCTCCAGGGACCGGCATAACCCGCCACATTCGCTATTCTTTTCTAATATCTCGCAATCCGGTATGAGATTTCCTAGTGTCAATCCCGTAAGCCCTGCACCTAATATCCCTATGGTCATCTACTCATATCCCCGCAATAACTGTTCTTCGCTTATGCTTAAAAATAACCAAGTCCACCGGCTATATTGAAACCCCTAGCTTTTATCAATATCAAAAGTTTTATATATTTCATAAACAAGAATAGCAGAAACCTATTAACCACCTCGAAAGCAAAAAATTTAGGAAGCAAAGTATTATCAAATGATATTGTCTTTTTCTTAAAAGTGGAATGTGTGAGGTGCCAGGGTGGCAGAGCGGACAAATGCGGTGGCCTCGAGAGCCATTGTCCCGTAAGGGGCGCTCAGGTTCAAATCCTGACCCTGGCGGTCTCTGCGTGATCCGGGTGGCAAACAAATACATATAGTTTAATATGCTATTTGTATTATATTCGGAAGCAAAAACTAAAAATGGCCATAAAGTCGTCAGCAGATATAGCACGGATATTGAAAGAGAACTGGGATAAGAGCAAGGCTAAGGCAGACTGGAGGGTACTGGCCGGTAGGAATCCAAAAGGCCGGTATGATATGTTTATCGGTAGCCCCGATCGGTTCTGGCAGTTGAAGCTGGAGCAGACCGGAAATAACGAGGTAATGGGTTTTGGGTTAGAAGTGGGTAAGATAGATGACGATATAAAGCGGATTTTTGGCACTGGTGCACCGATACCTTTTGGTTTGGTCTCACCGCAGTCGCATAAAAAGAACGATCTGGCTATTATTATGGGTGGTATACAACACTATTCGTCGGATTCCACTCATTCGCTTTGCCGTGACTATATTTCCGATAAACAAGCGAAGCTGGATGACAAGCTGGACAGTGAAATAGAGCGTATGAGCAGCGATCCAATTTTAAGACGGCGGTATAAAGAGCAGAAGGAACGGGAGAGGCAGTCGTATCTGTAACGTTGCCGATGGTTTTACTACACCTAAACAAAACGGGGATAAGAGTACTTGGCATTGCAGAAAGCTTTAGGCGAGGCCATGACAAATCAGTACTTGCGGGTGTCGTGATGCGGTCGGATTTGGTTATAGACGGCGTCGCTTTTGATGAGATAACCGTGGGTGGTATGGACGCAACAGAGGGTGTATTGCGCGTCTTCGATTCGTTGCAGCGATCGGATATAAATGTGGTGATGCTAAATGGCTGTGTCATCAGTTGGTTCAACATAATAAATCTAAAAACGGTATACGAGCGATTGCGGATACCGCTCATTTGCGTCACTTACGAAGAATCTGAGGGGCTGGAGACGCATATAGCAAAGCATTTCGATGCAAATGAGTGCGATTCTCGTATAGACGCATACCGAAAGCTCGGAAACCGTGTCGCTGTGAAGCCGCATACAAAATATGAAGTTTTTATACGGTTCCTGGGCCTGGAGAAGAAAGAAGCTGCTGCTGTGCTCAAAAAGTTTACTGCTCACGGTAAAGTGCCAGAACCGTTAAGGGTGGCAAGCCTAATGGCGCGAGCAGTTCTCAGAACGAAATTCACGGGATAAATATACCACAGGAACGGGGGGTTTATAAGAGCACGTCTATATCTAACTGCTCCGATAGTTCTTTGTACCTGTTCCGTATTGTGACTTCCGTCACACCTGTAACCACAGATACGTCCTTTTGTGTGCGATGTTCTCCATGTATGATTGCAGCAATGTAAATAGCAGCGGCGGCTATCCCTATGGGTCCTCGACCATTGGTCAGTTCCCGTTCTGACGCTTTCTTTATTATCTCTATCGCTTTTGATTGTATATCACTACCCAACTCAAGCAGGGAACAGAACCGCGGCACAAAATCAATAGGAGACGCAGGTATAACCTTCAAATCGAGCTCACGCAAAATGAAACGATACGCACGGCTTATTTCTTTCTGCCCGACTCTTGACACGTCTCTAACCTCTTCCAGCGTCCTCGGCACTCCATACTGCCTGCAACTGAGGTACAAGATAGCAGAGGTTATACCTTCTATGCTTCGACCACGGATCAAATGCTGCTTCATTGCTTTTCTGTATAGCATGGACGCCGCCTCACGAATATTCATCGGCAGGTTCAGCGCACTTGACATTCGCTCTATTTCCGAGAGTGCGAAAATGAAACTTCTCTCTGTCGTATTCGCGATATGAGTCCGCTGTTGCCATTTCTTTAATTTTACCTGGCCTTGACCCTGCGAACCCCAGGTAGTAAGCGTACTCAGTCCCTTATCATGTATCCGGTAAGTCATGGGTGCTCCTACCCTTGCCCTCTTGGACATCTGCTCAGAGTCAAAGGCACGCCATTCCGGACCGAGGTCCACCATGTTCTCTGCTATCACCAGTCCGCAATCACCACAAAAAATCTCGGCTTTACCATAATCTCGTACCAAACTTTTGGAACCACATTCGGGGCATTCTTTTATATCCTCCGACTCGGATGCTTTAACTTCTCCCCTCCCAGCCGCATTATCCCGCTCTTCCCCTCTATTATCTCTTTCTGGGGCTACCATCTTTGCCTTACCAGTAAACATTACGTATATATATGAATTTAGATTCTAAGCCTTTTCACGCGAAATCAGTTTTTCTACTGTTTTCCAGGACTGCCTTATGTAGGTGGGTAGATCAGCCCCTTTTTCTTTTACCAGCCCTTTAAGGAATCGGATAGTCTTTGCATCAGATGGATAACCACTTCCTATCTCTGCCCCTATATCTATCGCAAGCTGCTTTATGGACCTATCCCTATGCACTTTTGCCACTATTGACGCCGCACTCACAATTGGGTAACGGTCATCCGCTTTCCACTCGGAAATTATATCTATCTCTCCTTTTACTTTCTTCTCGTAGTGTGCCCTGATATTCGTGGCGAACCGTTCTTGATTTACATCCGCGGCATCCACAAAAGCCTTGTCCGGCTGGAATCGCACTACCACTTCAGAAAAAAGGTCAACCATGATTTCATTTAAGGTCTGGCTTTTTCTACCTTCGTCTATCTCGTTTGCGGTCATCTCCACGACATGTACCTCAGTCGCATCTTCTATTAGCTCCGCCATATGCTCTCTCATCGAAGGGCGTAACTTCTTTGAATCCTTTACACCGATTTTTTCCAGTCCCTCAAAAGTCAAGACCCCCGCAACAAATAGCGAGCCTATTACTGGCCCTTTTCCCGCTTCGTCAACTCCTATCTCCCTCATTTTTGTGCACCAAATCTATTAAGTCAGCGCCAGCAAGTCATCATAAGCAGCTAAAGCTGCGATCGCACCCTCGGCACACGCGACTACTATCTGCCTTACTCCTCCTGTTATGTCGCCCGCGGCATATACTCTTTCGATATTCGTACGCTGGCTTTTATCTGTGATTATGTACCCGTTTTTATCAACTGTAACGCCTATTTGCGTTGCTAACTCGTTATTTGGCTCTTCACCCACCGATATAAACACTCCATCAACCGGAAGTTCATCGTCCTTCCCGGTCTTCTTATTGTGCGTAACAACCCCTTCTACCTTTTTATCTCCCGCTATCGCTTTTACCACGGAATCCCATAGGATGGCTACACTTGACTGTTCCAATTTCTTCTGTAAATACGGCTCAGCCCGGAGTTTATCTCTTCGGTGAATCACCGTTACGTTACAGCCGATATTGTTCAGGTGCAAAGCTTCTCGAACTGCGGAATCACCTCCGCCGATCACTACTACCGACTTGCCCTTAAAGAAGAATCCATCACATGTAGCACAGTAAGATACACCACGACCGAGGAACTCGTCCTCACCCTTCGCACCGGATTTCCTGTGCCGGGCGCCCATGCTCATCACTACTGTTTTTGAGGCGTAAACGCCCTTTTCCGTGACTACTACCGCCTGGTTCTCCTTAAGCTCTATCCGCTCAACATTCTCCAGTTCCTTTATCTCCACGTATTCAGAAACATGCTCTTTCATCTTTTCTACCAGTTCCATTCCACGCACGTTCTTGAATCCGGGATAATTCTCTATCTCTGGCGCTTCATTTGACAATCCGCCACTTATTCCCTTCTCAAGCACCAATGTCTCTAAACCGCTTCTAGCACCATACATCCCTGCGCTCATCCCTGCGGGGCCTGCACCAACTATGACTAAATCATAATCTTTTTTCATCATGGAATATCTCCTTTTGGGGTTAAACCCTCTTTTAATGTTAGATCAAAATAAATCTTTCCGTTGAATGGTCTTCCGGAACGAGCACCGCTAAATGTTTTATAGCATTACTACTATAACTTATAAGAGGTCATGGTTTGGGGCCCGTGGTCTAGTTGGAATGACGTCGCCTTGACATGGCGGAGGTCATGCGTTCGAATCGCATCGGGCCCATATCTAACTAATCGCTCTTTTTTATTCTCCCTCTCGTGCTATTTTAGCTTAGGGACACGGCTCAATTTTTTGGAAAACACTGGGATACTCGGAAAATACCACTCCTAAATCAACGCTTCCAATCACATCAACAACACCTAAGGCAGCCACAACATCACCTTGCTTATTCCGAATCGGAGCAACAACAACAGGTATGTGTGCATATTCACCTGTAAGAGGTGTTGTCCGAATCACTTGGTTCTCCACAAACACTCGTTCTAATATCGGACCTGTATATTCAAAATCAATAACTTCCCCTTTTTCCACCCTAACACCCTTCTTATTCTTGCTCCGGATAGTCACAGGTATTACAAGCAAAACGTTCAGTGCTTTTGCTATCGGTGCAAGTTCTTCGGCGCTCGTATCCTCATCTATTATCATGCGCTCCTCCATTTTTCATCTTTCTTTTGGTAAATCTTCCTTTTTTAAAACACTTCATTGAGCACCTTCTCTTTGCAGACTCAGGTGCTCTGGCCGTATAAATAACTCTTTAGCCCTCTTCCGTCCTCTCGCGCCATCTAAAATCGAGACAATAAACGCTCGCCCCCGCGCCCCTTGCACCTCACCAGTCATGCCATGAAATCTGCGATGCGGCATTCCCTTATGGATGCTTGGGTCTATACGAATATGCACTTTGTCCCCTTGTTCAAACCTTTGGATTGCTCTGCTTATTGGAGACAAACCTCGTTCCCTCTTCCTCTTACTCAGCTTCTTCCTTGTTCTTTTCCTTTCACCGTGTGATCGTGCCATTTTCTATTCCTCCGCTTAGGAATATTTATAATAGATAAACATATATTATTAATTGTGTTTTAAAATGTTAATTGAGTTGCCAAGACATACGGAAATATTCGGCTCGGTGAAGATCCACGAGCTACAGCGAGTGATAAAACTTGACTCCGGTGGTGCGGAAAATCCACGTGCGTGTGATATTACTTGGGAAGATATAAAAAGCATTCTGAAACGTCTTGCAATTGTAGTCCCGGTGAAGAACGAGAACTTACATCTGCTGGACGGTGTTTTAAGAGCGATTCCCTTTGACTGCACAGTGATTATAGTCTCAAATAGCGATAGGGTGCCGCAGGATGTTCACAAAATGGAAAGAGAGGTGATAACGAACATTCATAACCTTTCACGGCAAGAATTCCTTTGCATACACCAAAAAGACCCCGAAGTGGGCTTTGCATTTCACGATGTCGGTTATGATTATCTACTTGACAAGAGTAGATTAGTCAGAGACGGTAAGTCCGAGGGCATGATTATAGGTATGCTACTTGCGAAATCGCTGGGGAAAGACTTCATCGGGTTTGTTGATGCCGACAACTATGTTCCTGGTTCTGTGCGTGAGTACGTGTTGGATTATGCCGCGGGATTCTGCATGTCTAAGACGCCATACACGATGGTGCGGCTTCACTGGCGATACAAGCCGAAGGTGGTAGAAGATAGGCTATATTTCAAGAAATGGGGCCGAGTAAGTGCGACCACCAACAGGTATCTCAACCTTCTGCTCTCAATCTGCACGGGCTTTGAGACCGAAGTGGTGTTAACGGGGAATGCGGGCGAGCATGCACTGACGACAGATCTTGCGGGCATCATGAAGTATTCGACCGGTTATTCAGTTGAGCCATATCACTTTGTCTATTTGTTTGATGAGTTTGGGCAAAGAGTGAAAGAGATTTTGTATCCCGATGCTTGTAATGCCGGGGTTGAAATCTTTCAGATAGAAACGTTAAACCCGCACCTGCACGAGGAGAAGGGGCAATCTCATATTAATGACATGTTGCTGGGGTCGCTCAGCACGGTTTACCATAGTGCGCTCTGCAATGATGAGGTGATGTCTGAACTGCTCGATGATCTGGTAGATATTCTGCAGTCGTGGGAAACGCCACCACCGAATGTCGTAATGCCCCCTATCGGCGGGATTGATGCGGTTAATTTCGCAAAACTGCTGGAAAGTCATGCAGAAACATTTACGTGGTTACACGAAACTACTGTGAAAAGTGAGATAGAGGAAGAGTATTTAAAAGGGGAAAGCTTTCAGGCGGTTTAGTATAATGAGACAAGTTCTTTTTACAGATCTTGACGGAACCATGCTGGACCTCTATGATTATACCTACGATGCTACACGCCCGGCTTTAGATGCCTTGAAGAGGAAAGGTATCCCGGTTGTGTTTTGCACTGCGAAGACGCAGGCGGAGAACGAATACTACCGGGCAGAGATGGGACTAAAAGACCCGTTTATCGTGGAAAATGGTGGTGCAATTTTCATTCCTGATGATTACTTCTCATTCGAGTTTGAATGTAAAAAGCGAGATAATTACTGCGTTGTTGAACTCGGCGCTTTGTATGGGGCGCTAAGAAAAGCCTTAACGGAAATACGAGAGGAAACAGGATTTGAAATAACCGGTTTTGGTGATATGACTGCGGAAGAGGTTGCAAAAGATGCGAATTTAAGTGTAGAGCAAGCGAAACGTGCGAAGGCAAAACACTATAATGAGAGCTTCATTTTTGATGAACCAAAAGAGAAAGAGACTATTCTGTTTGATATGATCAGCGCGAAGGGATTCAGTCACACGTACGGGGGAAGATACTACGGCATCCACGGTAAGAACGCGGACAAGGGCAAAGCAGTGAAGACACTCACAAAACTATACACGCAGGAATATGGGGCGGTGAAGACTATGGGCATTGGAGATAGCACGAATGATATTCCGCTGTTGAAAGCGGTGGATCAGCCGGCGGTTGTGAGGAACAAGAACGGGGGCTGGCTTGATATTTCGCTGCCCAATCTGTATAAAGCGAATGGCGAGGGACCAGAGGGATGGGTTGAGGTCGTGGAAAAGTTCACTCATCAATAAAGCCTCGCTTTTCACTTGCACAACATTTTTTTTTTGCCATTCCCAACCCGACCAGAGCATTATTCACCAATATCGGTGAAATAAAGTCTCCTTGAGGGGTTCATGCTTTGGTAGCATTCAAATGCGGATTATATACGAATCCCCCCCCCCCCCCTAAGAAACTGCTTTTGGATCGCTTTAGCCATTTGGATATTCTATAGGAGCCAGCCAGGGTTGATATTACCGAAAGATCTGCTAATTTGATTGAATGTCCGTAAGTCATTCGCCTTTTAGCGGCGTAATTGAACTACTTACATTCTCAGGTTTGTCATCGTGCTTAATCCGTAAAAACCGTCTGAATATCCTCGGTATACAGAACCAACCGATTGAATTCTTTCTTTGTTAGTTGCCGAGAATGCGCGATCTTCTTTCTTATAGGATCCAGTTCATGTAGCTTACTTATTACCAGTTTAAAATGCTCCTGGTTCATTATATCTTCAAATAATGTATAATTCCTGCCTTTTTCCAATATCTGTTTTAAATCAGTGAAATCACTATAATCTATTAACTCATAGCCGCCGTCTATTAAAGGATTTTTCTCCTCTTCTTTTTTGCGTGATTGCCAGCCTTCTATCATTTCCGGGCGGATTTTATTTGCGAGATTACCTTCATTCGGTTCAATAATATTTATTTGTATCAGAGCTCTCAAATAGCGTTCTAACACATAAAGGAGTTCGTAAGCTTTAAAATTAAAAACCAGGTCGTGTTCATGCCCTTCTTGTTCTGATTGCAATTTCTGTAACTCGAAGCAAACCTTTGGTATTCTTGTAACCGTTTTTGCACTGTCATCCACCTCTTTAGGATTCTCAAAAGCGTCCGATACTTCTTTCATTTGGGCTTGTATAGCTAAAAACCGGGCATTAAATGATTCAGTCAGATTTTTAATGCTTATTTTTAGCTTTTCGTCACTCTCTCGTAACGACTTTCTATAAACTTCCTCGGCTTTGCGCTTTATTTCCGTGTCATCATGTTCTAGCAGACTGTAAATGAAATCACGTGCAGGACCCGCCGGCAAAATCCCCCTATTTCTTTCAAATGCAATAAGTGAGTCAATTACATCTTCCTTTTTACCAGTCCGAGTTTTTTCCTTGAGTTCTGTCATCAAGCTTTTGCCGTCTGGTAAAGGTTCATTATTTGCTTCTTTTGCTTCTTTAACCGTGTTTTTTGTGTCGGGCATTTGGGTTTAACTCCTTTCGTGATTTGACTGGTAATCAGTCGCCAGTAATTAGTTCAAATGCTAGCAAATAAAGTTTTTGTATCTGCAGCATGCCCATGATGAAGGCCATATCACCTAAATTAGCGGGACTGGACGAGTTTATCGCGATATATCAGACCACGGGGCAGTTTTCTGTTAATGCAATCGGTCTATTTGATAACGCAGATAGTCTGACCCGGTTCATAAATAATAAGCTTTTGTTTGTGTTCAATCCAAAAATATAGCGTTGTGGTAGTAATGAAGAAGATTAAAGACACTGATTATGAGATAGAGAATGTTTTTTGTTGTTCGCAGAAGGGGTGCGTCTGATAATATCCTCTATCCACGCTTTATTGGTAAGCCGTCAGCCCACTCGCGTGCTTCATCCAGACAATGCTCTTTACTAATAACTCGCTTCTCAAGTATATGCTCTTTACGAGAGGCACTGAAATAAACAGCTAATCCAACCGATGTGGTATTGCAAGAGGCATGCACGCCTACTGGAAGGGCACAGCCCCCCCCTGTTACCTTTAATACTTCGTTCTCAACATTAGCCTCTATTCTCGTCTCCGCATCGTCTATCTTGCTCATAACCGTATTCATCCCTGAATCTTTCCGCGTGACTACTGCAATTATACCCTGGTTGGGTGCAGGCACGAAAGAGTCGCAATCAAGCCGCTCATAATCCACCTCGAGGTTCAACCGTTCAAGTCCCGCTTCTGCAAGCAGTATACCATCATAATCGCCGCTTCTTAACTTTCTAATCCGCGTGTTCACATTACCTCGTATGTCCTTTATCTTTACCGTTACTCCTTTCGCATCCATGAACTGCAGAAATTGAAATTTTCGCCTCACACTTGACGTTCCGATCACCGCCCCATCCGGCATATCGTCCAGCTTATGGCTCGCGACTAGCACATCAAAAGGCGAATCACGGGGCAATACCGCGGAAGTTGCCAACCCCTCATCTCTTTCCAGCGGTATGTCCTTCATTGAATGCACAGCAAGGTCTATTTCACCGTTCAAAAGTAACATATCCAGCGTTTTAACAAAAACACCCTTCTCCGGCATTTCATACAAGCCCCTGTCTGTCATGACATCGCCTAAACTCTTTACTGTCTTTATCGTGGGTTCGTATCCCAACGCTTTCAACTGCACACGTACTTTCTCGGCTTGCAATACTGCTAGTTCACTGCCGCGTGTTCCTATTATCATTTTATCCCGTTTACCATCACTACTATACAACTTGCGCTTCCTATTACTGTTTTTAAATCTCCTCTCGCAACATAGCAATGACTAACATAACTTCAATTATATATACTCTTTGCGTCATTTATTTATAGAACCTAGATATATTTAACAATTGGGAATTATTAACTTAACGGGGAATTATGACCGCAAAGAAGAGAGAAGAGAAGGATACGATTTATCTTGTGCCACATACGCATTACGATGCCATCTGGGCCTTCACGAAGGAGGATTATTTTCACATCAATATGGTGCTCATTCTGAAGGAAGTGGTGGAGCTTATAGAAAAAACAAATTACAAGTTCATGATAGAGCAGACCTTTCTGCTGGCGGAGTTGGAGAAGAGGTATCCGGAAGTATTTGCAAAGATTGCGAAGTACATAAGGGAAGGCAAGATAGAGATTGCTGATGGCGAATATCTGATGGCCGATACGATGCTTCCCGAAGGAGAAACACTGATACGGGAGGTCCTGGAAGGTAAGAGATACGTGAAGGAGAAATTTGGGGTTGACGTTCCCGTAATGTGGCAGGCAGACAGCTTTGGGTTGAATGCCCAGCTACCACAGATGTATAAAAAATTAGGATACAAATATATTGCCTTTAGAAGAGGGGTGCCAAAGAGAAAACCTTCGGAGTTCCTATGGGAAGGTTTGGATGGAACACAGATTTTAGCGCACTGGATGCCTTTTGGATACAGGGCAGGGTTGGACTTGACAAAATTGGACGAAAGCTATGATAAACTAAAAGATCTGGCGGCTACCTCACAAATCTTGATGCCTTCCGGAAGTGGCGTTACGGCACCGCAGCCGGAAACATCTATGGCAGTATCTGCGTGGAACGCGAAGAAAGACGTGGAGATGAAGATAGCAACGCCAGTGGAATTCTTTGAAGCGCTGGACAAGGAAATAAAAGAGAATAACATCAAGCTGGAGGTCCGGAAGGGTGAGATGTATTCAGGTAAGTATTCAGAGGTATTTCCAAGTTGTTGCTCTAGCAGGATGTGGATAAAACAGGAACTTAGCGAGTACGAGGGTTGGTTAGCGTATTGTGAGCGGTGGAGTACAATAGCTTATCTATTGAATAATCCCTATCCCACGGAAGAGACGATAAATTGCTGGCGTAAAATTTTGTATCTTGCATTTCATGATGTGGCCCCGGGAACGGGTATGGATGAGGGTTACGATGAAGTACGGCATTTCCGTGGCTTTTTCAATACAGAGATGACCAACCGCTGCAATCGCGTACATACTCAAGTAGTAGAGGCGCAATCAGAGACAGGGTTTGAATCAGACGAGACCCACATACAGTTGCTTAAGATGCGTGGTTATGGGGATATGATAGTATTTAACTCGCTGTCGTGGGAAGTGACGAACTGGATAGAGATGGATTTGAACTTTGGTCGGGGTAAAATAGTAACGATTAGCGCATTAAAGAGCGGGGACGAGGAGATAGACGTAGAAGTATTAAAATTCGCGAGGTATGATGATGACTCGTTGAGATATGCGAGAATAGGATTTGTTCCCACGGTTCCTGCATTGGGATATAAGGTCTATAAAATCCTTGAGCGTGAGCCGAAACGGCAGCCATATGACCCGAACTTCATCATGGAACGGGGAAACACCATAGAAAACAGATTCTTTGGGGTAGATGTTGATCCCGCTACGGGGTTGATTGACGTGTCTCTGGACGGACGGGGGGAGACGCGGGAGAAAATTTGTAGTGCAAATGAGCTTGTACTGGAGGAAGAAACCGGCGATCTCTACTACCACCGTGCAACATTAGGTACCCCTTTGAAGACAGAAAAAGGGGAAGGCGTGAAGTACGGCTCATTCCGGGTGGAGAATTTTGGTATAGAAAAAAGTCCTTTGAGGCGTGTTATCAATGTTGAGACCGATTATTTTTCACTACGCTGGCCATATAGATTGACGGAGAAAATGGAGCCACTTATCTGGCGGCACAAATTCCTGGAGTGCACAAAGAAGATAATAGTTTACCGGGACATTCCGCGGATAGATTTCGTCACGATCATAGTGGATAGGCACCCGAGGGCTCGGATCAGGGTCAGGTTCTCCACGGACATGAAATCTTCGACTTATGCCTGTGGAACTCAATTTGGCGTTGTTTCTCGACCGACCGACCAGTGGCACTATAAGCCAAAAGGGGGGTGGGTGGAGGACCCTTGCGGGACATTCCCCTCGCTGAAATGGTTTGATTATTCTGATGGTAGGAAGGGCTTAACTGTGATTCACCGTGGGACTCCGGAGAACGAGGTAAGAGATGGTGACATCTATTTAACACTGCTCAGAAGTGTTTTAATGCTGTCATCAGATGGTAGAATGGGTCCGGCAATTCCGGTTCCGAATGCACAGGAGCTGAGAAGATACGTATTTAAATATTCCATTTATCCGCACAAAGGAGATTGGTGGGCAGCTTCATCCTACAAACAGGCCTATGAGTTCAACTGTCGTTTGGATGCTATGCAGTTGCGGGAGGAAACGAAAATTCCTCTGAACCTCTCTTTTTTGGAGATAGAGCCAGATAACGTCCTCCTCTCCGCGCTGAAAAAAGCGGAGGATGGAGATGAAGTAATTCTAAGATTTTACGAAACGAAGGGCGAAGAGACAGACGCTAAAATAACACTGTTCATGGAGCCAAAAGAGGTCAGGGTGGTGAATATGCTGGAAGAAGAGGATGAGGAAGTGAAAAAAGAGTTAAAGTATGAGGGAAAGAAGATAGAGTTGACGATGAACCCCTTTGAGATAGTTACTTTGAAGTTGGGAATATGACAATACCGGCAAAAGGGAAACAGTTGATACCAGAATTTTATGAAATCCCTGCGGAAGATATTATGGATGAGAGGGTATGGGATCTGCCCCTAATAGAACAAGATGCGAGCATAGACTGCGTTTTATCTATCCTAACAGGAAGCGATCACGTCTGGGTTGTAGAAAGCAAAGGGCGCAAAAAGTTGGTAGGAATAATAACAGAACACGATATTTTGGGTATTTTTTCTCCAAGAAAAGAAGTTTCATTCTTCGGGGTACCAGATAAAAAGTCTTTACATTATGAAACTTTTGAAAAAGCGGGGCACATCATGTCCCAGAATCCAATAATATGCAGCCCAGGTGAAAAAGTGAAAGAGGTTTTAAACAAAATGATGGATCACAGGGTGAGAAGAATTCCAGTAGTAGAAAACAGTGAAATAATAGGTGAGATAACGCTCCATCATTTGATAAGAAAAATTTACACTTTTATAAAAAATCCAATTGAAGAATAAGATTATGGCGATAGAAAATGTCATTTTATTGATTGGAATTGCACTCACTTTAGGGTTAGTAATAGGGACAATAACTCATCATTTACGTCTCACGGCAATAGTTGGATATATTGTCGTTGGAATACTATTGGGACCTACATTTCATCTTGTAGAATTGAGTTCTCATGAGACAAATATAATAGTTAGCTTCACGCTTGGTTTAATTGCATTCATTATAGGAGGCAGTTTTACGATTGATTTTTTAAAAATGCTTGGGAAATCAAGCATTGTAATTACATTAATCCAATCTTTTGCAACCTTTTTAATTATTACCTTAGGTGTATTTATTTTTACCCATAATTGGAGTATAGGTTTGCTTTTGGGTTCTATCGGTGTGGCAACAGCACCTGCTGGTACGATAGCGGCTTTACATGATTGTAAAGCGAGAAGAGGTACTTTGAGCAAGATGACCACAGCCATAGTCGGACTGGACGATGGAGTTGCAATAATCTTTTTCGTAATTGCTATTGCCCTGGTAAAAGTTATATTAGGTGATTCTCTTTCCGTTTCTTCTATAATTATCAGGCCATTGATAGAAATTCTCGGCGCAGTTGCATTGGGAATTGCAATTGGAACATTACTTGCCTATTCCGCAAAAAAGGTGAAAGGAAGAGAAAGCATTCTCGTAATGTCTTTGGCTGGCATTTTAATGTGCACGGGATTGGCAGAAATCTTCCATTTTTCGTCCATATTGGCATGTATGTTTTTGGGAGCAACTTTTATTAATTTAGTTCCGGGGATAGGCAGAACGTTTTTTAAAATCGTAGAAAGTATCCTCCCTCCAATCTACATTATTTTTTTCATTGTGGCAGGGTTAAAACTAAGACCAGATTTATTGATTGAAATGGGTATAATAGGAATAATCTATATTGGATGCAGGATAACTGGAAAAATGGGCGGCGCATTCATTGGTAGTAAGTTGGTGAAGGCAGAACCATTCGTTCAGAAATATTTGGGTCTTGCTTTATTATCTCAAGCGGGAGTAGCAGTTGGTTTAGCAGTTACGGTTACAGGAGAACTTTCATCTTATGGAAAAGTGGGTGCAGACCTTGGCGCTATGGCAATTACAATAATCGCAGCAACAACGGTCGTTTTTGA
>JAPVWK010000039.1 GCA_028572065.1 Candidatus Methanophagales archaeon
AGTTTTTGCTCTCGTGCAGTTCCTCGGCAATCGGCCGACCGGTAACGCTGTCCAGCAGGGTCAAGCGGAATTTCTGTGTCCTGCCCCGCTTCGGATGCTGCTCGTCATAGAGTACAATTTGAAAATCTTCTAGGGGTGGGATAACCGTTTCCTCGACTGAATCGGCGAAAATGTTCAAGATGGTGTCCTTTCCTTGGGGATAAATGAGCTCCATTATATCCGATATACCCTGATAGGAGACATGATGTAACTTCATAATGTTGTACATTCTACCTATGACGTCAAAGAAGTCCCCCTTCAAGTTTTCCCAGAAGCTACGCTCTTCTTCGCAGGGTTCATAACAACAGGGGCAGATATATCGCCCAATCTTAACGCTACCCAAGCCTCTTTTCTCGTACGTGTTGTAGCCGTTGTGGTTCATCTGCGTGCAGCATTTTGGACACAAGGGCGGCACAGCTTGCCGAAAAATCCCCGTTGCCGTGTACACGAACCCGGGTGGATACCCCTCAAAGATCTCGTGGAGTATCTCCCAATACGAAAAATTATTCAGATTTGTATTCACAGATACCATTTTGCTCTAACCCCTTATCAATAACATAATATCCCATGTTTCGCGTATTAATAACCATTTGTTCCATATTCCCTCTGTTGTCCTATTCTTATCCATTTTATTCACCATAAAACTGTTGGATATGCCAGTATATAAACTTTAAGCACATATTTCCAGTGGAATCAAGATTCAGTTACGTTTAGGGCACACAATTATAATTTGCTGGTAGAACAAGCGTGAATATACAAAAGAATACTTCAGGGCTATGGATCTCTGGTTGGATTAGAATGTGTGTTATTTGGTTCTCCTATAATCCTCTTTCAAAAGATTTTTTGGTGGGGAAAGAGGTTTCTACTTATATCACTAGAAAATTCGATTGTGCCGGGATTACCCTTTGGAAAAGGCGGTAAGTGCATCAGAGCGCCGAGGAGGAGCGCTATATAAATACCCAAACCAATAGGAGGTGATACGAAAAATGAAAAAGCAAATTGTAATGGCAACCGTAGCGATAATGCTGACCGCTGTTTTGTTAGCGCCGCCCGTTATGGCATCCGCGGGTGATAAAACAATTGACGTAGGTGGAAAACAATTAAACCTGGTAGAACACAAAGAGAACAATATAGGAGATATAATAGAGAGAGGACACGTTCAGAGTAGTATAAGAGGGCAGTTAGGTGGTTCAGGTACATGGAATGGAGAAAGAGTTTATCTTAGTAAAACCATGAGGGTCGAAATAACAATAGATCATACGCCAACAACTGCTACTGGTGTCCTCTTAGGTGTCTGGGATGATGATCTCATTTACGCTGACTACATAATTGATGACGACCAGGATGGACACGCCCATTTCCCAGACAGCGGTACCTGTATAATACCAGAGAACGGTTATTACTGGATAGTCGTAGGAGCATTAGACGGTGGCTTTAGTTATGAGGGCTGGTATGATATCTACTGGTAGAGGTATCCTTTACCACCGCCTTTTGCTTCCCCTTTTTTTTCTTTTTATTCCTCATTTTCCAGCATCTCTTTTACCTATTCCCGCCCCAATATCGTACCTATCGGCTTATTAGATGTTATACGAAATGCCCGCAGATTCTCCTATCAGTATCCATGAAATATGGTGGTGAACTTCGCCCGTGGAATGAGGCTCATAGTACTCATGTTCACATAATTCTTTAATCTCCAAAAAATTAAACATACCCCCCAGTTCATTGCGAGTGCAGAAATGGGAATAAACTTTATCTATAAATGAATTATGTTCATTCGGTACAGGAATGCCTTTACCATATTCCTGAGGGTCTTTTGGAGAAAGCGTGCTGAGAAACAGTAACCCTTCTGGCTTTAGGAGCTTTATGATTGTCGCTCTAAGTTTCTGTCTCAGGTCGCCTTCAAATAAATGATATAGGTTTGATATAAATACGACATCATATTTGCTATTGCCGGTTTCTGTGAAGTCAGAACACAGAAATTCTATATTTGATGCTTTTGAACACGCAGTCTTTGCCATATCAATAGCCACTTTTGAGCTGTCAATTCCCAAAACTGTACATCTGAGATGTTTTGAAAAGTATACTACATCACGACCATAACCGCATCCAACATCCAGGATACTTAAATTCTTGTCGTTTAATTCAAGCGTTTTTAGATAGTAAACAGCAACAGCAGCTAACTCACTTGGTTCCTCTCCCCAAATGCGATTAGTGCCTTTGTATATGGTATCCAAAACAGATTTATATTACTGTTCTACAACCTTTAAGTTTAGTTTTTATCGGGCTTGGACGGAGCACTTTGAGCCACGTAGGCATAGCAAAGATCTTCTATATCTTCTTTACCGCTCCAAGCAAAAAATTTTAAGCATTTCAACATCTCGAAACCGCAACCATGTAAAAGCTTTTCGATGTAGCTATCGCTGTGCTTGAACATCAGTGTGTCCCAATCGCTTTGGAATTCCGAATACCCTTCCGGGTTCTGGCTGACCGTTTTTTCTTTTTTTTCCGTAGTCTGCGCGAAAACCGTGAAACCGAATATCCCACCGGGTTTGATAATCCTGGAAATTTCTTTAAATAATGGTTCCAGATCACCAAAGAAATGAAACACGCCACAGGAAATCACGTGGTCGAAGAAATTGTCGGAATAAGGCAGAGGCATATTTTGCAAGTCGAACTGTTTGAGGTCCGTTGCGAACTCTTTTGAGTTGCAGATCTTCAGCATCTCACCGGAACCGTCTATTCCAAATATCTCCAGGCCAGTTTTGGCAAATGGCAGGGAGCCAAGCCCGGTACCTATTCCAATATCAAGCAAACGGTCCTGTGGATTTACATATTCAAAACACATACCAAATACTATTTCCGTGCCAAACCAGTGGTATTCTCGGACTTGCTGATCGTATTCGGCTGCTTCTTCATCATGTACAGTAATACTATCGCTCTTATTCATTTTTCTGCTCCTTTTATTTACGAATATCGCATGGTATTTATTTACTCCTTACATCAGTATCTTTGATCTACACGCACAAAATATTCAACGCAATTTCTGTATCCGTCTTGTCCTTCCAAATCACTGTCACCGCCTACCTCAAACAACTTTGTGTCACAAACCTTTATATACTGCAAAGTGTGTTGTAGTAATTATGATAGAAAAAATCAAGCAAAGCGGAAGCGAACGGGAAGTTTACCGGGCAATTCAAAGCGATGGTCAGAATTGCTTTTTTGCCGGTATTTCGCACGCTATCAATAGCATCTTATTCTTCGGCCATCGGTACGTCGGAGTAATCGTTTTATCGGCCTGTACACACCCTTTTTTGAAGGGACCGGTCCGGCAGAGTGAATATCTGCATGGAGGATGCCTGCGGGATAACCCGCTATCAGCAAAGGAGGTTTCAATATGACAGAAACAATTAATTTAAAGAAACTCGAGCGAAAAGCATACAGGGATTCACAGCAGGATGGTTTGATGGAACTCATGATGGGTCTAATCCTCATGGCATTTGGTGGCTTTTTCTATTCCACCGTTTTTGTCTTCTATATATTGTTAATTTTATTTTCCGGCAGGATTGTGGAGTCTATTCGAAAACGGTATACATATCCCAGGATCGGGTTTGTCAAGTTCCCACAGGAAAATCTCAAGCATAATTTGACCGGCGTTTTCCTCTTCGAGTTCGCAGTTATCGTGATTATATTCACCCTGATCTCGCTCTTTGGCGACGTTACGGATTATTCACAATTGGTGAAATGGTCACCATTATTCTTCGGGATGATCCTGGTCGGACCATTTGCCCACGTAGCATCCAAATCTGGAAACGTCCTTTATACGGGATATGCAGTCCTGTCAGTGATTCTTGGCGGTTTCTTCTCTTTGATAGAGTTTGGATCGGGATGTACGGGGTTGATACTCTATTTGGTTTTCATAGGCGGGTTCCTAGTCCTTTGTGGGTTGGTCCTCTTCATCTGTTTCCTACGCAAATATCCGCTGCCTGTGAAGGAGGTTTCTGGTGTCATCCAGTAAGAACGCAGACAGCAAAGACCACCAGCCCATCGCTGAGATTGACCGTTTGATCCACGAACCTGCCCGGCTCATGATCATGGCATACCTCTATGTGGTCGAAAGCGCTGACTTCCTCTTTTTGATGCATCAGACAGGACTTACGCACGGTAATCTATCATCGCACATGAGCAAGCTGGAAGCTGCCGGGTACATTGAAGTTGTAAAGGAATTTGTGGACAGAAAGCCGCATACCTTGCTCCAGCTCACAGATAAAGGGCGAGCAGCTTTTCAGGAGTACCGGCAGAGTATGATGCAGGTGCTTGACGACCTGCCGGAAAGTTGATTAGTCCTGATGTGCCTCTCGAGAGCATACGCTGCCTGGTAAAAAACGTTAAAAAACTAATGCTATAACTTCGCTTTAAAATCTGTTATGCCTACATCTAGTTTTTATGTATAACGTTTTTAAAAAGTTAAACACCACTAAATATTTACTTATTTAACTATTTATTACTAACAGGAAGAATGAACGAATTCGAAAAGGTATTCGGAAGAAACGCGCAACTTATAGTCCTGGAGCATCTATTACTAACTCGAGGTACGACCACGTATCTTTCGGGCATTGCCGAGGAAACCGGGCTTTCGCATTCTAGTGTCGCACGTGTAATCGAGCCACTTTTAGAGTTGAATATCGTAAAAGAACTAAAATTAGGTAAACAGATAAGAACGTTTGTTGTAAACGAGGATAACGAAACAACGAAATTGTTGATACAGTTTCATGAAGACCTGAGTAAACTGTTCACGGTGTAGTACGTTTTAAAAACGTATTTTAGCGGGTGCTTGGACCTCTGCTTCCTTTCTAATGTTTAGTAACTTACCAAACCATCGCAAGTACATCTAACGATTTGCAGACCTACGAAGTCAGTCATATGTTTGATGTTATACGCGGTTGCCGAAAGGAGAGCTCCCTAAGTGAACTCCCCGTTAGTTTACCCATTTCAGTAAATATCGTAGACACCGATTTCGCAGATTTACACAGACGCTTGTCCGGATTATTAAGCTTTTACGGGTTGAATCAAAACTAAAAAACTACACTACTTTAAATCTGTGTTAATCAGCGTTAATCTGTGTCTCAAAAACCCTTAAAAATGATAGCGTTCGGGTAAATTATTATTTGTGAGTTCCCTAAAATAACGCTGGCACGAATTTTGCCAGTAAATACAAATTCGTGTCCGTAGCAATAACCTTATGCTTTACTCCTTTGGGTATCACACCGAAAACGCCCAATTTATAGGTCATTTCTTTCTCAGCAATAACTCCCTTACCAACACCACTTATAATCTCGTGCAATTCCCATTGCTCCTCATGGACATGCTCACCGATTTCACAACCTGCCTCCACTTTCACCAGGTGGCTACTGAACTTACCATCAGTATCCTCACCTTTCACAAGATGTTTTAGGTACACACCTTGAAAAACAGCGTGTGCGTTCCAGTCCAGCGTTTTTGCATCTATCTCCTTTTCCAGATAGACGATCTTCCCTTCAATTATTTCCTTTACTATTTCATCTGTTGCATCCATTTTTTTTTTTAGACGGTGAACTTTCCAAAACCTACAGGTCTCGGTTTTGCAATCCACTCCTCCTGTTCAACTCAGGCAGAATAATCTCCACGAACCTTGTTGCTACTACCAGGATTATCGGCCCCAGGAATAAACCCACAAAACCAAAGACCGCAATACCAAAGATGTATGCAAATAGCAGCGCACCAACATGAGTGTGTTTTCCGCTTATGTAGGGTCTCAGAATGGTATCGGGTGTAAAGTCCGCAGCAACACCCACAACTATAAAGAACAACAGAAGATACCACCCGTCAGTAAAGAGGATTCCATTTAGATATGCTTGAATCACCAGATAGATCCACAAAGGAATCCAGATCAGTTTCATACCAACAAGCGGAATGAAGATACCAATCCCGCATAGTATTGCCAGCAAGATGGGATACGGTGTCACCAACAGAGGCGGTGCCACAAGGTTAAGAATTAAAAAAGTCACTGCCGCAATCAAAGCGGTTAAAACCGCCGTCAGGACATTACCATAGTATACTTCATGAAGATCAGAATCAACCTTCTCGAAGAACTGTTTTGTTAGCGCAGATTTGCCGCCGAGAAAGGCGTCTGTTATCCAGTCCCTGAGTTTTGTGCCATCCTTCAAGAGATAATATGCTATGGCGAACGTAAGGAACAACCGGAAGAAAATGTCAACAAACGTGAATATACCATCCGAAAAAGTTGTTGTTAGTGTATTAATGAAAACTACAATATCTCCTTGACTGATCAAATCATAAATATCTGTTTGGTTTACCCCTTTTGCAATGCCGTCGAAATAACTTACAAGTTCTTTTATGTAAAGCTCTATGTACTCAAACTTTGCATAAATAAAGAATTTACTCAATTCTATGTATGCTATACTCAACGTATAAAAGGCTATAAGGACTAGCGGCAGCACTAAAAAGACTAAAGAGATAAAAGCACCCACACGCGGGTATTTGAATCTACGAGTAAAAGCGCGGTAAACAGGTCTTGCCACGTAGTACACGAATATGCCGTAGATGAGCACATCCAAAAACGGGTAGAACATATACACCATCAACCCAATAGCAATCAGACCCACTATCAACCAGCCTAATTTGCTGCGTGTTTCTTCGCTTTGTTTCATTTCACTAAAAACATTCCTTTTTATGTATCTTTTCTCGCGGTATATAAACTATAACTTTTACCTATTTAGGACGCAGATTACACGGATTTACGCAGATTTACACAGAAAATCAACTGCCTTACATTTAACTCCCGGTTTAGTGCCAAAATCAACTAAATTACATTCTCATAAACCTTTTCCGGAAAACCATAACCCAGTTTATTATAAACTCGATAGAAGATTCTAACGATCTCCTCCGTCAATTCCATATATTTAAAATCCTGTTTATCTGCGTGCATCTGCGTCCCGATTATTAATTTTTATTCTTATCTCGTTCTTTGCTCTTTCTACATTTTATCTACTCGGACTCGCTCTTTTCTGTTATCTCTGTAATCTTCGTTAAGCCGCCGTGATTTTTTTTGGACTACTTCTTAAAATAGTAAACCTATGGTATATTAATGCAACCAACAAATGCACTCATAGAACTACCCCGAAAAGGAAAGGCACTAATTGTGACCGACATTCATGGAGACCTTACGGACTTTGAGAAATACATGAGTATCTGGAATAAATTTAAAGTTCGGAAGGAGAATCATATTATCCTCACCGGTGATTACATTCACAGCATGTTTACCGCAGAAGACAACTCAATAGCGATTCTGGATTCTGTTATGTGGCATTATAAGCACACAAATAATTTCCATGTCCTCCTCGGCAATCATGAGTGGAGCCATATCTCAGGCGTGGCAGTTTACAAGTCCGGAATAAACCAGAAACATGAATTCGAACTGCTGCTGAAACACAAATTTGGAACCGAGTGGGAGCATCAGTTAAGTATCTATATTGATTTTTTTAAAGCATTACCTTTAGCTGTAAGGACTCGAAACGGCGTTTTTATTAGCCATGCCGCACCGGTAAAAAAAATTAGCGGTATAGAAGATATAATCCAGCTCAAAGAGCTGGGTTATGGATTGACAAACAGAAACTTGTTTGATTTACTCTGGAACCGGCACCAGGTGGATTACAATAAAAAACACATAAAAGATTTTTTAGCGAAAGTGGGCTGTAAAGTTTCTGTGGTTGGACATACACCGGTTAATGGTTATGCCGTCATGGGAAACCAGATAGTCCTTTCTTCGTCTTTTGGATCGGGAAAGAAATGTTATATGGAATTGGATTTGGAGAAAGAAATAAAAAAGGTAGATGATGTTATAAAAATGGTAAGGTATTTATAGCCCTCGGGATTATCTAAACAGTTATCACGCTCACAGAAGCATAAAAAAGGAAGTAACGCAATAGAAAAAATGATGAAAAATAGGCGGTTGATATTAATAATATCGGTGGTAATAGCACTTATAGCTTTAGTTGTGATTGCTACATCCGAAGCAGCTACTGAATGGCTCCTGGAGCAGTGGACACATATCTTTTGGGCTATTGTATTTGCTATTGCAGCAGGAGTGCTCATACATTATGTCCAACTAAAAATAGCGCATAAACCTAAGATTTCTCAGGATACTGTTACTATAGAATCAAAAGCAGTCTTAGCAACGCTTATTTTACCGAACAATCATGAGATCAGGATAACAGAAAAAGAAACGGTATTCGGACGGGAAGATTTTACGGGTGTCGTATCCGTGGATAACCTTTTATTCATTGGCCGGAAGCATTTTAAGATAGTAAGACGGAACGACGGGCTGTATATACAAGATTTAGGCACAAAAAATGGCACGATGCTAAACGGAGATGCGCTACAGCAAATGAAAAGCCGGAAATTGAAGGCTGAAGATAAAATCTTAGTTGCAAATGTAGTGGAGGTAAATTATGTTGAGACCTAAGGGGTTTACAATAAAAAGAAGTAAGCAGGAGATACTAATTCGATTAATAAAGAGAAAGCTATGAAAAAAATTCGTAGACAGGATAAATTTTTACTGATATTCCTGTTATACGCACTATTTGCTTATTCTGTAATTGTAGCAGGACAACCAAATACGGAAGAGGTGTTAAACAACACGGTAACTTATTATGACACCGGAAATGTGTTTTATGAGTCGCAGCAGTATGAGGCAGCGATAAACAAATATAATAAAGCGATTGAGCAGAACCCAAACTATACAGAAGCGTATCTTGGTCGTGGGCTTGCATATCGGGCATTGGGTAATTATACAGACGCCATTGACGATTTTAACAAAACGGTAGAACTGGACCTGAATCTTACAGAAGCTTACTATAACCGTGGAAAAGCATACTATATTTTAAAGCAGTACGAAAAAGCACTTCAGGATTATAACAATGCAATAGAGTTAAATCCATATCTTGCAGAAGCGTATACAGGCAGAGGAATTACATACTATGACTCGGGACATTACGAAGAGGCGATTGCTGATTTTAATACCACCTTACAGTTAAATGCAAATAACTCTTTAGCCTTTTATGGCAGAGGACTTGTATATATCGAGTGGAAGCAATACGAGAACGCGATTGCCGATTTTAATAAAACTATCGATTTGAACCCAAGTTCCGTTGAGGGTTTTTATGGACGGGGACTTGCATATCTGGAATCGCAGCGATACGAAAAGGCTATTAACGATTTTAACAGTGCAATAGAAACAAATCCTGACTTTTATAGAGTTTATTTCGTAAGGGGCTTAGCATACTATTCATCCGGGCAATACGAGAACGCGATTGCCGATTTTGATAAAGTCATAGACTCGGGGAGTGAAGGTGTGGCTCATGCTTATTGTGCTCGTGGAAAGACATACAGCGATTTACGGCAATACGAGAACGCGATTGCTGATTTTAATAACTCAATAGCGTTAAATCCTGATTTCGCGGATGCCTATTATGGACGGGGACTTGTATATATGAATTTAAACCAATACGAAAAGGCGATTGCGGATTTTAATAGAGTAACAGATTTGGATCCTGATTTCGCCGAAGCTTACTATAACCGTGAAATGGTAAAAGAAAGAGTAAGGAAATCGGTGAGAGTGGATATAAATCCAGTTATTGGTGTGATTTTAGCAGTTATTCCGGTTATCGCAGCAATGCTCTGGTACATTTGGGATAAACGGCGGAATAAGCAAAGGCATGCGAAATTAATAGAAAACTGGGAAGCGAATCTGCTAATAATACCGCATATTATTATGGGTTTCTGGAGTTTACTCTTGTGCATCATTTTTGTGCCCAAAACAACAGGTGAACTAAACGTGATTTTAAACTACGGTGCGATTATAGCATTGGCTGCTTTTTGCGTTATTACTGCGAAGGTGGTATATAACTTCTTTATCCATAACGAAATATCGAAGAATTATGCTTATTTTAATATCGCGTTTGCCGTGTCGTGCACAATATTCGCTTCTCTGCTTCTTATTGACCCTTTCGATCTTACTTCTAGCGTATCCAAATCCATTGCTATAAACACGGCACTTATTGCAGTTCCTTTATCGGTTCCCAGCTTTATGAGCTTGTACATCACCCAAAGGTATGGCGAAATATTAATAATAAAAGGAAAAGAGACAAAAATACAAACAACCTCTGTATTCCCGCCTGAGCTTGAGCAATTTTACTCAGATGCAGAATACATAGGCGGCGGCGGATTCGCATGGGTTTTCCAGGCAATACGCAACGATGGCACAAAAGTAGCAGTAAAAATACCGGCGATTAAGGATGAAAAAGCCGGCATGTTTTTCTTACGAGAAGTGCAGAACTGGAGTGCGCTTGAACACAAAAATATCGTCCGGCTTTACGGTTTTAACATCTATCCGGTTCCATACCTTGAGATGGAATTGTGTGATAGTAGCATCGGATTTGGTATAAGAAAAGTAGAAGAAGCAGTTTCGATAATTTATGAGGTGGCAAAGGGCTTAAATCATGCACACGAACGAAGTATAGTACATGCGGACATAAAGCACTCAAACATACTTATTAAGGCCGGTACAATCAAGATTTCGGATTGGGGTTTGAGCAAGGTAAGAATAGGTAAAAGCCTTTCGGTTTCTGCTTTAACTCCTGATTTCGCGGCACCGGAACAAATATTCGGTCGGATTGATGAACGAACAGATATATGGCAGCTTGGAGTTGTGTTCTACGAACTTGTAACCGGTAAGCTGCCTTTTGCCGGTGAATACACGGATATTATCAATTGCGTGATTAACGATGAGCCCGTGCCACCTTCGGAACTCAATCCGGAATCGAAATGCGTTGAGCATATCATTATGAAATGCCTGAGTAAAAGGAAAGAGGACCGGTATACTAAAATGGAAGAGCTCGTTGAGGATCTGAAGAAATATGTGGTTGTGTGTGACATAACAGAACTGGCGACAGACGGGATTAACGCTAAAACGACCGCGGGATTCCAAAAGGGATGAAGAAAAGGGGTTGAATTGGGTTGATAGTAAAAGCAGTGCTTTTTTTAGTTACGATGAAGATCCGAAAATCTTTTAAGTGTATAATTTCAATCATTCATAGAAACTGTGAAAAAGGAGTGTAAATGTGTTTTGTTCAAAGATTGGTGGCGAATGCCCCCACAACGTAATTCTGGATAACAAATATATCTTCGTAATGATGCCTTTTAAAGGTTTTAATTCTGTTTATGATACGATACAGCAAGCGGTGGAGGGGATTGAGGGAAAAGAGTTCCGGTGCGAACGGGCTGATGATAAATACACAAACCTTTCAATCTGGTGCAAACGGATTTGTAAGAATATAAGAAAAGCAAAGTATGTTATTGTTGACACTACCGGTAGAAACCCAAATGTATTTTATGAACTGGGATTTGCTCATGCGATGTATAATACAAAGGCAATTATAATTACACAGGATATAAAGGAGGCTCCTTTTGATATTGCTGATATAAGCCATATAATCTATTCAGAGAAAGAGCTTCCCATATTGCGAGAAAAGTTAAAAAATGCAATACAGGAACTTGAAACAGAAGAGATAGAAGAAGGCTATGCCAATAAGTCAACCGAAGAAATTATTACGGATTTGAAATCACAATTGAGGGCAGAAGAGGTAAGGGCAGGAAAATTCAAAAATGAGCTTCTCGAATCAGAGGAAAGAGAACAAAAACTCAAAAAATCTATCGCTGAGATAGCGTCCATACAAAATAACCCTGATGCAGAGGCAAGAAACAAAATCGCAGAACTTGAAGGAACTATTGCAGGATTAAAAGAGAAGTTAGAACGTACAGAGAAAGACAAAAAAGATACCATTGAAGAACTAACTAAAACCTTAAAGGAAAAAGAAGGGAAATTAAAAATCCTCGCAGATAGCTTTGATGACTATAAGGGCGGCAAGGATGTTAAATCAATATCAGATTTATTATTGGATGATTCCAAAAGGCGTGCGGAAGCGCAAAAATGGTTTAACCGCGCATATGATGAAGTTCAAGGGGGAAATAAAGAAACCTCGATAGAATATTATAATAAAGCAATAGAGTTAAATCCTGAACATGCTTATGCTTATAACAACAGAGGGAATGCTTATAGGAACTTAAAGGAATATGAAAAGGCAATACGTGACTATGATAAAGCAATAGAGTTAAATCCAGAAGATGCAATGGCTTATAACAACAGAGGGGTTGCTTATGGCAACTTAAAGGATTATGAGCAGGCGATAAGTGACTATGATAAAGCAATAGAGTTAAACCCTGAACATGCAACTGCTTATAACAACAGAGGGCTTGCTTATGGGAACTTAAAGGATTATGAGCAGGCGATAAGTGACTATAATAAAGCAATAGAGTTAAATCCAGAAGATGCAACTGCTTATAACAACAGAGGGGTTGCTTATGGCAACTTAAAGGATTATGAGAAAGCGATAAGCGACTATAATAAAGCAATAGAGTTAAATCCAGAATATGCGCATGCTTATAACAACAGAGGGGTTGCATATTACGACTTAAAGGAATATGGGGTGGCGATAAGCGACTATAATAAAGCAATAGAGTTAAATCCTGAAGATGTTTATGCTTATGAAAACCTTTCGGAATTATATATTATAACAGGGAATTACAAAAGCGCTTTGGAAGTCATTACAAAGGCATTATCTTTATCTCTGGAAATAAAATACAGAGCAGTGTGCATTTATCTCAAATGTATAGCAAAAAAGATGCTTCAGATAGATATTTCTGATTGTGAGAAAGAATTAAACGAAATTCATAAAAGTGAGTTTAAACTAACTACCTGGTCCTTTGTTGAGATCGAATCATGGCTTGAAGATCTTAGCAATGACCAAAAAGCGTTTATTATTGAAAAAACAAAACTGTTAAAAGAGCATGAAAGATAGTTAAGGTGTTAAAATGTTGTAGTTAATCTAGGGGGGAACGTAACAGCATCGAAACTGTCCAACTCATCTATAGTTCAAATCCATTCAAAACAAGTTGGCTGATGTTAAATTCTGGTTACAACAATAGCGAATGTAAAAAGCCAAGTGAAACTTTCAAGAAACCCCTAAAATTGCTTAAAAAACGGTACTTTTATGAAGTCCGTCACCACGAACTCGACCAATGACCATCCCCAGACAAGCAATGCAAGATTCCAACCAATAGCAGGGACTAGCCAGCCATAAATGACTATCAGAGTTGCTAATACTTTGGTAGCCACGGCAGACCAGAGCAGAGCGCTGCCGGGTTTAATAGACCAGAAATGCCCCCTGGTACGAGTCAGGAATATGGTTAAATGTCCCGCAACGGCAAGCTTCAGGAACATAAAAGGCTGTATTATTTTCAGAGGCAGATCCAAAACTCCCTCGCCGATATAGAATAGCGAAAACGAGAAGATAACTCCAATCACGCCTAACAGGGTAGCTATGCTTAAAACAAGTCGCATATCCCATTTCTCCGGCATATCGGGATAGCGAACATTGTCGTATGCGATTGCCATATAATAGGTGCATCGTTTAAAAGTGCCAACAGAACTATCATAAGTGCTGTTACCGGATAAAAGTCGAAAATGAGTATGGCAAGCGTGATGAAGAACAACACGCGCATGGTCTCCGCGATACGGTAGATGGCATAGCTATTCATACGCTGGAATATTTTGCGGCTTTCCATTATGGCATCAATAATGACCGAAAGTCCAGGTAGAGTGAGAACAATATCAGCCGCTGATTTCGCAGCGTCCGTAGCACCGGCAACGGCAAATCCGGTATCCGCTTTTTTTAAGGCGGGCGCATCATTAACCCCGTCCCCGGTCATACCAACGATATGCTGCTCTTTCTGTAGCAATTCTACGATACGATACTTATGTTCCGGGAAAACCTGGGCAAAACCATCGGCATCTTCTACAATACGCACGGCTTCGCTGTCTGATTTATCTAACGATGTGGCGGTGGACATGATATTAGTACCTAAACCCACCTGCTGCGCTACTTCCTTCGCAATTGCTGTATGGTCTCCTGTGACCATTTTTACATCCACGCCCATGGCTTGTGCGGTTTTGATGGTTTGCGCAGAATCCTCACGCGGTGGATCGTAAAGGGGAATAAGGCCGACAAATTGCCAATTCCCTTGCGCATCCGTTTTGGCCACTCCAAGTGTACGATAGCCTTTTGCTGCCTGCGCGTTTACCTCTGATTCCATTTTTGATTCGATATCCGCTTTATTACTGACAAGAGACAAGATGACCTGTGGTGCACCTTTAGATACTTTGAAACTGTTGCCGTCAGTACTTGCGATTGTAGCTTCCGTGCGTTTTGAAACCGGATCAAAAGGTTCAAACTCGATTATCTTATAGCTACGGGGTGCTTCCGGAAGTTCCTGCTCCGTTTTGGTGATTATTGCACTATCTATGGGGTCCTTGTCTTCCGCTCGGGACGCCAGAGCGGCATATAGCAGCACATCATTAGCCGTAAATTCTGCGAATGGGACTACTTCTGCCAGTGTCAGCTCATTCTTTGTGATAGTGCCGGTTTTATCTGAACACAAGATGTCCATGCCCGCTATTTCTTCAATTGCCGCCAGTTTACTAACAATGGCTTTCTTTTTAGCCAGGTTTACAGCGCCAACCGCCATAGAAACCGATAGTACAGCCAGTAATGCCACCGGTATTGCAGCAACGAGAAGAACAAGTGCGAACTTAAGCGTTTCCGGAAAGCTCTCGCCACGAACAAATGCGGCAACGAAAATGAGCGATACCATTGCGATAGCAAGATAAATCAGGTAATTCCCGATTTTTATGATGACCTTCTGGATATGACTTTGGGTCTTGACGTCCTCTACCAGCTTCGCGGTCTTGCCGAAATAACTGTTCATCCCGGTGGCAACAACCAGCGCATTCATTTCGCCCTGCCTGACAACGGAGCCCGAATATGCAACATCGGAAAGATGCTTCTCCACCGGCAATGATTCGCCCGTCAATGCAGATTCATCTACCTGCAGGTAATCGCCATCTGTGAGTTTTATATCCGCTGGGATAATATCGCCCAGACGCACACGTACAATATCGCCTGGAACAAGTTCCCGAGCTGGCACTTCGGTCCATTTACCCGCGCGCAACACCCGTGCATTTAGTGCTAATTTCTGCTTTAATAGCTCAATAGCATTGTCCGCTTTGTACTCCTGCCAAAATCCTACTACTGCGTTTAACAGCAGCAGTGCGAATATAATCCAGAAATCTTCCCAGTGGTGTATAACTGCCGACAGAACGGCTGCAACCTCGATCATCCAGGGAATAGGGCCCCAGAAATAACTCATAAATTTTAGCAGCGGGTTGACCTTCTTTTCGGTGAGTTCGTTATAGCCGTATTTTTGGAGCCTGCCTTCTGCTTCTGAAGTAGAAAGCCCTTCTTTACTGGTCGAGAGTGTTTTCAATAGCTCTTCTATGTCTTTAGCTTTTGCCTCTTCCGTTGTTATACTACTGTTCATCTTATCCACAATAATAACTGGAGATACTATCATCAGAACTTTAGACTTTAAAAAGTTTATGTCATAAAATCTCACAGGTTTAAACACCTGAGTCGTTAAAGACGCACCCTCCAGTGGAAATGGTGGGGTCCCTGTGTCGTAAACAACCTTTCTTAATGTCCCGGAAGATGCTTTTTTTGGATAAAAGAAACATTCTTAAACGTTTATTCTGGATGGTACTTCCAGTGGAAACAGGGTGGTGTGCGGGTAGGGCACTAACCTACTTAAGTATCTCAATCTAATAGCAACTAAACAAAATGACCAAAACAGCAGTATGTGTATGCTCCGGCGGAATAGACTCCACAGTTGCAGCCGCCATAGCATCGCAAGAAGGTTACGAATTGCACTTCTTCCACGTTTCTTACGGACAACGCGCGGCGAAATGCGAAAAAGAGGCAGTAGATGCAGTAGCAGCTTACTTAGGTGTGAATGACTTGAAGTATGTGGAAATGCCGTTCTTTAAGGAGCTTGGAGGGTCTTCTTTGACCGACAGCAGTAGAAAAGTACCCGTGGGCAGAGAAGTAAATTCAGATGCAGAAAAAGTAACTCCATCTACGTGGGTGCCATGTCGGAATCTGGTTCTTTTAGCTCATGCGAGCGCATATGCCGAAGTCATCGCAGCCGAAGCTCTTTTCGTGGGTTTCAATGCCGAGGAGGCACAGTCATATCCCGACAACGAGAAGGAATTCGTTGAGCGGTATAACGCGGTATTAAAGAAAGCAGTGGCTTCGTACACGGTTGCACCAACAGTAAAAGCGCCTTTAGTTGATTTGTTTAAACCAGATATAATAAGGAAGGGCATAGAAGTAAAAGCACCGTTGCAGTTAACGTATTCCTGCTATTTGGGCGAGGAGAAGCATTGTGGCATTTGCGAGTCGTGTTTGCATCGAAGACGTGGGTTCGAAGAAGCGAGTGTGGACGATCCCACGGTATATATGCTGTAGCGGTAATAATCTAATAT
>JAPVWK010000040.1 GCA_028572065.1 Candidatus Methanophagales archaeon
CAAAGAAGATGAAATACGCATTCAACTGCGTAAAATCCACACTATACTGTTACTTACAACCTACCATGCCGTAAAATCGAGAACAAAAGATAAAAAGCCATTAAACCCGCACTGAGGAAACCGACGATGCCAATAACCGGGATGTCGTGCCATTTGGGCGGTATTCCCGAAAGAACAATAAGGGCAGAGCCTACTACAAGCGACGCCAACACCCTTGCAAATACCATACGATTACTTATCTGGTCGAGAGTGTTGAGCACATGCTCAAATCCTGTGGGCTCAAACTTAACCTTCACATCGCCTTGTTTTATCTGCCTCAGCATCCCATTCAACGAGTAGGGCAGGTCATGTATCAGCATCCCGGTTTCGACAACAGAGCCATAAAGCTCTTTTATTAGCCTCTGAGGGTTCATGCGTGCCAAGACCAACTTCTTTGCGAATGGTTCGGCATGTTCCACAGCATTAAAGTCCGGGTCCAGTTCCCTGCCCACACCTTCTATAGTTACTAACGCTTTTACGAGTAGGTAGAAGTCCCGCGGTATTTTCAACTGATGTTCTGTAATCACATCCACAAAACGGTTTAAAAGATTGCCTAACTCCAATTCTTTTAGCGAACCATAGGCATAAACATCTATAAACTCGACAATATCGGATTCTAACTCTTCTTCATCTCCAAATTGGCGGTGCCCGGATAACTTTAAGATACTCCTCGTGACTTTACGTTCATCTTTTGTCTCTATCCCAATAAGAATGTCAGCTAAGTCCTCTCGATGCCGTGCCGAGAGCGTCCCCATCATGCCATAGTCAAGGAAACAGATGACATTGTCAGCCAGGACTCTGATGTTACCGGGATGTGGGTCTGCATGAAAGAATCCGTGTTCAAAAATCTGTTTAAGAATGAGGTCAGCGCCACGTGACGCTACTACCTTCGGGTCAATGTCACACACCAGCACTTCTGGTTTTGTAATATCCGTGATTTTGTACCCGTCAATGAACTCCATCGTCAGGACTTTACTTGAAGAATAGTCACGATAGACTTTAGGTACGTGAATGGTCACGTCAGACGGGAAAATCCGTGCAAAACGCTCTATCTGTGCTATCTCGATTCTAAGGTCCAGTTCCTTTCTGATGGCACGAGCAAACTCTTCTACTAATTTCACAGGGTCCACAGCATCCTGCTCCTTATAATGTCTCTTAATACGTGTGGCAAGATCCCGCATTATCTCCAGATCTACCTCCACTATCTGGTTCATATTCGGACGTTGAACCTTGACCGCTACTACATCGTCATCTGGCAGTATCGCTTTATAAACCTGCGCCATAGAGGCTGCCGCTGTTGGTGAATCGGGGAAGTGTTTGAAGATAAGGTCTACGGAACTGCCCAAATCCTCCTTGATAATCCGCTTCGCATCTGCCGTAGAAAACGGTGGCACCGTATCCTGAAGTTTCTGTAGCTCTGTGATAAGCTCGGGCGGTACCATATCTGGCCGGGTGCTCATAATCTGGCCGAACTTAACGAATGTAGGCCCCAACTCCTCCAGAGCCATCCGCGCTCGTTCCCACCCTGAAGCAGCCGCTATTTCCGCCGCCGCTTTACCTAATATGGAGCCCTTACCGAAATCAAGATGTTTATGTAACCCAAGCTTCGCTAATATCTCCCCAAAACCATACTTCACTAATATTCCAATAATATCGAGATAACGGTTGATATGGCGATATGTGCGACTTATCGGATTGATTGCACGAACAGCCATTATCGCATTATTTCTTCTTCTCTAAAATCTCTTTGACCGCCCCTAGAACGCCTATTGCTGCATCTTTCACGTAGTCTAAAGCGGGTTGCGCCGTACGTTCCGCAAGGTCAGCGGTTTTAGCTCTTGTCTGTGTCGCTCCATCAATTATACCCTCCGCTGCCTCTTTGATTATATCACCGGCTTCCACTTTTGCCTCATCGGCACCTTCGATTGCACCCTTCATCGCATCTTTAGCCGTGGATTCCACTTTCACCTTTGTATCGGTCACTCCTTCCAGAGTATTCTTAACGATTTTATTGGTAATCTCACCTACTTTTTCTGTTATGTCCTCTCCTTTCTCAAAAGCGTTCACTATCGCCACCCTAACTGCTTTTGTTACCTCACTCTCATTTTCTTCCATAATATCTCCTTCTTTTTCATGACATGTAAACCTTTCGTGGGGTTCATAGTTCAGCGGGCTATTGAATCACAGCCAATGCGGCCATAGCGTCTCATAACCACTTCATTGCCCGCCAAAATCGTGGGCTACTACAATGTCCTTTGCGTCCCTGTGTTCAATTCTGTTTATTCTGTCTGTGCTGTAAGTGCCAAAACCATTTTTAAAGTTGGGTACTTTAATAGTAAATGTATTATGAACCTCAAAACACTTGTTTCACAGCACCAGCAGGCATTCAAGCAGAAAGTGGCGGAGACACTTGCAGAAAAGAATTCCATGAGCTTAGAGCAAGTGCTTACGATTCATGAAGATGTGATTGAAAGATATGTACAGGGACGCTACAAAGGAATAGCGCACGTAGTTTCACGGATATTGGACTGCAAACGCCCGGTTGTATTGAGTATAAGACGAGACCCGTGTAGCGATGATGTATGCCAGATCTGCGAACGTGACCAGCACCATATTGATGCGCTGCAACTGTGGTATGGTGACAGAATAGAGTTTTATGAGATCTTTGACAGCTCGCAGGAAGCCGCTATTTATCATGTCCTCGATCAGAGCGAAGGAGAGAAGTTACTCCCGCTGACCGCGGTCATCTACAACGGCGAAGTCAAAAAATATTGGTCCGGCAGACCGGTAGAGGTTGAGGAGTACATGGCATATCTTGACCGGCTGGTCTGAGCTCGTTTTAGCGGTACTTTTACGCATGATAATCTGCTTTGGTTGAACCAATTCAGGACAAGAAAAAATACTAATCGGACGCAGATGATCGCAGATTAATATGATTTGAAGTACAAGAAAGCATATTATTCAACTAAAATCAATTATTGACACAGATTAACGCAGAAGAACTCAAATCTGTGTAAATCCGTATGAATCTGCGTCCTAAATAGTTAGAAGTTATACTGTATATACTAAACTAAAGCACAGAAAAAGAGAGATGGCTACGCAGTTACAGGAACAAGATATGCGAAAAGTTAAATAAGGGAACAAGAACTGAATGTAAACGAGCAGATGAAAGTAATACTTCACGTGGACATGGACAGTTACTTCTCGGCTGTTGAAATGAGGGACCATCCAGAATTGAAAGGTCTGCCGTTGATAGTAGGAGGAGCAATCAAGGCGGAAAATGGCGTATCTACGGATAGTAAAGATAAAAAGATACGAGGCGTCGTGAGTACGTGTTCATACGAAGCGCGCGAATTCGGGATTCACTCGGCAATGCCACTCGCGAAAGCATACGAACTTTGCCCGGATGCTAAGCTTTTACCAGTAAATATGGCGTTATACAAACGTGTGTCGCGAGAGATAATGGCTGTTTTGCGTGAACACGCGGATAAAATGGAGCAGGTCGGTATTGACGAGGCGTTTCTTGACGTCAGTACAAGAGTGCGCGATTGGTCCGAGGCAAAGAGTTATGCGTTGATGCTAAAGAATGAGATATTGGCGAACATTGGCTTAACCTGCTCTGTGGGCATCGCACCGAATAAAACGATAGCCAAGATAGCATCGGACATCGAAAAACCCGCGGGGCTTACGGTAGTTGAAGCCGGAAGAGTAACGGACTTCTTAGCACCTTTGAATGTGAATCGGATTCCGGGTGTAGGTCCAAAGACCGCGGGAATGCTTAAAGAGATGGGTATCGAAGAGATAAACCAACTTGCGAGCTGTGACGTGCAAGTACTCATAGCGAAATTTGGTAAATATGGCAATAAACTACATATGCGTGCAAACGGGATTGACGAACGAGAACTGAAAGAGGAACGGGTGAGGCAGTCTTTGAGCCGGGAGCGAACATTTGCGGAGGACACAAGTGACGCATCCGTGTTGAATACCTGCGTGGCTACTTTAGCGGAAGAGATTTATAATGCGATAGAAAAAGAAGGCTTTGTCTTTAAAACTGTTGGGATAAGGGTCAGGTTTGAGGATTTTACGGTACTAACAAGGGCTAAGACGCTGAGAACGTTTCATTCAGACGTCAACACGATTACGCGAATAGCAACGGACTTGATGGCGAAAGTCGGGTACGATGCGAAGAAAGTACGGTTGGTTGGTGTTCGTGTCGCCAAGTTGACGCTGCTGGACGATAAGCAGATGCGGTTTGTGTAGCAGGCTGAAAGCAAGGGATAAAAAACCAATAGGGTACGTAGGCCTGATCCCGAGTATTATCTTATCGTGAAAATCCGTGTAATCTGTGGTTAGCTAAACAAACACGAACCCACTTTTTCACAGCCAGAAACTTTTCAAACGGGAAAAGATTTAAAAATTATATGATTTTTAGAGTATGCCATTGTTTATTTTAAAGGCCAGAGAAATGCGTCTCAATAAGGATGTCGCGATCTATGCGATTTTAATGTTTGTAGCGATGCTGAGCTTGACGCTTATGGCGCCGGTAATCAAAGAATTTATTATTGAACGTTTCAACGCCAGCAATACAGAAGCGAGTATGTTTTTTAGCCTTGAAATGCTAGCCTACGTGATTTTTGCCATGGTTTGGGGATCACTCTCGGACAAGTGCGGCAAAAGGAAATCATTCATTGTTTTCGGGTTTGCAGGATCAGCAGTGCTGTATTTCCTTATGGCGCAAGCGAATTCACTGTCCATTCTTTTGTTGCTACGATTTATACAGGGCGCTATTACGGTTATGGCATGGTCGCTCGTGATGACTAGTGCGTTGGACAGTGTAACGAAAACAAGCTATGGCAAGACAATGGGTGTGATTGGTACGGCAATGATGCTTGGAATGGCTTCAGGTGCGCCATTAGGCGGTTTTCTGGCGGAGCGGTATAACGTGTTCGTCCCAATGTATTTTGCCGCTTTTCTCTTCTTGATGGGCACTTTTATTTCGGCGACCTTGATACACGATGTTCGGATTGAAAAGAAGCCCGATACTATGCGGGAATCCATCAGAGTGCTGATAGATGAGAAACGACTCGCGGTTCCTTACATATTCAGTTTCGTTGACCGGTTCACAATAGCATTTTTTATCTTCGCGTTCCCGCTGTATCTGGCACAAGCATTTGGATTCGGCGGTGCGGAACGAGGTATGTATCAAGCACTGCTTCTTTTTCCTCTTGTCGTGTTCCAATACCCATTTGGGCGACTATCGGACAAAATCGGTAGAGCACCTTTACTCGTTACCGGTTCTCTTTTCTATGGCCTGGAGATGTGCCTGGTAGGTTTCGTGGGCAAGACTGCCCTTATCGTACTAATACTTAGCTGTGGTGTGTTTGCAGCAATGATGTTCCCATCGAGCACTGCGCTGGCTGGAGACCTATCACCGCCAAATAAGAGGGGTGCTGCAATAGGCGGGTTCAATGTTTTTGGGTCACTGGGATTTGTAGTAGGCTTTTCTGCGGCTGGTATTCTTTCTGATATGTACGGTTATAGCACCAGTTTCGCGTTAGCGGGTTTTTTTGAGATACTGGTGGCATTGTGTGCGATACCATTCCTGCTGAAGTTCAGTTCTAACCGAAGTAGCGCAAAGTGAAAACTCAACCCTCAAGAGGACTATTTTAACTCGTTCGGGCAAGCGGACGAAGCATTGGCTACTTTTTCCGTTTACCCTGCTCGTCCCGCGGTAGAGAATGCGATACTCGAAAGAGTTGGTGACGCACCTTTCTCCGTTGGTCGAACCAATCTCAATTCTTTGCTATCAAAAGCATACGAGACGGCAAGTCGTACGGCATTACAAACGGCATCCTGTGACTCCGACACTAAATAGGACCTCACGGAACGTAACGGCGATATTTATGTCTCAGTGGCTTTCATTGCTTTTCCTCTTCGCTTTGGCTCTATTTCCAGTTTCGCATCTGTGAATTTGGTCTTTAGCTCTTTACCCTCTTGCAAATGATCGAGAAACAATGCCAGAGCCGCTATTTCTGAATGCGGTTGGTTGCCCACGGCAATGTTCCAGTCTGCCGCCTCGAATACTGCGAAAGGCACCTTCTCGGCACCTACTACGACCATTAACTTTACTGCACGTTCTCTTAGCTCGCCTATCACGTCAAGGATGTTTTCGCCGTACATCGTCAGGTGACAGACTTTTCCGCCTTCTCGTTTCCAGTTCGTTACTTCTTCTTTCCATTTCACGCCTGTTTGCACAAAGAAGTCGCCACCCCAGCTACTTGTTACTTCTCTTAGACTCCGTTCTATGCCTTTATCATTCGATGTGAGTAACATACCTTTAGCACCTAATGCGCGTCCTACTAACCCTACATGCGTGGTCACTCGTTTGTCTCGTTCCGGACGGTGCCCTAATCTCAGTATTATTAGTTCCATTTATTGGCGTTTCACAAAAAAGATAACGGATACAAAAAGAAAAACAATCTAAAGTCACACGATTATTTTTGTGGTTTAATGATGCCACTTATAAAGCCATAGCTATAGTTATAAAAGAGGTATGAGCAATGAAGCTTTTAACAGGTTTTCTTATCGTGACTCTGCTAATATTACTGGTCTTAGGGTACTCAGCCACACATTACGCAGAAACGCTGCCCGAGTTACCGGACCCGGTCGAGTACTTCCGGTCAGACGTCTATAGCAAAAAACTGCCATATACCAAAGCTGCGGGATCTCGAGTGCGCCTCGTTAACTACAAGAACGCCACCGACCCCACCTGGGACGAACTATTATCTTTTCTGGCTAGTGACGACACAGATGAGCAACTGTATATAGACGGCACATTTGTTTGCGCTGATTTTGCCGAGATGTTGCATAACAACGCTGAGATAGCGGGTATAAAAACAGCGTTTATCGGTGTGCAGCTTGTTTCGGATGAAGTAGAAGGGCATGCACTCAATGTGTTCAATACCACGGATAAGGGCTTAGTTTATGTGGATTGTACCGGCGAAGGTTTTCAGCATCTCGTGTCTCCGGATCAAATACTCAAACATTCATCTAAGGACTGTCCTCACTTCAATTATTCATGCGATAAGATTGCGTATGTAGTAGAAGGAAAGGAGTACGGGCTGATTAGCATAGACGGGGCGACATCTCGGGGATACTGGTTCTATGAGGACTATGCCGCGAAGTGGGACGTGCATAACCGGGAGCTAGAACTACACAACAACGAGGTGAAGGACTATAACGAAGCGATCGCGGCGCACGCGAAAGAAGTGAGTGCGTATGAGGCGGCGGCTGGCGGGAGAACGTGTATACGAGACACTGGAGAATATGAACGACTGAACAATATGTATAATGCGCTGAAAGCGAAAGAGAAGGACCTGGCGCAGGAGGGGGACGAATTGGATGCAAAACGTGAGCGGTTGATGGAACGCCAGGCGGATTTAGGCTGGTACTGCTGGAAACCGTTGGGCGTGGTTACGAACGTGGAAATCAATTGGTAATAGCCTGCAAATTGAAGTGACGTGGCAGGGCGATAGTAAAGAAGACAAAGAAGAATTTTTTTAAAACAAAAAGAATTTGCATCACCTTTTAAAACATCAAGGTTATATTGACTCTGCAGGTATAATATTCTGCAGGTATATTGTATATGGAGTGAGGTACTGGAACAATGAAGAAAGGGGAAAGGGGATTGATAAGTGACATAAGGGTAATAGTGTGGCTGTTGTTCATTTTATTCTCTCTTGTTGCGATCTATGCTTATCCCATCCCACCGGCGGATGCCGGGATAAATGGTAATTTACAGTATGGCCTGGATTTAGTAGGGGGCTCATCGCTGCAGTTGGAATTAGAAGGTACAATTGTCAGAATAGACGTGCCTGTTACTGTTAATGAGAGCGAAGTTTCCTCATTCCTTGATGATGCGCTGGATACTGATGTTTTATTTTATAGGACGGAGAAAGAGGGCGAATATGAGTATGAGATAAGGAAGACAGTCACAAAAGAGCAGTTAACCGAGGTGTTAGCGGGCATTAACGGGAGCATAGCGAAGCGCGTTGATGGCACGGATTATTTTGAGGGCGGGATAACAAAGGAAACGAGAGAAGAAACTCGCCGAATAATAGAGACGAAATTAAATATGCTGGGATTAGCAAGCACAGCCATAAGAACTGTGGGTAACAACCTCATTGTCATTGACTTAGCGGGTATAGACATAAAGACCGCGAAGAATTTGGTGGGAAATCCCGGTAAATTCGAGATACGGATACAGACGAATGGCACTGAAGGAGACATAAACAAGGGGCAGCGATTAGAAGAGATGGCGAATATCTCCGTGCATGTCGTTTACGGCAGCGAAGGGATACAGAGCGTGAGGATGGTTCCTGAGAGAACAGGAGAAAGGTCACCCTGGGGTGCACCATTTTCGTTAACCCAGAAAGGTGCGGATGCACTACGAGATGCTGCGATAGAATACGGTGCCTTAGATAATCCGGAGGACCACGAACTAACTATGCTTCTTGACGATGTGGTAGTGTACAGTGGACCGCTATCGCCCGAGCTTGCGGAAGACCTGCGAACAGAGCCCCGGTATAGTTTAATATCACAAACAGGAGTAGGGAATGACGGTTTGAAGCGTGCAAAGGAACTGATAATACATTTAAAAGCAGGTGCGTTACCGGTAAATGTAAAGGTGATGGGGTCTGGAGAGGTACCCGCGTATTTAGGGGCAACATTCAAGAAAGGTGCAGTAATTGCGGGTTTACTTGCTCTTATTGCCGTTACGCTAGTCGTTTTCTTGCGATACCGAGAGAAAAAGATAGTTCTGCCGATGTTCTTCGTACTTCTTAGCGAGATAATACTGATATTAGGGGTTATAGCCGCGGTAAATTGGCTGATAATCGGCATGATGGGAATACTAATAATAGTGCTACTTATTGGTGGCACACTGAAATGGTGGGACTACCCGGTAGCAGACTTAACAGCAGGGATTGCTGTATTATTCATTGTATCGGCTTTTATTCTTTCGGCTGGAAAGTGGCAGTTAGATCTGGCAAGCATTGCCGGGATAATCGCAGTTATAGGCACGGGAGTGGACCAGTTGGTGATAATAACCGATGAAGTGCTTTCGGGGGGTAAATCTTCTACAAGCATGTATCGAAAACGGATCTCGTTTGCGTTTGGTATAATATTCGTTTCTGCGACAACCACCATCGTAGCGATGCTTGCGCTTGCATTTATGGCGCTTGGTACATTGCGCGGTTTCGCGATTGTGACTATAGTGGGGCTGCTGATAGGGATTTTCATTACGCGACCTGCTTATGCAAGGATAATGGAAACCATAATTTAGGTCTAAGGGAACTCACAACTAATATTTTACCAGAACGGTATCATTTTTCAATGAGTTTTAGGACGCAGATTAACGCAGATTAACACGGATTTTAAGTAGGGTCGTTTTTTGATTTTGATTCGACCCGAAAAAAACGATAATCAGGACAGTAGCGTCTGTGAAAATCGGTAAAATCGGCGTCTATGATTTTTACAAACGGGGTAAACTATTTACTGAGTTCCCGAAATACTATTTTGTACCGTGGATTTTCTGTGGTTTGACTCGCCTGACTTGAGTCACGCGGAAACTACAAATTAGGTCGGCCTAATATTTATGATGGCTGAAAGCTATAATATGAAATAGGACTATAACAGATCATGGAAGAAGAGACGCTAAAAGTGTGTTCTGTTTGTGGTAGCGCGGACCTGTATTACGAAAAAGGGGGGATGATTGGTTTCGTGTACCATTGTAAGAACTGTGGTCATATCAGCTCGTTTATCGTGGAAGCAAATGAGGGGATGGCTCAGGCGATAAGGGCGGAATATGCGAAAAAAAAAGGTGCGGAATAATTGGCTGACCTGTTAGAAGCTATTTCCGGGACATTGTTTACTCCTGCTTCTACGTTCAGACGGCTGTTAGAAGAGAGAACGGCAATAACTATTGCAGCTATAATAGTTCTAATAGCCTGTATTTGTAGTGGAATCGGGACTTTATTAACACAAAGTACGGTTATGTCTTTGTTTACCGAGTTTTATGGTTTTGAACCCGTGGCTCCTGATTTTGACGCGATGATGGTTTCTCCTATTACTTCCATGACCTCAAGCGTAGTCGGCGGTTTTATTAGCTGGCTCGTTTTCGCAGGCATATGTCACATAGTAGCAAAGCTTCTCGGCGGAAAGGGCACTTTCACCGAAATGTTGGTTCTGATGGGTTTTGCTTCGCTTCCTAACATATTCCAGGCTCCAATTGGATTAATCGCCATGCTTTCTGGTGGTTTGACCGGCGCTTTTATCGTTATTGTACTGGGCAGCTTTTTAGCAATCTGGGTTTTAATACTGGATGTTCTTGCAATTCGAGAGGCACAAAAATTCTCTACCGGTAGGGCAATTGCAACTCTCGTTCTACCAATTGTAGTTCTTGCAGTGCTTGTGTTTATACTTATATTCCTAGGTCTTTTTTTGATTTCAGGGTTATGATAACTACGGAGGTTTGTAAATGGCGAGTTTCAAAGCGATAATTGAAGACAAAAAGAAAGGCATCGCATTGTTCTTATTAGGTATCTGCCTGGCTTCCACGGTGATAGGAATTGCTGTCATAGCAAGAAGTCCATTTGATCGTGACGGCCTAAGCGGTGGTAAAATCGTTTTAATCAACATTGAAGGTTCAATCGTGGGTGGCCGAAGTGGATTTGGGATATTTGGATTGGAATCAGGTGCATATGATATTGCAGAGCAGATAAAACGTGCAGGTGAAGATTCATCGGTAAAGGCAATTATACTTCGCATAAATAGTCCGGGTGGCAGCGCAGCCGCCTCGCAGGAATTACATGAAGAGGTACATAAGGCACGAGGGAATGGTAAGATAGTGGTGGCTTCGCTGAGCGATGTAGCCGCTTCGGGTGGCTATTATGTTGCCTGCGGTGCAGATAAAATAGTTGCGAATCCCGGGACAATAACCGGGAGCATTGGCGTTATCTTTTCACAGTTGCAGTACTCTGAGCTGCTTGAGAAGTATGGGGTAAGATCTAACGTCATAAAGAGCGGTAAATATAAAGACCTCGGGTCGCCACTTAGAAATATGACCGAAGAAGAGCGTCAAATCCTTCAGGAAATGATTGACGACATATATTCTCAGTTTGTTCACGCAGTAGCGGAAGGAAGACAGATGAACGAGAGCGAGGTCTTAGAACTTGCTGATGGTAGGATTTTTACTGGTAGGCAGGCAAAAGAGGCGGGGTTGGTAGATGAATTAGGTAATTTTCAGGATGCTGTTGACCTCGCAGCGGGGCTGGCAGGGCTTAAAGGTAAGCCAAAAGTGGTTGAATACGGGAAAAAATCACCGTTCGAGTCGTTCTTCGGTATATTTGCAAGAGAGCTTGGTCATGGGCTAGCAGAAACGTTTTTAGAGACTGGAAAGCAGCAAGTAGGTTTGAGTAGCTTATAACTGCATAGATAATATTTATCTAGGTGCATTGTCCCTATTCCTTTTATTTCATCAAATTCCATGTGTTCGGCGTAATGGGCGGTTACACCTAAAAAAACAAATCCGCATTCAAAAACGGAATCAACGCAACTGTTAACCCGGCAACATAAAACCGTCTCCTATCCATTACTCCTTTAGTGAAATACCCAACAGCACCCTGTTTTTGTTTCGTGTTCTTTTCACCAATCAGATCATCCATCACATCTCCGAGTTCTGTACCACCCAAAAGCTTTTCTGTGATGTCCGAAGGCAGTACAAAGAGCGGCGAAGTCCCATAGCCTACTCTTCCTGTAGCGTCCATAATACAGATCACACCAAAAGTGAACCACCGGCCAAACAATTTCTTTATCCCGCCTTCAATACCCACAAAGAACTCGGCTTTACTATTCCGCTCGTCATTAATCCTGCTCAATGCAAGCGCTCTATTTCTGGCACCAACAAATGTTTCATCTTCTATTGGCTGATTGGATACTTTACTGTCCACGCCGATACCTTCTACATCCACACTATCGAAATATATAGAAAACGCTTCCTTTGTCGCTTCTAATTTCACGGTGTTCCGAGAGCCAACTAAAACTTTCATAACGATTTAAACGTCCTGCTTTGTGAATAAGTTTTATACCAACCAATGAACTAACTGAGTACACGGTAATTATGAAACACAAAAGACCAGCAACTTTTTGGACTTCGCTAGTATTTTATGTAGTCGGAATTGTAATTGCACTGAATATATTGCGATTCAATTATCCCGATTTTACACCTGAGGCAGTTTTTGCGCTTCTAACAGGGGTTGGTTTTTTAATCGCGGGCTATGGACTCTGGCTAAGCAAGAAATGGGGTGCAATATTCGGTATTGTTCTATGCTGTTTGAAGTTGGTTCAGCTAGACGTTTATTCACTAGCTTCCTTCTTCGATACGCCCGCCCTAATCGCTTTTATTGCGTATACCGTGATTATTTTACTTGTCTCATCCATGGACTGGAAGAAATTGAACTAAATAAGTAGCAACAAGTCTATTAACTCTTCATCTCCTTCAGCGTCAATATTACGTAGCCTAAGATCGCAATGATGCACAAAGCATAGCCATATATCTTTACTGTTGCGAACACGTTCTTTAGGAACGCATATTCCGTACCATATCTACCCACACGCATCACGCTTGTATCCAGGATGAAATAATCGCCAACGTTTTTTAGTACTATCGGTTTCTGCCCCACCTGGATGGCTTCCGCCTGTATGTCTTCCCTGGGCGCGGTCCAGGGGTCAACACTCCCGGCAGCATCACCCTTTGTTCTCACACCATCTTCCGTTACGGCAACAACTCGGTGCGTGATAGGTAACATGCTCTCTTTTCTTTCGAGCGTTACTATATCGCCTTCAACTGGATCAATATGCACTCGTTGCATGAGCACAAGGTCGCCACGGTCAAACGTGGGATTCATACTACCTGTGGTTACAACGGTGAAGAATACGACTTTAAAAAGAAGCAGAGATATAAAGAGGACGAGTATAGCAAATACGACGGTTGAACCAAGAACCGAAGGCTTGTGCATGCCACAAACGATTTCATATTCCTTCATCTTCTCTTTTACCTTTTGATTTCGCGAGTATCTCGTGTATCGGGCTTTGAAATAGTTGAAGATGCGAATAGGTGGCTCAAAACCCTTTACTACCACTAAATAGAAGATGTAATACACTAAGGTTATGACTACACCAAATATTACCGCTGCTAATAAAGGTTCCATACTCTTAACTTCTGTCTTTAAGAATATAAAACTGTAATTGAATTGCTAACTAGTTTTTATTAATGAGCAGGTGCAATGAATTAGCATGAACATAAATGTGGCAGTTACGGGCGCAAAAGGGCGAATGGGTGGTCAGGTGATAAGCGGCATTTTAGAGCACGAGAATATGGATTTGGTAGCGTGTTTTGATCCGTGTTGCGTGGGAGAAGAGGTGGCACCGGGGCTAAAAATATCGAGCCCCGATGAGTTGGAGAACCTGCTAAAGACGGTTAAACCGGATGTCTTCGTGGATTTTACGAACGCAGCGTCAGCCGTGGAAAACGTAAAAATCGCAGCTCGTAACAACATAAAGCTAGTGGTTGGCACCACGGGTTTTTCTGAGCTGCAATACAAAGAGATGGCGGATGCCATAAAAGTACCTGCTATTATCTCTCCCAACTTCTCTATCGGTGTGAATGTATTCTGGAAATTGATTGCCGCCGCGACAGAGCAACTTCAAGCGTACGGGTATCACGTGGAGATCATAGAGATGCACCACTCGCATAAAAAGGATGCTCCGAGCGGCACTGCGGTAAAAGCCGCGGGTATCATCTCTGATTGCTTGGGCGTGGATAAATTCGTATATGGCCGGCAGGGTATAACGGGTGAGCGGACGGACGATGAGATAGGTATACATGCAGTGCGTGCTGGTGACATTGTTGGTGAACATACGGTGTTGTATGCCGGTAGAGGCGAACGCCTGGAGATAACACATCGTGCTCATAGCCGGGAAGCATTCGCGCAGGGTGCCGTGAAAGCCATTGAATGGATTAACAGTAAAGACGAGGGTGGGATCTATTCTATGGACGATATGATGCAGGAACTGGAACGGGACTGAAATGTTGCCTGTGTGGCACAGTCTAAAAAGCAGTGATTTCAAAACGTTTCATCCGTCAGCGTGAGGCTCTTCCACTTTATATTGTGATGCACCTCTACAAATGCCAAATCCGCTTCTCCTTCTCTATTTCACAATTTCCACATCTAGCACATCATCCGCAGAAATACCAAGCTAATCCACCGCCTGTTTGGGTATGATAATCTCAAAAGAGTCCTTCCATTTCTTAACATTCACAGTTAAGTGCGTCATTTATGCCACCCAATATACCTGTAAGTCCCAACCAGTAGAGTAGGAGGAGGTCTTTCGACCTCCGTCCCCTCATCGAACCGTACGTACGGATTTCCCGTATACGGCTCTCCTTTGGCGTTGCCCCATTGCAAGGAGTGAGATCAACCGTCTCTTCCCACCAACCTCCAACAAGCGGTTCCTAATACACAAACCTTTTCGGCTATCAGCGTGGCGTCTTTCTCATGAAATACCTTCGCTGATTTCCTACTTGATTTGTACATCTGTCTCACCGGTTCTTCCGTTTCGCCAAAGCAGGATCCCTTCGCATAATCGGCGTTTTATCCTTCCGGCTGTTACCAGCGTTCATTGGCACCGACATCATCGCTACTATGAATCCGTCCGACTTCTCGCATCGCATCATTCCGGCTTTCCCATCCAGGTTATACCTTCCTTACCTCAGTTGAGGACGATACGAGATCTCCCTCGGTCACCTAACCACCCATTCGTCTTCATCCCGACCCTAATCAGACATGCTAACCCTCTATGGGAATTCCCGTTTTCACCCCCCATAGAGGCATCGAACTTCCCCAAGTGGCGGGAGGGTCGTCGTTTAGCACATCCCACCTCTGGTTCGCTTTTGCTTCGGGCTGAAGACCGCCTCAGGCTCTTCAGATTCCCCCTCACGAGGGACACCCTGCCACTGTTGGCTTCTGCACCGATACGGGTAAACAGCACAGGAGGGATTTTAACCCTCCTGTTGATTAGTTTACGAGGCACGGCTGCCACCCCCGAATGAATTCGGGGGCATCCCTGTTGTTTCATTTCCTCTTTCTCAAAAGGTATGCTATCGCTAATAAACCTGCAATTGTGAATATTGCTTCAAATCCCGGTAGCATCGGACTTATGGTTGGAGTAGGGGTAGGTGTCACTAACCGCTCCTGCATCATTTCCACTTCCCAGTTTACACCATGAAACTCATTCGTTCCTTCTTCTACCCATTCTTTCTCTTTTTCCCATGTTATGTTTAAATCTTCAAACATCCGTATCAATGAATTTTCAGCAGCTATCTCTTCTTGTTTCGTTGCTTCCAGCAAATCTTTATATTCTTCCGGCAGTTCCGAAATCCCTTGATCCGTATAAGCGATGAATATATCCTGATATTCCCTCAAACATGGGACAACTGTCTCACTTATATGTGCCACAAACTCATCGTTTTTGCTAATAAACTCTTCCATCCCCTCGATCTCCAGCTTCCCCACAAGTGGTCTTTGTATTTCATATACTTCCTCTCCAATGCCTGTTGATACGTTAAACTCATCTGCGAATTCCTTTTCTTTTTCTGTTACATCAGCCTCAAGTCGCAGAAGCTTAGAAGATGGCACCCAACTTATCTCTTCCTTTAACATTTTAAAACCCTCTTCACGTAATGTATGTAGCAGTCTAAAAGCTGCTACGGTTGAACTGGATATTCGAATTGCTTCATTTGTCAAAGTAAGTCCTTCTGGGTCAAAGTCGTATCCCTGAGTTTTTCTTAACTTCGCTTCAAATATATCCCTTGCTAAACTCTCATCTGTAACTACTTCGCCACTAACTCCATCTATAATAATTGCACCTTTGTATTTGTCAGTAGTCTCTTTGTAGAAACCCACAATACGATAAAGATTCGCGCTATAATAAACCTTCACACCTGAATCCTCAGCATATTCCCCTTCGTCTGCATATTCTGATGCAAGCTTTTCTGCCTCTCGCTCGCTTATTTCCTCTGCGGTAACTAATCCAAAAGATGCAAACACTATGGTCAGAACCAACATGACCAATATTTTCTTCGACATTTTTTCTTTTATCACCTTTTTTTATTTATATACATACTGGAAAGTCACTATACCCCGTACTTAAGTACAAGGCCTGTACTTGAGCACGACCGCCGATGACTTAAACTACCCTATTGCCAGAGATATGACATAGGTATAATAAAAGCTTTTCGCTTTTTTTCTATTTTTGATGCTTTCCTCCAAAAAGTTTGTTATAAAGCGATGTGTACCATGTTTTGTGCGCTTTCTCCTTTTCTTCGTCTATCACCGATACAGTAACAGTCTTCTCGTAACCCTTCTGCCC
>JAPVWK010000041.1 GCA_028572065.1 Candidatus Methanophagales archaeon
ATGTACGCTTGGAGTGGAGAGAACCAAGTGATGATGGTGGTTCTCCAATAACAAATTACAAGCTCTATCGTGGTAAGGCACAGGGAGAAGAGACACTTTTGTGGCATGTTGGTAATGACGTGCTAACCTATATCGACACTGATGTAATCAACGACCAGACATACTACTACCAGGTCAGCGCGGAAAACGCAATAGGAGAAGGAGAAAGGTCTGACGAGAGAGTGGTAAATCAAACGGGTGATACACTAGATATGAGTGTGTGGATAACCATTATAATAGCTCTAATTGGTGCATTAGGGGTAATCGCTGCGGCGTTGATCAATTACCTTTCCTCTAAGAAGAGGAAATAGATACAAGGGATGAAGATAAAAAGGCGAAATAGATACAGGGGTGAAGACAAGAAAGCACCCTTTGGCTGCAAATCAATTGTTAGCTACGGCTAAGCAGGGGGTGGTTCCAATCAGATAATTTGCATCCAAAAACTTCGTTTTCCATTGGCTTCTCATAGCACACGGATGTTATTTTTCTTCCACATTTTGGTGCCTAGTTATTCACTTTCGTAATAAAGTCCTCGAATGTAACCTGCCTTATACTTCTCTGTAAATATCCGGAATATTTCCTTTTGGTTCTACGACTGTAAGCACCGTAATAGCGTATCATTTTGAAATTTAATCAGGAATGTGCTGAACCAATGCTCTAATGAACTCCTGCACCTCCATCGTCACGAAATGCCTCTTGCCCTCATGATCCTTGTACCAGAATGTGACCGTTTTTCCGTCGTATCGGTGTAATCGTGTGTTTGCGACCGCGGGATGCCGGATGTATCTGGCTACATATCGTGCTATCCTTCGTCCGTTTGTTTGTGATTCTGGATTCTTTTGTGAGATGAACGTAGAATCCCTCGCGGTATTTCTTGAAAAGTTGGTCTATGAGTTCTATGCTTGTAGGAAATTGTGTCGTTGATAGCTGCAATTGCCGCATCCATCAAAACCTTGTGTAGAAAACGATTTCGCCTCACAATGGGCCAGAGAGCATCAGGAATCGTGAGTACCGCATGTCGGTGAGGCACATTGAATAATGCGTTTCCGAGAGATTTTGCCCATTTGTCTGTGTGATTTTTGCCACAATTCGTGCAGATGCGACTGTTGCATCCGAAATGGACTGTTTTTGGGGTTCCACGGTATTCACACTCGTATGTGAAGAAGCCGCGAATCTCGTCCTTGCAGGACAGCATCGTGTTGACTTCTCGGATTTCGACATCGCGGAGGTTATCTTTTTCCGCGAGGCAAAATCCCGCCCAGTAAACTTTTCGTTCTTTATTCCTGAGAGTGGAGGCTTCGGGGATGGGTACGCACGGATATGAACTCGTTGTGTTGACATGTATTACCCATGCTGCTGTGGAAGCCGTTGTTTCCGTTGTCCTGAATCCAATTTGCTGTAGCTGCATTTGGTGTTTGTTCAATGTGATACCTTTCTGCGAGTTGTTTTCGTTGCCCACGGACCATCCGAGATTTGAAGTTGCGTTTTCTACGGTGAAGCCCGAAATGTTTACATAATTGTTACCGATTGCAGAGGCATAGTCGCCAGTGGCGTTAGCAGTACCGTTCTTAGAGCGGGAGGTTTAAATATCTTTGTTTATCCAAAGACTTGCGTACCGTACGCCACACAAATAGTATCGCCGGAGGTTGCGTTATTCATCGCTGCATGAAGCGGATCCCCAGAAGAATTGAAATCCCCGCAGTCGCATAGGGGGGGGGCACTCGCAGCCGTGGTGAGAGCAACAATAAAGTGTTGGAAATGGTAGAATAGCCGAAAAAGGCGTGCCAAACTTTTTACCAAGGCATGAACCGCCGCGTAGCATCCCCGTCACCTCAACAATTCTTATGATTACACTAAAAACTTTTCAGTCAATAGATACCGTCTTCAGCACCCCTATCCCTTCATCCAACCGTCCAGTCACTCAACTTCTCCTCTTTGTATCCCAAAACCCTCTTCCACGAGCAGATTTAACTGTTCTACAACAAGAGAGACGTCTAAGTTTAAAGATTAAATCAACTTCGCATTTACAATCCCATCACTACCCGGTCGGCTTGTAACCACAGCATCGCCAAGGTCCGTCTCGATAACCGCGCCCTTGGTTGTTATATTCCGCCGGACGAAGAACGTATTCGCGGTATTACTTTTCACTGTCACGATCCTCGACTGTTTCGTTACGCCGCTTTTCGGGTCCGAAACATTTGCAAATTCACAGCGTAACAGCCGAAACTTTATGTTCCCGCCCATTGTTCTTATCTTCTTTCTGCGTTCTGTCCCGATAACAGTATCGGTCGCCGGTCTACCAGCCTCAAATGCTTTCTTCCGTCTGCTATAATGCAATCTTCCACCCGTGTATTTACGCTTTGATTTGCCGTGCCATCTCATTTTTCTCTATTCTCCTGTTAACGTTCAAGGTCCTATGAATCCACATTCCTCACACCTGTATAAATTACTTTGCTTACGGCACTTCGCACACCTACCTATCTCCACCTGTCCACAGTTAGGACATGAAAATGCCGTGTAGCCTTCTCCCAGCAGCTTTACCCTGCAAGACGTGCAATACTCTGTCATATTCTGCTCCTTCTCTTAAAATTTTTATCTCCTTCGCTTCTCGCGACATCACCACCACAGTAGATGGCATACTATACTTACACCTACCACCATTTATAGTAATATCTGCTTTTTTCGCTATTTCTTCTGCTACTTCTTCTACACAAGTAGGTGGCTCTTTTCCTGAGACATTAGCACTTGTGGACGTTATAGGTCCTGCCTTTTTTATTATACTTAGTGCTACTTCGTTATCTGGAAACCGTATGCCCACGAGGTCGGACCCCGCAGTTAAAATGTCAGGTACAATCGCCTTTTTCCGTAACAATACCGTAACGGGCCCTGGCAGCAACTCTTTCAGGATATCTAAATACGCACTGTCCACGTACGCAACTTCATGCAACATCTCAAACGAGGAAACAGCAAGAGAAAGCGGCTGGGATAAAGATCTGATCTTTATACTATACACTTTCCTGACTGCTTCTTCTGATAACGCATCGGCACCCAAGCCATATAACGTTTCGGTCGGATAAATCACAGTACCGCCGTTTTTTAGTACCGTTATCACAGTCCTTATATGGTTCTCTAAGTGCATTTCTCGAACTTTACGCCTCCTATCGTATATTACCTTTACTACCTCAGCACACCTTTAACGCAGCTTTTTATTCCGCTACATCAAATTATGCTTATAATAACTGTGATAATATGAGCGTTTTTATAACTTCACCGAGCAGGCTCCACATTGCCCTTATAGACATGAACGGTGAACTTGGACGAGTAGATGGCGGAATAGGCGTAGCATTGAAAGAGCCGTTTTTGAAGATAGAAGTATCGGCAGTTGATAAAGAGACAGAGCAGAGAGCGAATACCGAAGAAATTGTTACTATATTAGAACGGCTAAAAGAAAGAACACAACCCGCGTTAAGAGGTAATTACCGTGTGAAGATATTGAAGGAATTGCCATCGCATGTGGGTCTTGGCTCACGGACACAACTGTCGTTAAGTGTAGCAAAAGCTATTTCCGTCCTGGAAAATCGAAACTACCACGCACTGGATTTAGCGAAATTGGTGAGTCGTGGCGGCACGTCCGGTATCGGTACGGCTGCTTTTGAGAACGGTGGTTTCATCTTAGACGGAGGTCATTTGTTCCGGCTGGCGAGTGGCGATAGCACGGAAGTACATGAAAAAGGAGTACAAAAAACTAGTTTCTTGCCTTCTTCGGCAGCTATGTTTCCGCCACCACCGGTGCTATTTCAGCAGCCTCTGCCCGAAGATTGGTTCTTTGTCGTTGCGATACCCGAAGTGAAGCGGGGTGCGCATGGCCTCGAAGAGATAGGTATATTCAAGCGGTACTGCCCGGTAGAACGTGAGGAAGTGGCGAAGATATGCCGGATCGTGCTTATGCGGATTCTGCCTTCTGTGCTCGAAAACGACATACACACTTTTGCTGAATCTTTAACAATGCTGCAGCGGATAGGATTCAAGCGGATAGAGACAGAGCTTCAGCATGACATAATAAAAGAACTTTTCCGATTCTTCGATGCGCATGCGTTGGGATATGGGATGTCCTCTTTTGGTCCCGCCACGTATGCAATAGTAAAAGGCGAGAATATGGCAAAGGCACTCGCGGATTCTACACGCGAATTCTTTACCGAACGGCATGTACGTGCTTTGGTGAGCTATTCAAATGCGAATAATGACGGTAGCGAAGTGATTTAGCCCTCAAAAATCAAACAAAGAACGCTGTCCCTTCTGCTCTCTTTCGTATTCTTCTTCTTTCGCATCTTCATGCCCTTCAGGGCTCAACGCAATAACACCATATTTACCGCCGCCACCAGGAATTATGGATATTTTACCTGCTCTAAATGCGCTTATCGCATCTACCACACGCACATCCCGATTCGCTGCTTGGAGTTCGTCCATATCCGCATCCACCAACACGTTAACTTCTGTGCCAAATTCTGCTAATAGTGATTCCCATATTCGGGTTACAGTCTTTGAACTCGCGGACCTTTGCACCGCCAAGCCGATTATCTCCGCCAACGGTATCAAGTGCATATAAGGCGGTCTATGCTCCGGCGGTGTGCCATCGCAATCCGCAAGCTCATTCACTCTATCCCGCACACCTTTCTTTATCATGCCCTTACATTCACATCGCCATTTCCGTATTGTCGCCTCGCGTAGCGAATAATGCTTATAGCACCTGATGCACGCACTTTCGTTATACTTGCCCTCCTTCGGCGGCAGGCCAACGTTGAGCACAGGCTTCCTACCGTTTCTTCGTTCTATCGCCGCTTTCAAGTCTTCAAAAGACATACTATCCATCTGAAAACGGTTGAACTCACGTGCTAGCCGGATAGGGTACGGCGAATGTGCATCCGAGTTAGTCAAAAACGTGAGACCGTGCAATTCACTTATCTTATCTGCATAAGACGAATCAGCACTCAAACCCAACTCCACAAAGGACACATAGCTGCTCATATCGCCATAACACTCCGCCAGCGAATTATGATAAGCGTATAGCGCAGTCCAGGGTGTGAACGCATGACAAGGACCTATAAGTGCTTCTGCATCCTTCGCATGTTCCGCGATTTCCGCGCCGCTCAATCTCAGCGAAGGGCGACCATCAGAATCAATATCCGCAGAATAGTTCCTAAACGACTCGTACAATTGCTCGGCCTTCGCGATAGACGGCAATATAAGTAAATGATGCACTCGCTTATTGTCTTCCACCTCTACGGTGAGCACAAAATTAGTGTCGTCTTCTTTACCTCTAAAATAGAAAATACCGTCTTTTTCGTCCAGGTCTTTTATCCCGCTTAACCATTTGGGGTGTAAACAGTCACCCGTGCCGAGCAACTGTATCCCTTTCCTTGCGGCTTCCCTAGCTAGTGTGGGTAAATCCATTCGTGGAGAAGTAGCGGCCGAATAATTCGAATGTATATGTAAATCGGAATTAACCCTCATTTTTCATTATTTTTATGTGCCTGGAAACGAGTGATAGCGGGGGGTGGATTCGAACCACCGGTCTCCGGGTTATGAGCCCGACGGGATCTCCTAACTACCCTACCCCGCTTTCTTATGTAGTATACTTATGTAGTATACTATACACCAATATGAAAAGACATTTATAAAAGTGCAATGCCTTTAGCGTGACATTCCAAGGCAATTTGTTTTTTTGTTGCCACAAGCAATTACACGGGATTCTAAGGGGCTTATCGTGCCCTCATCCCGTAAATAACCGCTCAAAACGTGCTAGCCCTGCCACCAATTAATGGATCCTTCTCTACTAAATATTATACACACGCAAGGTCTGCACCTACGTAAGAACACCACACACAGCAAAAAGCCAGTATCTTCGGCTCACACGTGGACAGCACTCCCGCGAATTCCGTTTCAATACAGTTCTAAGGACCTTAATTTCTCCAGTAAGATTTTCACAGACGTTTCACAATCCTCTATCGTCTTCCCGCCCGTTATGACCAGCCGCCCAGAACTGAATATCAGTATAGCACTTTTTGGATCCTTTATTCGATACACTAAACCCGGAAAAACCTCTGGCTCGTACTCCATGCCCTCAAGCTCTAACCCTACTACGATAGCCCCAAGGTTGAGTTCTTTGCCTATATTGGCGGAAGCAACGATGTTCTGTACTTTAAATTCAGGATGCTCTGCCACCTCTATCCCTAAACTTCGGAGGTCTGTGGAAAGCCGGTCCATTACTACCCGCACATTCTCTTCCGTCTTTGACCCGGTACACACCACTTTCCCGGAACGAAAGATAAGAAAAGCGGACTTCGGCTCTTTCGTCCGATAGACCAACCCTGGAAACTTCTTCTTCGTGAATACTGCTGCTTCTAACTTCGATTCAATATATTGTAGGTCTAATTCCTCAGCAATCCGTGCATTCGCAACCACATTCTCTACTCTTATCTCTACTCCCTCTATCATCTTTTTTTTAATCTCCGATTTATAGCAACTTAACTACTATTGTGTGTATAAAAGTAAGGTATATAATATATAGAACCTATTTGCGGAGAGAAGGGAAGCAGAAATGAAGAAGAGGGTGAAGAGGATAAGGGGGACAAGGACTTGCGGTGGCGGTTCCGCTAAGAAGAGGAGGGGCAAAGGAAGTAAGGGCGGAGCTGGTCGCGCGGGCGCATTCGGGCACCATTTCGTGGTGTCTCTGAAACAAGGCATAAGAAAGGGAAAGAATAAAAGTGATTCCTCGCACGAACGTGCAGAGGATAATGTGACGATAAACGTAGGCGAGTTGGATTACCTAATGCCCGGGCTGATAGCGCAGGGCAAAGCGGAAGAGAAAGCAGAAGGTATTTATCTTGATGTAACTCCTCTCGGCATACAAAAAGTTCTGGGTAAGGGCAAGGTAACGAATAAAATGACGCTCAAAGCGAATAAAATATCACGACTAGCGCAGGATAAGATAGAAAGTGCAGGTGGCACGGTAGAGCAGACGAGTGGGGTGTGAATTAGCATAGATGGAAGCGATAAATCTAAGAGACACATTTACGCAGTTTTTAAATAAGTTCCCTATGGTGGAACGCCCGGGCTGGCACGTGCACTTCAAGACGAAGTTGGCCTGGACCGTTGGTATACTTGTGCTCTTCTTTGCATTGGGTAATGTCCCACTATTCGGATTATCTCCCGAATCAATGGACCTCTTCGGTCAGTGGCGTGCAGTATTTGCTGGAGAGCGGTTCTCGCTTACTGCGCTTGGTATCATGCCAATCGTGGATGCTTCCATTGTTTTACAGCTTCTGGTCGGTGCAGGGATAATAAACTTAAACCTGAGCAACACGCGCGACCAGGTGTTTTATCAGAACTTGCAGAAATTACTCGTTATCGTATTCTCTGTTTTTATTAGCTTGGTTTATGTCGTTGGCTTTTACAAGCCGGATCCTACAATAGCAGGGGATCTCGGTGTATCATTGCAGATTATCTCGCTCATGCTGTTCTTACAGGTATTCGCTGGGGGGATGCTTATATACTTCATGGATGAGGTAGTATCAAAATGGGGTATAGGATCAGGTATTTCGTTGTTCATACTCGCAGGAGTCTCGCAACAGGTAATTACCGGACTCATTAGCTGGATACCCGACCCGACAAGTGGATTGGCGGTAGGTGTGATTCCAAGATGGTTTCAGTTACTCTGGCCTGGCTCGCCGTTGCACGTATCCACATATGAAATGATGGAAGGAGGAATGATTTTTCTATTCCAGAATAACTTAATTGCGCTTATCTCAACCATAGTAGTATTTTTTGTCGTTGTGTACCTTGAGAGCACGCGTTTAGAGATTCCATTAGCGCATTCAATGGCGCGAGGAGCTCGTGGTAGGTTCCCAATTAAGTTGTTATACGCAAGCGTACTGCCGATGATTCTTGTACGTGCGTTACAGGCGAGCATACAGGGTTTTGGGAGGTTGCTCTGGAGCAAGGGGATTACCCTATTCGGGACATACGATGCACAGGGGAATGCCGTATCGGGATTGATGTATTATCTTGAGCCGATATATAGCCCCTGGGATTGGATTCCTTCTCTTGTGCATATCTCAACTCCGACTATTGCCGGCTGGCAAATAGCCACGAGGCTCAGTGTGGACCTCATTTTTATGGTCGTAGGCGGTGCGGTATTCGCGCTTTTCTGGATTAATACGACTGGCATGGGGCCCAAAGATGTAGCAGCGCAGATACATAATTCTGGGCTGCAAATACCGGGGCATCGGAGAGGTCAAGCGACAATCGAGAAACTGATGGAGGGCTACATACCGAAAATAGCGTTGATGGGCGGTGCTATCTTGGGCGTGTTATGCGTGCTTTCAAATATGTTCGGCACACTCGGTCAGGCATCAGGAACGGGTTTACTTCTGGCTGTGAGTATTGCATACAGGCTCTATGAGGACGTGGCATCGGAGCAGATGATGGAGATGTACCCAACAATGCGTAGATTCTTCGGCGACGGATAACCGTGGCATAAGATTGAAAGGTATGATAGATCCGTTAACGTTCGGGCTAATACTTTTGCCTGGCGCGCTTTTGACGAGAGTGAAAGGTATAAGGGCTGCGGTAACGTTAGTTTTAACTAAGATCCCGATGGTAGAACGCCCCCGGAGGCATGTACCGCTCAAGACGAAGCTAATGTTTACTGCTGCTATACTTATACTTTATTTTGCTATGGGCAATATCCCGCTCTTCGGGCTATCCTCAGAATCAATGGAACTCTTCGTTCATTGGCGTACCGTATTCGCAGGCGAAAGATTCTCGCTTAGTGCCGTTGGAATCATGCCAATCATAAGTGCTTCGTTTTTTTTACAGATTTTGGCGGGTCCTAAGCTAGGGAAGCTCGACTTGAGCGATCCAAAGGACCAGGCGTTTTATCTGAACCTGCATAAACTGCTCGTTCTTTGTTTCGTGTTTCTCGCAAGTTTTAGCTATGTCATTGGCTTTTATAAGCCCGACCCCGGGCTAGCATACCAGTTAGGGGTATCTCTACAGTTCATATCCTTCTTAATCTTCTTACAGGTATTCTTCGGTGGGATGTTGATCTATTATATGGAAGGTGTAGTCACGAAATGGGGTGTAGGTTCAGGAATAGGCATTCTTATTGTGGCGGGAGTCACGCAGCAGCTAATTACCGGACTTATCAATTGGATGCCTGATTCGAGTGGCTTAGCAGTTGGAGTAATCCCGAGGTGGATAGAAATAACGCAACAAGTAGTACCATATAAACAATCAGAAAGTTGGTTGGCTTTTATATTCCAGAATTACTTAATCGCGCTTATCACGACAGTCGCAGTATTCTTACTCGTTGTGTATCTGACGTGTGCTCGTATAGATGTACGAATACCCGGCTATTTGAAAAGGCGAAGGTGTAGAGGCAAAGTCAGATTTCCGATTACGCTTATGCACTTCTCGTATGCGATTGTTGCACCCCTAGTTTTTTTCCCGGGTGGTTGGGCCATACTAGCGTGCGTGCAAGGTATTGGTAGGCTGCTCTGGTGCAGGGGGATCACCAGATTCGGGACATACGATGCACAGGGGAATGCCGTATCGGGATTGATGTATTATCTCTCGCCGATTTATAGCCCCTGGGATTGGATTCCTTCTCTCGTGCATATCTCAACTCCGACTATTGTAGGCTGGCAAATTGCAGTAAGACTGACAGTAACCGTTTCAATAATGGTCGCTGTTGCAATGCTAATCGCGTTAATATGGCTAAAACTAACGCCGGGTCTGGAAACGAGGGATATAAAAGCAATGGTGCGTGATTCCGGGCTCCCGATTTACGGGCATCGCAGCGGTTTAAAAGCGATAAAGCGGGTGGTGGATCGGATTGCACCGAGGATAGCAATACTGGGTTGTGGCATCCTGGGTGCTTTGCTTGTAGTTGCGAATATGTTCGGCACACTCGGTAACGTAAGCGTATTGTATCTTATCGTGAGTGTGATAGTGATTTATGGTGTTTACGGAGAGGTCCGATCTGGACTGTGTTAGTGGTTGGTTGAGGTGCGGTAGAGAAAAAAACTGCTAATTATTTATGCCTTGGGCATCCAACGTTATTACTGAATATATAAGAGAGTGGAGGAGAAAGATGGTAAAAAAAATCGTGATTGTTGGTGGCGGCATTGCCGGGATATATGTATTGAGGAGCTTACTTGCAAGGAAGAGCGATGTAGAGGCGGAGATGGACTTTACGGTATTAAAGCGCGAGAAAAGCGGTTGGGTATCTACCTGTGGACTGCCTTTTGCTTTGCGTGGCTGGTATGAGATAGAAAGAACGGAGATAAACAAGCCGCAGTTCTTCCTCGACCAGGGTGTGGACTTCAGAACCGAGACAGAAGTAACGAAACTAAATTTAGAACAGAACAGTGTGACACTTAAAACAGGTGAGACACTGAAATACGATTTTCTCGTTATAGCGACAGGGAGAAAACAATTCGTAAAAGAAACAGAACTTGAAGGTGTTTACACGTTTAACGATGAGGACGATGCGAGAAAGATAGAAGCAGCTCTGAATGTCGAGGGTGTGAAAGACGCTTATATTCGCGGTCGTGGTATTATAGGATTGCAAGCGGCAGCTGCTTTCTCAACGAGAGGATTGGAGACAACGGTTCATGGTGGATCACCTTCTTTGCTGCCTTCGAGCTTAGACCCTGATATGGGCGATATGGTCAAAGAACGGATGGAGAAAGACGGCGTAAGATTTATTCTCGATAGTAGAGAGATAACAGCTATAAAAGGTCATGAGGGGAGGGCGAAATCGGTGGTGATAGGAGAACGGGAAGTGGAGAAAGAGGAGATTCCTGCAGATATAGTTATAATCGGGAAATGGATGATCCCTGAGATAGACCTCGCATGGGAAGCGGGTGTGGATATAGGCGAAAGTAGAGGAATAGTCACGGATAGAGCAATGCACGTTAAAAAAGGAAAACGGCATATAACTAATGTATATGCAGTTGGTGACTGTGCGGAAGTTGTAGATGCCATCACACATCGTCCGAGACTGAATCAACTTGCATCTACTGCGGTCACTCAAGCTACGGTTATAGCTGATAACATACTTAGCGATATTAGTGGGCAACCGGGTTTATATTCACCATGCGAATATTGTTTCGGACCAACAGTGGCGGATGTTGGGGGTGTCTTGATAGGTTCGGTAGGTGTTACATCAGAAGCGGCAAGTCGCGCAGGGATAAAAACAATAAGTGGTAAGGCAACGAAACTCACAAAGGCACGATATTTCCCAGGAGCGACTCCTCTCACCCTAAAATTGATCTTCGATGCGTATAGCAAGAAATTGATAGGAGCGCAAATGGTCGGTGAAGTCACTGTCGCGGAACGTGTAAACGAGTTGGGAGTTGCCATACGTGCTGGTATAACCGCAGAGGAAATGAGAAGTATGGAAAGATGCTACGACCCGTCGCTGGCTTTGCTGGTAGATGTGACGATAGATGCGGCGACTGATGCTTTGGGTATTACTCCCGTATATTAACCTCTTTCTTTTTTCTTTTAATTTCTAAGATTTTCTCTAACGAGCACTCTTTTTTTTTCCTCGTCTTTAGATAACGTATTCCCCAGAAGAGGGGTTGGACCAATAAGAAAGCTTTACCTAACAAATAGTATCTTTTGTATCAACAGAATGAAGAAGAAGATAGTTGTTATCGGCATGGGCTATGTGGGTATACCCGCAGCAGCTCTATTTGCCGATGTAGAAGGCTGTAACGTAGTAGGGGTTCAGAGAAGGTCAAAACGCTCGGGCTGGAAAATCGAGTGGCTCAATAACGGGAAGAATCCGATCGGAGGCGAAGAGCCCGGTTTATCGGAGTTAATAGCGAAAGTGGTACAAAAGGGAACATTTCGAGTTACCGATGATTTTTCGGAATGCGCTAGTGCCGACGCTATTCTGATAGATGTACAAACGCCCACGGATGAACGTGGCATACCGCACTATGAATCCCTTAAGGCAGTGAGCGAACAAGTTGGACGCCACATAAAGCGGAATATTCTGGTCGTTATAGAATCTACTGTTGCACCAGGAACAACGGAAAACGTTGTGAAACCGATACTGGAAGTGGAATCGCAACTAGAAGCCGGTAAAGAATTCGCGCTGGCTTTCTCCTATGAACGAGTTATGGTGGGACGGTTACTCCATAATATTATCAATTATCCGCGGATTATTGGCGGGATAGATGAAGAGAGCACCAAACGAGCTATGGCGTTATATAAACATATAGTAAAGGCGGAATTATATCCGACAAATGTGCTCACCGCGGAAGTGGCAAAAGTGGCAGAAAATACTTATCGTGATGTGAATATAGCATTTGCAAATGAAATGGCATTGATGTGTGAAAGTTTAGGTGTGGATGCCTTTAAGGTACGCGAACTGGTGAATACATTGCCGAATGATCCGTCAAATCCGTCTGCTAATCCCATAAGGAACATGCACTTTCCCGGGGCTGGTGTGGGAGGACATTGCCTTCCAAAGGATCCATGGTTGTTAAAGTATGGTGTGGATACGTACGGTACATTCAAGGTTGAACCGACTATCATTGTTAAAAGCCGGGAATTGAACTTGTGGATGCCGACACACATGGCGGATCTGGTGGTAGAGGGGTTGAACAAGGCAGGCCGAAAAGCGGAAGGTGCGAAAGTAGCGATTTTGGGCGTTGCATTTCTGGAAAATTCTGATGATACGAGAAATACACCGTCACAACCGCTTTATGAACTGTTAGTGAAAAAAGGAGCAAAGCCAGTACTTCATGATCCCTATGTACGTGATTTTGATATTCCGTTTACTACGGACCTAGACGAAGCAATCACCGGCGCTGACGCTATCGTGCTCGTTACCCCGCATAACGAATATCTCAACCTGGATCTAAGATCGTTAAAAGCCAAAATGCGCACGCCCGTGCTGGTAGATGGCCGGAACGCATACAATAAGGCGGAATGCGAAAAGGCGGGTATTATTTACATTGGTGTTGGTAAACCGCATGTAGAGGCCTAATATTGTTTCGCTTACTATTCATGAGACATTTCGTAATTGTCTGTTAACTTCCCCATAAGTTGAGGTGAAGCTTCTTGACGAACTAATTTCGGGACTTTACACTTGGCAGTATGCCTTTTTGTGGTGCATGTATGATACACAAACTCTGTTGTGTGTCATGAAACCCAAAATATGATACACAACGACATTTGTGGGTCATGGGTGATTCACTATCTCCTTCCCCCTTCAGAGATCGTGATCAACTGTGGGAAAATGTAGACGGCGGGCCGCCGTCCTATCCGCTCTTGCAGAACCTCCAGTACTCCTGCGTTCTTGAGTTGCTTCAATATCATATCCACACCCTTTTGCATTTAATTTATCATTTTAAAAATAAGTAGGAATAGGTATTAAGCAAACGCAAAGCTAAAAGGTGTAGATACGAATGGAAAAAGCAAGTATCGGTATAAGGTTTGTCTCGTATGTCATAGACGCAATCATTTTGAATCTGATTGGCTATGCTTTGATGTTCATTGCTATGACAAGCGGTGTTGAGTACAGGGTTGCATCTTTTATCGGATTACCAATCTCGATTGGGTACTTTACTTATCTCTTCGGTAAGGGGCAGTCACTCGGTATGAAAGCAATGAAGATAAAGCTATGTGGAACAGATGAGACCTACCCGATAGGATATAGAAAAGGGTTTCTCCGCGCGGTAGGTATGATCATATCCGGTCTGGTAGTAGGTATGGGCTACCTTTGGCTCTTGATTGATAAGAATAAACAAGGCTGGCACGATAAAATCGCGGGTACGTACGTTGTGGTAGCGTAAAGCCTAACAAACCGTCGAGGATGTACAGTTGGCTTTCCGTCATTTCGTTTTGCACCAGCTCAATTTTGATGCAATAAACTTCTTAATAGCCTACCACACTAAAGTCTATTACATAAACAAAAAATAGATATAAAGAGTAAGCTAATAAAATCTGTGCCTCGGTAGCTTAGCCTGGCCGAGCGGCTGATTTGTAATCAGCAGGTCGAGGGTTCAAATCCCTCCCGAGGCTTTTAGTAAAGCACTTTGTCCAGAACTATTCGTGCTTTAAACCAATCCCAAACACGCCTAACTCAAGGAACCAACCCCGGAAACCACAACCCTGCCTCTTCGCTCAACCCGAACATCACATTCATATTCTGAATCGCCTGCCCGGAACCACCTTTAACCAGATTGTCAATTGCCGAAACCACAACAACCCGATCGCTATTCGCCTCTACGGAAATCCCAATATCGCAGAAGTTAGTACCCCTTACAGAACTCAATGACGGCGTACCTTCTCTGATCCGTACAAATTTTTTACCCGCGTAAAACCGCTTGTATATCGCTTCGAGTTCTTCACGTTTCTTTTCTTCTGCTAAGAAAACATGCGCGGTGGTAAGTATGCCTCTTATAGATGGAATGACATGCGGCGTAAAACTTACTTTCACACCTAACTCGTTTCTCATCTCAGCTACATGTCGGTGCTCCGTGATTTTATAGGGAATGATATTCTCCGAAAGGTTAGGGAAATGCGACGTTTCAGACGGTTCTGCACCCGCACCCGAAATCCCGGACTTCGAATCGAATACTATCTGGCTAACCAGTCCCGCTTTCACTAATGGCGCAACCGCAAGTATAGCACCTGTGGGATAGCAGCCCGGATTCGCAACCAAATCAGCTTCTGCTACTTCGGGATGCAGTTCCGTCAGCCCGTATACCGCTTCTCGCTCTTCTTGGTCCTTGTGTTTACGTTTGTAGACCCGTTCATATTCCACCTTCTTCAGCCGGTAGTCCGCACTCAAGTCTATCACAGTCACGCCTTGTGCCATTAACCCCGGCACGTAGTCCATTGCCGTTCCATGAGGCACCGCCACGAATACAACATCGCTTCTTTTTGCTATCTCTTTCGTATCTACGTCTTCGTATTCAAGTTCTATAAAAGGGAACAGGTGTGGGTACACCTTGCTTACCTTCTCACCTTTGTATCTCCGTGACGTTACTACCGATAAATCTACTTCGGGGTGCATCACAAGCAGCCTTACTAACTCAATACCCGTGTAGCCCGTTCCGCCGATTATACCTGCTCTTATCATTTCTGCCCCTTAATATACGGAATCAACCCGCCACTATCCAATAACTTCTGCATAAATTCCGGTAGCGGGTTGTACCTGTATTCTTCGCCTTTTGTACGATTCTTTATCAGCCCTTCGTCAAAACTTATCTCTACTTCGTCTCTTTCTTCTATCCTGTCGAAGACGTCTGCCTCTACTAACGGCAACCCGATATTAATAGAATTCCGGAAGAAAATCCGTGCAAAACTCTTTGCAATCACGCAACTTATACCCGCACCGATTAGTGCACGTGGTGCATGCTCCCGCGAACTACCACACCCGAAATTATCGGCTGCCACGATAACGTCACCTGCGTGCACTTCTGTTGCGAATTCCGGTCTTACTTTTGCGAACGCATGAGCTGCCAGTTTCTTCGCGTCTCCTGTGGTCAGATATTCCGCCGGGATTATCTGATCCGTATCTACATTATCCCCAAATTTCCAAGTTTTCGCCGTCATGTCTAATCTAAGTAACTCAGAAATCGGTCATCACCCTGTACTGGTCTATCTCGTCCTTCATCAACCTCAAAAACCGGCGGCTCACTCCTTCTACATCCTTCGTATTCGTTATGCCGCGACCCACGATTAAAATATCAGCACCGCCTTCCAACGCTTCCGGCGCGGTTTCTTCCCGTACTCCGCCAGCCACTGCTACCAGTACCTTACCGTCTATCTGCTTAATCTCGTTGATATTGCCCCAGGCATGCTGCTCATCCTGTTCCACATCTATCGCACGGTGTAATTCTATTACATCCGGCATAAATCCGCTTTTGTGCAATCCTTTAATCACTTCTATCGGGTCTGCAACATTCAACATATCCAGGCTGGAATAGATGCCCGTCTTTCTCGACTCTGCTATCGCTTTCTCTATCGTCTGATGGGGCGCTAAGCCTGAAATTACTACGGCATCCGCACCGGCATCCGAAACCATCCTCACCTCTAAGTTACCAGTATCAAGTGTTTTTAAATCCGCAATCACAAACGTCTCGGGCTTTATCTCCTTTATCTTTCCTACTATATCTACCCCGTATCGTTTTATCAACGGTGTACCGGCTTCTATAATCAGGTGGTCGTTCCTCGGTAACTCTTTCACTACCCGTCCAATGTGCTCCCAGTTCGGTATGTCCATAGCGACCTG
>JAPVWK010000042.1 GCA_028572065.1 Candidatus Methanophagales archaeon
ACATCTTTCATTGGGTAGTAGGTAGTATTCCTATCTTCTGGTACTTGTATTGTCGCTTCGTCACTATACACAGAGAGAATCGAAAAAAGATCGCTCTCCTGTGTTCCAAAACCATTCAATATTGGTGTATGCATTTTTGTCACTACATTGGATAAGATACTATACTTATAAATATGTTTCGGGTAGGGTGTGGGGTGGAGAGTGGTATATTCAGTTATTTTTTCAAAATTGTTATATTCATGTCTGTTCCTGTGCTGATTTTTGATTCGAAACTACCCCTGTTCGGAACTACTGTCAAAGAGCTGAAGGGCAGGAATATATCCAAATCGGCACCGGGCGATGTAATAAGATTACTGACTACCGATAGGCCAATTGAAGATTTCTCACCCGAGGGAACTTCTGGTGCTTTGGTACAAGGAAAAGATTATACCTTAGTAGCAGCGCTTAAGGTTGAAGACATCACTTCCGCAACAAGGTTTTTCCAGACTATCCAATCCCAATTTCTCGGATTGGTTTACTCACCGGTTGAAAGGAGGGATAGGGGGGATATCTGTGTTCATTACGAAAAAGGCGAAGAAGACGTGTTTTTGCTTCTTAAGGCAAATTACGTGATAAAAATGAAAGAGGAATCTGTGGGTGACGGAGGGGAAGTTGCAGAAGTGGCAACACCAACACCAACACCAACACCAACACCAACACCAACACCAACACCAACACCAACACCAACACCAACACCAACACCAGAAGAATCCGAAGTTATTGAGATTTGCGTAGTTAATTACACTCGGGCACCAAAAACATGGACGATAGACATGCCACAGAACTTTAATAAAGTTGAAGCTGGTGTGTATGGCAAGGGCGAAGGTAAAGTCAACCAATACGGGGGATGGGCTGCGTATATGAAATTAAACGGAGATTATGCCTGGAAATTTTTGTGACGTGATGAAAATCTTGGCGGGATTATCCATGATTATATCCAAGGCAGGGAAGTTCAAGAAAGCGTTGGCAAGGGCAAGTGGCTCGATGTGACCCGCATGATTAACTCAGGAGAAAATACGATTTCATACTACCATTACACTGAGGGTGACGGTAAGGGGTGAAGGTTAGAATTTACACAATGAAATAGAGAGATTTTAAGTTTCCTCGCAGAGTATAAAACTCTCCAGATAGTGAGCCTACACTTCTCTAGCGGTACTTTTAAGTTAACGTCTTTAGTTCAATGCTTAGAGATGAAAAGCAATCACAGAGGCTCGCTGTGTGGCAGGTTTTGGTGGAGATTATATACCTGCCTTTTGAGGTCGTGTGGTGCGAAATGTATTTTCATATAGTACGTTGAGGTGTTCTTTTCCATGAGGTTGTGGTATCTCACGTCCTTCTCTTTTTGCTGTTTCTAACCAGAGTTCTATGGCAACTTTAACCTCTTCCAATGCTGCCTCTTCTGTTTGCCCAAACGCGGAGCATCCTGGTAGTTCGGGAACCACCGCTATATAGCCCTCATCCTCTTCGCTATAGAATATTTCTATTGCAGGTTTATACCGCTTCCTCCTCTAATAGATCATATTTCTCGATTATTTTTAGTATTAATTCAAAACAAACCTTGCTTATGAAAATGAATTGGTAACAGCTACCACTAACATAGAAAAAGAGAGTTTGATCAAAAAACTAAAAATGTCCCTTTCCTTAATGAATTCTTGTAAAGCTTTTTGCTTGTAAAAGGTTTGTGGAATCTCGTAAAATCTCGTGGTTCTACACAAATACGCTTTTAAGAATGAAAAGGGTATAACCAAACAAGGTGACAAAATGGTGCACGAAAACCCGAAAGTTAAAGTTTCCGACTTAACGCAATATGGAATATGCCCCCGACTGGTATATTTCCGTGCACGCGAACCTGAACACGCAGAACTAATAATAAGCGCCAACGAACGAAGCATGATTGAGCGTATCCTCTGGAAAGAGTTAGCGTTCAATCTGCATAGGATTTACGGCTGCGAGGTGGCAGACGAAGTAGTCGAGCCGGATAAAACAGCAAAAAGTGTAATTGATGAAATCGTGGATGATGTAGAACATATATACAAAAAAGAACTGAATGCCGTGGCAGAAGATGTCTTAGATACCGAGAAACGTGAATTTGTGTGCGGTATAGTAGAAGATGAAGCATGGCTGAATAAGGCACGAGCGGAAAACGAGCTGTTAGAACTGCAGCAAATGTGGGGATACGATAGGGAACACGCGATGGTCGCGGAAAAGTTGCGGTTGACTGGCAGCGTGGACAAACTGATAACGACAGAGACCGAACTCATACCCTGCATGGTAAAAACGGGTAAAAGCCCGGACTATGGCGTTTGGCCAAACGATAGGATGCAATTGGCTGCGTATGCAATGCTAATCGAAGAGACGTTCGAGACGACAGTACAAAGAGGGTTTGTAGAATACATAAGAGCTGCGGAATTCCGTGAATCACCGATACGAAGAAAGGATAGAGCACGGGCTTTACAAACGTTAAAGCACGTGAGACGTATAAAAAGGGGTGCATATCCCGATAAAAGCGTGAATGCACCATGCGCTAATTGCGTCTTTCTGGATCGGTGCGATACGCGAAAAACGCTTCTTTCTAAGTTATTGGGAAAAAACGTGTAGCCAGCTGGAGAAACGGAACTAACCACATCCGATTTAACTATGCACATCTTTAACTATGTAGCGTGTAACTAAAGATGCTATGGCCGTAAAGGGGTTAGCAAAGAGATGAGAGATGAGAAACACGATGTGGTCGTAGTAGGAGCAGGACCAGGGGGTAGCATAGCAGCGCGAACCGCAGCCGAAAAGGGTTTGGATGTTGTTCTAATCGAAAGGAACTCGGAAATCGGTGTGCCGGTGAAATGCGCCGAGGGTGTAAGCCGAGAGATAGATAAGTTCGTGGAGATTGATTATAACTGGATTTCCGCTGTCCTGAAAGGAACTATCACCCACGGTCCTGACGGTTCCGAGGTGGTATTATCAGTTGACGGTATGGACGCGGCAATGTATGTGCTGGAACGGCGTTTATTTGATAAGTTTCTCGCTCAGGATGCTATACGTGCGGGTGCAGACGTTAGGGTGAAAACCGCGGCTTATGGCATCATAAAGGAGCAAGAACAGGTAAAAGGAATCTATGCACACGCAGCGGGAGAGGATATTCGTATCTTTGCGGATGTCGTTGTTGGTGCGGACGGCGTGGAATCCCGGGTTGGCAGATGGGGCGGCATAGACACGAGACTGCGTTTGGCGGACATTTCTACTTGCGCGCAGTACCTGATGTGCGATGTCGAACCAAACACGGGCTACGGTGAACTATTCTTCGGTGAGGAGATTGCACCCAAAGGCTATGCCTGGATATTTCCAAAAGGAGAAGATACAGTAAATGTGGGTGTTGGAATCGGCGGTGACATCTCTGATGATAATCATCGTGCACTTGCATATTTGAACGCATTCGCACGCGATAAGTTCCCGGATGGTGAAGTAATAACTGAGATATACGGTGCCGTACCATTGAGTGGTCCAGTTTACGAGACGGTATCCGCCGGGCTGCTTTTGGTTGGCGATGCGGCAAGGCATGTAAACCCCATCACCGGTGGTGGCATCTTAGAAGCGATGCACGGCGGGAAAATAGCAGGCGAGGTGATTGCAAAGGCAGTGCAGGAAAAGAACTTCTCGAAGAGACGGTTGATGGAATACGAGAAGAGATGGAAGAAAGAGTTTGGTAGAATCCTGTATGCCGGGATGAAAGCGAAACAGTTGTTACTAAACCTGGATAGCAAAGATTTTAACGAGTTCTTTCATCCTTTAGCGGGTGATATAAAGATAAAAGAGTTCACGGAACGAGCGTTATTGAAAGAGATGATAAAGAAGAATCCGAAGATACTCCTCAGCCTTGTAAGGATGATGTTCTGAGTATTTGATTCATACAACGAACTTCTTCTCACATTTCGTTAGATTCTTACAGCCGTTCTGTTGCACGAGCACCATATCCTCTAATCTAACGCCACCGAGTTTTGGGTAGTACAATCCCGGTTCTATTGTAATCACATTACCTTTTCGTAGTTCGTAATCATTATCGCCCACGCTGGGGGTCTCATGTATATCCAACCCCACACCATGGCCAGTAGCATGAATAAATCCGCTTTTACTGTTTGATCTTAAAGTGCCATAACCTCGGCCCTCGAATATGTCACATACCAGGTTATGTACCTCTTTACAGGTTACGCCCGCTTTAACAATACTTAATGCCGCGTCCTGAGCTTGTTTTACTGCTGCATACAGTTCTTTTAGCTCATTTCCAGGCTCGCCTTTTACCACCGTTCGTGTCATATCCGCAAAATAGCGCTCTGTCTTCAACCTCGGAAAGATGTCTATGATGATGGCTTCGCAAGCGGAAATAGGGCCACTACCGGAGAAATGAGGTACCGCTGCTCTTTTGCCACATGCTACTATTGGCTCACCGGCATCACATGTGCAGCCGGAATCAATCAAGGCGTGTTCTATATACGCTTTTAACCGTTCAGAAGTTAAAATCGTGTCGTGCGCCACGAGAAGATCGCCCTCCACGGTAGAGCCCTTTATAACCCTTATGGCTGTTTCCATTGCATGCTCGCATGCTCGCTGCGCCTTTAAAATATACTCTATTTCTTGTTTAGTTTTTATCTCTCGCGGTTTCGTCACTAAAAAGTCATCCACCGGAACCACTTCTATGCCGCTCTTCTTCAGTGCCTCCGCTAGATATAACGGGAAATACCTTGGCACATCCACCGCATTTACGGATTCTTCCTGGAGTATCAGGACAATGAGCTCTTCTGTTTTCAGTCCTTGCCCGTAATCAAACGAGGAACGAACGTCTTTTATGCACGACTCTTTTTTCGCCCTTTCATATTCCATCTGCGAAACGATGAGTATCTCTTTTCCTGTTGCATCCTGCGAAATGAGAAGATACACGAAAGGGGCAGTAGATAAAAAATGCGTGACGTAGTACATATCCGCGTTATGCGCGCTCTCGCTGACCATTAGAATGGTTTTTGTCTTCATCGCTGCCTTCCTGCTTAGTTTGATTAATAAAGTAAAACCGCTTTTTTGTGTATTTTATTGCATTAAAGTGCCCTGATTTTTTGGGGGGACCGCCTTTAGCAGATACAAAGAAGCATATCCTTTTTATTTCCTTTAGATATGGATATATGATAAGAGGTAATGTTAAGGAAATGAGAGAAGAAGGCGAAGAAAGAGAAAGCTGGTTGGATAAAATGGATATAACCCGGTATTCGATAAAAAGCATGATTGCGATACCCCTGGTCATTTTGCTAATCGCTTTTGCGGTTATTGCATATACGCAAGTGAGTGTAGGTTCACCCGTTCGTATGGGGATGGACTTCAAAGGCGGAACGATGGTGGAAGTGGCGACAGATGAGTCGCAAGAAGTGCTAACCGCGAAATTTGCCGAATATCCTCTTGTACTCGTAGGGAAGACAGGTGTAGGAAACAATAAACGAGTTGAATTCGGACCTATGGACGAACCGCAGCGGAACGAGTTAATAGATCTGCTAAACGACTGTTATGGCGTTGGAACTTACATGATGGCGAATATAAGCCCTGTGTTCGGTGAGCAATACCTAAAACAAGCATTATATGCTATTATGCTTGCTTTTACGTTGATGGCGATAGTAGTATTCGCGGTATTCCGAAAGATTATACCACCCTCAGCAGTAGTTTTTGCCGCTTTTTCTGACATCGTAATCGCTATCGCCTGCATAAACCTGATTGGGATGGCGTTATCGCTTGCCACGGTCGCGGCGTTGCTCATGCTCATCGGCTATTCTGTGGATTCTAATATTTTACTGACGGCAAACCTACTTCGTAAAAAGGGCGAATTAAACGAAAAGATACGAAACACGATGAAAACCGGTGTTATGATGACCTCTACCACGTTGACCGCAGTACTTGCAATGTTCGTCGTTTCTTATCTCATTGATATTCCAATATTAAAAGCGATTTCAATCGTGCTCCTGTTCGGGCTCGTCATGGACTTGTTGAATACATGGCTGCTAAATGCAGGAGTATTACGGTGGTACATAGAACAACAGGAAGAGAAGAAGAAATTCGTGCAACGCGGTATAAAGAAGGATGTTACGAAGGCAAAAGCGACTAAAAAGGTGAAAGCATAAACTTTGTATCTGCACCGTAAGCGGTGTAAAAGCATAAAAAGGTTTGTTTATGGTTTAGATGTTGAATTTTGCTTAGGAATTCGGCTTTAGTTCTTAGATTTTATCACACAACACCCAATGTCCCTTCTCTACTTCTACCATCTCCGGCTCTCTTTTACTGCAACTCTCCGCAGCAAAAGGACAGCGTGGATAAAAAACACACCCAAAAGCGTTTACAGGTTTCATATCGCCCTGTAATAACGCATCTTCTTCTATTACAACTGGCGAAACCAGTGCATTTGTGTAGGGATGTTTTCCATAACCAAGTACATCCTTTGTATTACCCATTTCCACGATTTTACCGCGATACATCACCGCTATTCGGTCACTTATGTGCCGCACAACTTCGAGGTCATGCGAGATAAACAGAACAGTCAAATTAAATTCCTTTTTCAATTCTTGCATCATATTCAGTATCTGTGCCTGAACCGAGACATCTAAAGATGAGGTCGGCTCATCAGCGACAATAAAATCAGGATTTAGCGCAAGAACCCTTGCAAACACTACCCTTTGGTTCTGCCCACCACTTAACTGGTAAGGATAGCGATTTAGATGTTCGGGATTGAGTCCAACCATTTCAAGCAATTCAGAAACTCGCTCTTTTAGTTCGCTTTTACCCATTTTTCGCCAGAGCTTCAGCGGTTCGGCAATGCTATCTGCTATCGTCATTCTCGGATTTAGCGATGCGTCGGGGTCCTGAAAAATCATTTGCATGCGCGGTCTGAGTCTTCGCAGTTCTGCCTTTTTCAATTGTTGCAAATCAATGCCATCGAAAATGACCTTGCCAGAAGTTGGTTCGAGTAATCGTAACAGCAATCTGCCAATGGTTGTCTTTCCGCAGCCACTCTCGCCAACAAGCCCTAAAGTTTCCCCTCTTTCCATCAGGAATGATATACCATCCACCGCCTTTGTACTATGTTTCTTCAGTATTCCAGAAGAGAAATGTTTCCTCAGGTCTTTAACTTCTATCATACTGCAAACACCTCACAAAGTGACCATTTCCTAGTTCTACCATTTCCGGATGCTGTATCTTGCATGCCGCCTCTGCATGGTCACATCTTGGATAGAACCTGCAGCCATTTGGAATGCCAATTAAAGAGGGACTCATGCCCCTTATCGGCTTTAAGCCACGGTTAGGTAGTGAATTGAGGAATCCTTGTGTGTACGGATGCCTTGGATTTTTGAATATCGCTTCGGTTTTTGCATATTCTACGAGTTCGCCTGCATACATCACTGCGATATTATCGCAAATCTCTGCCGCGGCATCTAAATCATGCGTTATGAACAGCATTGACCTTTGCTTTGTCACCTCTTTCATAAGTCGCACTATCTGCATCTTTATTGTAATGTCCAGACCTGTTGTCGGCTCGTCTGCGATAATCAGAGTAGGGTTGCATGCAAGTGCCATTGCGATCATTACCCGTTCTCTCATTCCGCCACTGAACTCATGCGGATACTCATTCGCTCTTTTCTCTGGTGATGGTATCTTAACCGCTGCGAGCATTTCTACTACTTTCTCTTTTGCCGCTCGTTTATCCAATCCCTGATGTAAACGAATCGCCTCTGCTATCTGGTCGCCTACTTTCAAAACGGGGTTCAACGACGTAGTAGGATTCTGGAGTATCATAGCGATTTCCTTTCCCCTTATCTTTCTCATCTCTTCTTCGCTTAGCTTTAGTAGGTCGCGGCCCTTATACACATTTTCTCCTTTTATCCTCGTGTCTGGCTGGAGCAGACGCATGATTGAAAGCCCTAACACGGTTTTTCCGCAGCCCGTTTCCCCTATTAGCCCTACTTTCCCATTCTCTTCTATGTCAAGGTCAATGGTATTTACTGCTTTTACAATACCGTCTTGTGTGGGAAAGTGCACTTTCAAGTGGGTTAGTTTTAATAAGCTCATGAAACCATCCTCCGTAACCTCGGATTTATTTCATCCTCAAAACTATATCCAACTAAAGAGACAGCTATTGACAAAAACGCAATACTCAATCCTGGTGGAAGCAGCCACCACCACATCCCCAGTGCAAATCCGCCATTGGTGTACGCACAATTTATCATTTGTCCCCAATCGATCATCGATGGGTCTCCCAATCCCAAAAAACCTAAACCTACCCCCATTAGCATGTAATTCTGTGCTGCAAATACAAATTTTACAACTACCAATGGTAAAATATTAGGTAAAATATGCTTAGCCATAATATAAGGGTCTCTAGCCCCCATTGCTCTTACACTATATATAAAATTATATTCTGATAAAGACAGCACCTGGGACCTGATGATTCTGGAAAAACCTGCCCATCCTAAAATGCCCATTAAGACACTGATACCCAACATATTTGGCGTTAAAAATATCGAAAGCACAAGTAAGAGCGGAAACATTGGTATAGTCATTATAATATCAATAGCTCGTGTAATAAACTCGTCTATTTTTCCTCCATAATATCCTGAAACTGTACCTACAAAAGTTCCAATTGATATTGACACCAAAGCACCTATAAAACCTATGAGTAAAGTTGCCCGGGTTCCATATATGAGCCGGCTGAAAATATCTTGACCCAAAGCGTTTGTTCCGAGGACATGATTTTTGTTTGGTTTTTCTAAAGGAGTTTCAATGATTTTATATGGGTCATATGGCGTTAATAGCGGAGAAAAAATAGCGATAATACTAAATGCTACTAAAATACAGATACCAATAGCAAATGTCTTTTTCCTAAGCACTTTCTCCTACCTTTATGCGTGGGTCTATATATAAATAGGATAAATCAGCGATAAAATTGGCTATAATTATTATTAACGTACATATTAAAAAAATCCCTTGCAACAAAAATAAATCTCTTGCTAATATTGCATTAAAAGTTAATAATCCCAGTCCAGGCCACGAAAATATAGTCTCTATAAATATACTTCCAGTAATCATATGTGCGCATTCTAAGGTAATCATTGTTATCATGGGTAGCATTGCATTCTTTAATGCATGTTTGCGAAGAACGTTTCTTTCTTCTAATCCTTTCGCTCTTGCCGTTATAATATAATCTTCTCCTACCGTCAAAAGCATAGAATTCCTCATTAGATAATAAATTCCAGGGATTGAACAGAGCGTTAAGGTAAAAATCGGTAGGATTGCATGATGCAAGACATCCAAGTAATTTATACCTAATTCCAAGGCGCTAATACTGATAAATCCCCCTAATGGGAATAGATTAAAATAAAAACCAAATACCAAAATGAGCATTATTGCCCACCAATAGGATGGTATAGCCCTTATAAAAATCATAACATTTAAAACAGATAAATCCTTTTTTGTTCCACTTCTCCATCCAAAATGTGCCCCCATAAAAATACCAATCACGATAGATAAAAATGTGGATGGCAATAAAATAATTAAAGTCCAGTAAAGCTTTTCACTAATTATTTTCAATACAGGTACTCTATATTGAAATGAATAGCCCCAATTACCATGGAACACGTTATAAATGTAAATAAAGTATTGCTCGATTATTGGTTTATCCAAGCCGAATTGGTGTCTGAATAATTCTGAAGCCTCGGGGTTGACCTCTGCAAGATATGGCGCTAAATAATGAATATAATCCCCTGGCATCAGATGTAATATGGAAAAGGTTATGCTGATACTAATGAAAAAAGCTAAAAAACTGTAAAAAAATCTTTTAATTATGTATTCCGCGTACATTTTTGATTTTTAGATATACCTAATGCCTTTTTCTTGCAATGATCATTCTTATGGGCATTCCAGACCATTCAGACATCTCAATGACTTGATCTCCAGAAAATCCTGATTTTTCCAGAATGGTGAAGAATTCGTCATTAGTAAAACAAAATGGTTTTCCATAGTGCATACGCCAATTCATGTCCATCACGAGATTCCACAACGGCCCGTTTTCATCATTGTCAATCGTGTGCCGCTGTGTAATAAAGATTCCGTTGTCATTCAAAACTGCGTGAACTCTACGATAGAAAGCAACTACCTTTTCTTCTGGTTCATAATGAGCAAGCGATTCAAAAGCAACATCGTAATCTGATCCGAGGTCATCCTTGGTAAAATCACCAGCCATTGTTCTTACGCGGTCTTGCATTCCATATCTGGCAATATATCCCTGTGTAATCTCGGCTACTTCCGGCTGGTCGAAAACAATTGCTTCAAGCTCGGGATTCTCCTGAGCAAAGCCAATAGCAAAAAGTCCATGACCTCCCCCTAAATCAATTAATCTTCTGGCGTTCTTAAACTCCTGAAGTTTGGATACAATTTTGAGTGTCGCCTGTAATCTACCAAGCATGGTCCATCGGGCGATCCACCCAATCAAGTCAGAATCAAATTTATGCTCATGAATAACAGATATATCCGTTTTATTTAAACGGTTGGTCTTAAGAACTTGTTTTAAATTCAGCCAATTATCCCGCGCTTCTGTAACATGTTCCCAATAATGCTTGAAATTGAGGTTGTAAGGTTCTCCTTCTACAAGAAATGGTGCAACATCTGGTACTGTGGCATATTGATTTTCATGCTTGACAAGAACTTCAAGTGCAACTAAAATATCTAAAAATCTATGCGTGAGTTCTTGATGTGTTCCCAGCTCTTTGGATAAAGCTTCAGCGGTCTTTGGTTCTTTGAGCAACGTGAAAACATTAAGCTCAACGGCAGTGAGAAATACCTGAGATTTCTCCAGACCCATTGCTATACCACGTAGCAGCCCACTTCTATCATCTACATCCGGTTTCTTATCGGCTAATTTTTCCATTTTTTACTTTCTCCTTTACACATTTTCTTAAACACCTCCTGAAAATAAAAACTCGGCAAGTTCCTCAATTTCTGCTAAATGCACGTCAAACTCTTCTCCAGCCAAGCAAGCTCTAAATATATCCGTATTCGCTGGAATCATCCCTATAACTTTGTTCTGATCCACTGATTCAAGCATTACGTCCTTGCTCTCATTGTCAACTTTGTTAAGAACGAAATAGACTGGCTTTTTGACACCGACTGCTAATTCTTCTATCTTTACAGAGAGCATAAGCGATTCGTATGATGGATCTACAACCATTAGGATAATATCGCATCCCTGTTCTACGCCTCTACCGAAATGCTCGACACCAGCATCAGTATCCACAATCACTACCTCTTTGTCACTCGCCTCCAGATTTTCGAGCATTTCTTTTGCGAGAACTCCCATCGGACAAGCGCAACCCTCTCCAAAGTCGTGTATCTTCCCGATAGCGAGCAACTTTATTCCGTTTTTTTCAGACAAGTATTCCTCTGGTACATCTTCGATTCTCCATGTTTTATCAAATATACTGAGTGGTTTTCCTTTTGGCATCGATTTCATCATCTTCTTAATCATTGCCTTCTTTCCACCAATGTAGTTCATAAAGTCGTCTGGGAGTCCCATACCTAATTGGCGATGCAATCCAAAGTTTGACTCGTCACTGTCTATCACAAGGACTTTATATCCTTTTTCCGCTATCGCTTTTGCGAGCAATGCTGCCGTCGTGCTCTTTCCACTGCCACCTTTACCACATATCAATATTTTCATTTCTATCACCTCTTTTTTTTCGTCTTATTTTCACTTTTTACACTATCGAATTGCCGCACTCTTTATTTCCATTAATATTTTCATATCTGCATCCCAATACAGTGGATATATATCCTCCCACCCAACGAATCTGTCCGACCTGTATGCAATCATCGTGTCCGCACTGCAAATTGGGACTGTTGGCACATCATTAGCGAGAATCTCTTGCATTTTATATCCGATTTCCTTTCTTTCTTCTCTGTCTGCCGTACTTCGCTCTTCCTTTATCAACTTGTCATACTCGGGATTGTCGTAGTCGTACCAGTTTGCTTTTTCAAAGAATGCTTTCGAGCCAAATTGAGCTAAGTCGTCAGGGTCGTCATGCATGAGATATGGCATTCCAACTATGAACACTGGATTTTTGTGCACTTCTTTTTTCCACTGCTGAGTGTCTACTTGCTTTATAGTGACTTCGATTCCCAGTTCTTTCCAATCATTTTTTAAGATTGCTGCAATTTTATTGTCTATGCCACTGGCAGCGGCAGCCGTTCCTCCAACAGGTATGGTTATCGTCACATCTTTTCCGTCAGGACCTTCTAATATACCATCTCCATCGGTATCACTGAACTCAGCAGATTTTAATAGCCTCTTAGTCTCTGCGAGGTCATAGTCATATTTGGGTGTGTCTTGATCAACGAAATCGTGTGCAACACTCGGCATCAGGAATGTAGTATACGTAGGTCTTGCATACCCTCCAAAAACTATGTTGCAGATCTTTTCTCTATCAATTGCATGAGCCATCGCTTTTCTGAACGCTTTTATGTTCGATGGGTAGTTCTTGATGTTAAATCCAACCTCATAACCTTTTGTATCGGGAAGCGGATAAACTTCTATATCTTTTGTGCCTTCAAGGCTGTCTGCTATTACAGGGCTAATGTCATTCACAACATCAACTTCTCCAGACTTCAGCGCAAGTATCTGGGAATCCTTACTTGTAATAACTTTAAATACTACTTCCCTAACCTGGGGCTTGTCTCCATGATAATTACCGTTTGCCTCTAACTTAACGTACTGTTCAGGAATCTTATTAACAAGCTTGAAAGGTCCTGTGCCGATAAATTCCTCATCAACATAATTCTCAGGATCGTCAATGCTTTTCCATAGGTGTTTTGGGATGATGGCAATACCCGGGGTATGGGAGAGGCTATCAGTAAATACCGGATACGAAGTCTTCATGTAGAATACCGCTGTGTAGTCATCAGGACATTCTATGTGGTCTACTCTTGATAGTACAGAAGACAACCATAGCTTTTTAGATTTTAGGTAGTCATGTGTGAATATCACATCTTCGCTAGTAAATGGTTCTCCATCATGCCATTTAGCATTTTTTACTAGGTGAAACGTCCATACTTTTGCATCTCCGGACACTTCCCAGCTCTCAGCAAGCCAGCCATCGTATCCTCCCCCCCTAGTTTTTGTTACAAGTCCTTCATAAGCAATAGATGCAGTTGGCGCACGTCCTATGTTTAATATATTTCCCTTCATGAAAACACTGCCCGTTCCTTTGGAGAAGGCACCTATAGGAATCACTACTCTACCAAAAGGCACTTTCTCGAGTATGATCAACTTTATCTGTATAACATCACCCACATTTATTTTACCGTCCTGATTAGTATCTGCATAATCGTTAGCCGATTTCTTACCGAAGATTATCAGTTTCACGTATGTAACATCTTGCATGTTTATTATTCCATCTCCGTTAGCATCGCCGTATAACTTCGCACTCGCAGCCGGTAACGATGCTAACAGCATTGCGCTTACCAACACTGCGATTATTCCAAATGCTGCGCTTTGTTTCATTTTTTTCTTTTTTTCACCTAATAAAAACTTTATTTTCATAGCCTCTTTTTTTCTTCGCGTCTTTCAACTCTTTCTTCGTAGAATATATGCAATTGTCAACATCATTGCTATTGCGAATATAGCTTCGAATCCTGGTGGTTTTGGCGTAGGAGTAGGTGTCATTGTTGGCCGAGGGGTTACCTCAGGTGCCCGTGTTGGCGTTGACTTGGGTGTTACCTCAGGTGCAAGTGTTGGTGTTGGCGTTGGCGTTGCTGTTGGCGTTGGCGTTGCTGTTGGCGTTGGCGTTGCTGTTGGCGTTACAGTTGCAGTAAGTGTTACGCTCCATATCCATGTATGCATATCAGATAATCCAGTGGTTGTGTTAGTTACGATTGCGGATACGTTCCAGGTTCCAATAATTGCACTCTTATTCGTAAAAACTGCTTCTCGTGTACTTTCATTTATTTGCACTTCTGTACCATTTATTTGCCAGCTAATAGTGGCTATTTGGTCTATGGTGACATCGAAAGTTCTTGAGTCGCCTACTGCATTGCTTACAACCTTTTCAGCAGGTTTCCAAGCAGTTATGTTCGGAGACCTTGGTGTAACTTCTTCGCCTGTGCTTTCTTCTTCTTCTTCTTCCTCTTCGGCACCTATTATAATCTTATCATCAACCCAACTCGCAAGTATTTCTTCCGCATAAAAATCTGCCCCTACTATATTGCTATAAAGAACACCTTTATCTATATCCAATACGCACTCATCTCCTCCTTTTCCCTTCACGTCGAAACGTATTTTCGCCAGGTACCCTGAACCGTTTACGCCAATATCTTCAGCAAGCATAGGCATCACTCTAATTGTATCGGAATCAACATGGTCCCACACATCTACCGGTATTTCTTCTCCATCTATGCTCCCTTCTGTAACATTTTTCACCTCCACCACCTTTGAATCGAATGATAAGTCAAACTGTGCTCCGTTAAACTCGGTTACACCATCCACATCTATGCTCACGTCAAAAGTTCCTCCTTTTTCTACGTACTCCGGTGCATTAACCGTAACCGTAACTTCCGCTTCTTCTTGCGCTATCACTGGTGTAACTGCGATAAACGTAACTGCTATTGCGACAAATAAGACTGCTATGCCTCTACACGTCAACAACTTCCTTTTGTTTCCCACTTTTCCTTTCATTTCCTCGACCCTTCCTTTATTCTAACTCTACTGTTCTCACCACAGCGTAATCGCTGGAATCCAGTCGTTATACACTCTGCCGTTCGCATCTCTGAATTTTGTGCATCTGATTGTTCCGCCATCTACTTCTAATTCATCCATGTGATGAATCTGCGGATACGAGCCGGTTTTAATGGTATAACTGTAAGTTTCTCCTGCATGTAGCATAAACGGTTCGTTGAAAACGATATTGTGGTAATCCCCTGCTGTATAGCCATCCCAGGTAGCATTTACGTACCAGGTTGCATTCTCAATCTTTACGGATTCAGAATGCCCCCCTGTTCCTGCACAGGGATATGTGTAGAGCTTTTCAACGGCAATATCATCGTAAACTTCTATTGTTCCTTCATGCGTGCCAGATATACAGGGGTATGTGCCGGGTCCGGTATCGAACGCAGGTTCCTCTTCAACGCCTACTGTAATTTCTGCATCTATCCATTCCGCGGGCATCGCTTCCGCTTCCGTATCCACCAGCACCCCCTCGGATATGCCTAATTCGCTTCTATCTCCACTTTTCCCTACCACTTCAAAGCTTATCTCCGCTAAGTATCCAGAGCCGCTTACGCCAGAAATCCCCGGAACGTCAAGAATTACTCTTATCCTGTCCTTATCCACAAACTCCCAACCATATACCGGTATTGTCTCCCCGTCTACGCTACCATCTGCAAAAGCAGTTACGTTCACCACACTCAAATTGAATGACAGGTCGAACTTCCCTGAGTTAAAATTCGTGAGGTTTGTTACGTCTATGGTCACGTTAAAAGTTCCTTCTACATACGCAGGTGCATTTACGGTAACAGTAACAGTGCCTTCAGTTTGCTGTGCTGGCAACCCTGAAATTGCCAAGGAACTGATAATAGCCGTTATGAAGCAAATAACTATGCCTCTCGCTAAGACATTTCTTCCTATTTTTCCGCTTTCTTTTTCGCTCATACTTATCCCTATTACGCTCCCCTTTTTTATTACTTCCTTTTTTAAGGTAGCATTTGATGCCATATATAAGCTTTTCGTTTTTTATCCGTATCCATAAATAACGGTAAGTTATTATTTTTTTAGTTGAAAAACTCTTTTCTTGAAACTTCTTTTTTAAATCTTGACTCTAACATATTTCTAAAGATATTAGTGGCAAATATGAAAGTAAGGATGAAATCATTTGTCTTGAGATGCTTACTCATTTATCGCGTTTCTCAGTGACGAAGAAGATGGATAGAATTTTTGCATGGCTAAGAGTCAACAGTGCCTTCTCACTGCGATCAAAACAGAAATTGTCACGATGATCGCAATAACCAAATCGAATACGTTTACAGGTATTTTTTTAGCTTCTTCTTCATGGCTATCATTCATTTTGCCTTCACTTCCATTCGCTTCTTCCATTAACCTCAGGCATCATTAACTCTCTAATTTCAGATAATTTCTTTTTATCTATAAATACTTACCAACGTATATTATTTGATGGCTTTTAGTGTACTTCCAGAACTATTGGTCACCCATCCACAGATAAAAATTGTAAATCTGCACAAAAAATCGATTA
>JAPVWK010000043.1 GCA_028572065.1 Candidatus Methanophagales archaeon
CGAAAAATGTAAAATCCGTCAGAGATGTCGCAGAGAAATACAGATTGCTGCCAAACGATGCTTTAATTGCTGCCACGTGTAAGCACTATGACATAAAGAATATAGCTACTTTCGACTCGGATTTCGATAGTGTTGATTTTCCGGATGTTATTACGCTATAATGCAAGAGACAAAAACAAACGTAACCGTGACTTTAACGCATTACTGCGGTGATACGATTGGTGGCGCGGTTAATAAAAAGCCAGTGGCCAGTACCGGGCGATACGTAGCTGAAATTGGAATTACGGTATAACGGTGCAAAAGTCACGAGCAGTAACGTGAATATTCTCGAGTTGAACGGTGATAATGCTACTACGGAGTGGCCCGCGGATTTTCATTCGGGTGACGTGCTGAAGATACAGTTTAAAACGCTAAAGACGGGAGACGCGATTGTAATTTTGTTCACGCCAAGAAGCACGGTACTGAAACGGGTGATGGTGTTGTGAGTAGGGGAAAAAATTAAAAAGTCGTTATGTGCTTCGATTCGATATAATGAATGAAAGTTGCTTGTGCGTGTCCAACGCTTTTATAATATGAATGATATTCTGCTTGAGAATTATGAACTATTTTCACCCGCAAATGTGCTAGAAGAAACTGCATACAAAACAATCGTATTGACACTTTCCGATTTGATAAAGAATGTTTTTTTACATTGTCTTCATGAGCTTCGATACGAGTTCCTTCACCGCTTCTGCGTGATCCATCACGGCTTCTGGTGGTAGCCAGTCCTCGTAGAAGTTCTGATGAAGAGCACCTGCAAGACTAAACAGATTTAATAGTTCCGGCTCGTGAAGCTCGATTTTCAATTTCGCCACGAACCGGTAAAGTTCACGATGCGAATTCAGTGCGATGCCTCTCTTCGCTGCGAGTACTTTAACTATCTCCGCAGCAGCGCCCCATAGTTTTTCGGATGCCTGGACGTAATCCTTTCTCTTTAGCAGTGTATCTGCGTCCACGAGATATTTATTGTTTAATTTAAGGTAATGTTCCGCTTTTTCTGCGGCTTCTGCTACTGAACTCATGTTGCTACGTAATAACTGAGTGTATAAAAAGTTTGATACGTTAGTGATGTACGCGAAGTTATGAGATTGGATTTGAAGTACAAGAAAGCATATTATTCAACTAAAATTGGTTGTTGACACAGATTAACACCGATTAACGCAGAAAACTCAAATCTGCGTAAACCCGTATGAATCTGCGTCCTAAATAGTTAGAAGTTATACTGTTGGAGGACATCCTTTGAGTAATCGTGGAAAAGTTAAAAATCCTGTTGTACTGATGATAATCGCATAATACATTCAAATATATTCTACGGTTAATGGAGACAGATACAGTTCAAATACCAAAAAAAAATGCGCTAGGAGAAATATGACGCACATATGAGAAGATAGATTAGATTCTTGAAACACTGGATGTGCATATGGACGAGGTGGTAGAGAAAATATGCTTTATATGCAAAGATAAAAGCAACCTAAACCATCCCTAATTTCGCTTTTATCGCTTCTACATCCTGCTCAATCTTTGTGAATTTCTCTGCCATATATGACTTTAAGTCGGTTCTTACTCCTTCTATTTCCGCTATTGTTTCATCCTGTTTGTCAAGCATCATATCCTGTTTGTCCAGCATCATATCCTGCTTCTCAAGCATCAGGCCCGTATCCGCCTTCACGGCTTTTAACGTTTCATTCATCGAGCCCAAAAAGCCTATCATCGCCTCGCCTTTCTTATCGAAACTCCGCATCAAAGCCACCATCTCAGTCTCGCCTTCTCCGGGAACATCAGCACCGTGCCGCTCGAAACGAATGAACTCGCCTTTGTAGTCCTCATATGCCGCCGTTATTTCTTCTATACACGCAAATGACGGTAGATTTTGTTTTAGTGCATTGATTAGCCCTTCTATCGCTTCTGCATCACCCTCACAAACTACCTTTACGCTTCCATCAGCCTCATTCCCCGCAAAACCAGTTACATTTAGCGAATCCGCAACATTCTTGATGAAAGTACGGAATCCGACCATTTGCACATTCCCTATTATCTTGAGGCTCGCCCGTTTCATCATAAACATTCGTCTCCTTCCTGTTACTTAAAGAATGAACTAGATACTATAAATTAGACATACAAAATTTTTTCGATTCGCTATAAAAATGTTTACGATACCTGCGCCCGAGAATGGTTACTGATTGCTTGTCTCTTGTGTACACACGAAACGACCACGCGAGTTCACGGGATTAGAACAAGTCACACACTCAGGCGCACCAAAAAATGCCCCACACACGAAAAGGTGAAGCGCCAGGGAAGATTAAGAGCGAGTGGTTGACGAATATATTGTTAGAGAGAGCAAGAGATTTGAAAGCATTTCTACCGCTAAAGCTCCCCATAGGTAGCCATATGTGGGCGTGATAAGGATAGAACCATTTAGAGAGGCCCTTTACGACTTGTCGAATACATCATAAGCCCACCACTAAAACATATCACAAAAAACTGTTAACGTTTCGGTAAAAAAACCGAAACAAACTTTGTTTGGTATAGTTATAGATAACCAAAGACTAAAGTAAAGTAAAAGATATTTATAAGACGATGCTGAAACCAGTGGAGATGCGGGAACTGCGAATTGTTACGCTTGATGAGCATGTAGATGGCGTAATCAAAAGAATAGATGCTTTGGGCTCCGTACATCTCACAGACATAAAGGAGTTCTTAAATGTCTGGGAAGGTTTAGTAGTACCCTCCAAGGCGGATGAGATGTTAATAAAAGCTTCTGAGCTACTGGTGAGGATAGACAACCTGATAGCTCTGTTACAGCCACCTCAAGAAAGCAAAAAGAGCTTGAAGGAGATGCTGTTCCAAGAGCAAGAAGACGAAAAAGAAGCGGGGAAGACGGAAGTAGTAGGGATAAGTTTAGAAGCGATTGACACTGAGTTCACGAAATTAGAGAAGCGAGTTAATGAGTTAATAACAAATAAAGATAGTTTAATCGAAGATTCATCAAAAGCGAAGGAACTGTTAAGAGTTTTAATGGTTTTAGACGATTTTGGTGTGGATTTAGGTTTTGTAGGGGCAAAGGATATTATTACTGTACACCTGGGTAAACTGCCCGAGTCGGGTTTGGAAGCTTTGGCAGGATCTCTTGAAACTGTAGTAGGGGCGAACTACTTCGTTGAGTCCCGGCAAGTGCCAGATGGTGAAGACGAAGTTGTTTTTGCTCTTGTTGTAACCCTGACAGAGGATAAAGAAGCTGTGGATAGGGTGTTGATGCGGTTGGACTTTGAGCCCTGGCAGCGGCCTGAGGTAGAGCTACCGGAACGTATAAAAGATGCGATAACGGATGTAGAGACAAAGATAAAGCAGCAGGCGGATGCGATAAAAGGGACGGAGCGCGAGGTCGCGGAAATAAGGAAGACAAAATTCGCGGACTTGCTCGCAATGCACGAGTTTGTGCAAATAGAAGATAACAAAGCAAAAGTGAAGGTTCTGTTTGGTTATAGTGAACGTGTGCGAGTCATCGAGGGCTGGACTCCAAAAGAAGAGGTGGAGAACGTAATCGCGGGGATACGTGATGAGACCGGCGGGTTTTCCGTGGTCGAGGTGATAGAGCCAAAGCGAGACGATGTACGAGTGCCGTCGTTACTGAAGAATCCTCGGATTTTGAAACCGTTCGAATCTATAATTAACATGTATGGGCGTCCGTTATACAAGGATATAGACCCAACAGTGATTACCGCCATCATGTTTCCCATTCTGTTTGGTCTTATGTTTCCAGATATAGGTCATGGACTGATTATTCTTTTGCTCGGTCTGGCATTGATGTTTGTTTTTAAGGGCCTGGACAAGGAAATAAGAAGTGCAGGTATAATTGTAGTCTTATGCGGACTTTGTGCAGTAGTTGCCGGCGTTTTATTCGGCGAATTCTTCGGATTCAGCCATTACGCGTCTCATTTGGTTCATGATTCCACGGGTATGCACATACCGAACATGCTTCTCCTCGATCCGTTGTGGTTCGAGCCTATCCCGGAGGTTGAATTCATGTTCGTTGTGGTTATGCTGATTGGGGCTTTACATATGGGACTTGGCTTATGTCTCAATGTAGCGAATAAGTTGTCTGAAAAAGACTACTTTGAGGTCTTAAGTGGTTTTGTAAAGCTCTGGTGTTTGTTTGGCGCACTGTATTTCTTGCTGCTTCTATTCGGGTTTCACTTCACAGAGCTGCAAGACAACAATATGCCGTTACTACTAAGAAATATAACTATTTACATGGTGCTGCCGATATTTTCGCTCTTTGCGCTCAAGGTAATTGCCGAGTTGAGACATGAGGCAGGTGGCGGAAACCATGACTCCGGCGGGAAAAAGGAAAAGCTGGGTGCTATGGATTATCTTATTATTCTTATTGATGGTGTGATAGACGCATTGCTGGAGAATTTCTTCCGATTCCTTGCTAATATCGTATCTTATGGCAGGATTCTTGCTTTGGCGTTATGCCACGCGGCGTTAATCGAAGTGTTCCTTCTTTTGACATTTATGTGTTTGGGTCTGCATGTAGTTCTGGCGACTGTGGTGTTCTTAGCCGGGACTGTGGTTGTAATAGCGCTGGAAGCGATAATGGCGGGTATCCATACGATCAGGCTGCATTTTTACGAGTGGTTCACGAAATTTTATGAGGGTGGCGGGATAGAATTCTCGCCGTTTAAGCTACGTTGAACGTATAAAACCTATTACGTCAGAACGTCATGCTCGTATTACAGGAGGACGCGCTGTACTGTGGCGATTTGTGGTTTGTAGTGTGCAATCACGTGTTTTATGTGTATCCGCTATAAACCTGCGCTGACACTGAGGGAAGAGAAGAAATTGTGGCGATGATTTTCTAACAATCGGAACCAATTTCAAAAAAATCTGCTTGAATTCTTAATGATTACACTTGATATGAATTCATTATGGAAATAGACGTTAAATAGTGCTGGAGAGATTATCTATCAGGCAGATGGAATTTGGTGGATATTAGAGAACTGAGGTCACAAAACGGCCCCAGAAACGGGGGTGTTGCGCCACGAGTACTTAGAAAGCAAATATCTGGATGGAGGAGAGAAGCATGAATTTCTATTGCCACTTTTGTGCTCATTCTACCTCACCAAGATTAAGTTCTTCTTCGCACTTAAAAACCCGTTCATTCATAATACAATTACGGTATTCCCCCTATTCTTTCTCTAATCTTTACAAGTACGTACTCCTTTTTTTTCGGCTTCATCACTTTACATCTTCATTTCTTTTCATAGCTTTCAATATATGAGATCAGAGAAAAAAAACGGCCACTCAACCACCTACTCCAACTCTGCCACACCCACGGATACATCTTTCAGCAATGTCAAGTCGTTTTCATTTGCCGGGTCGCCGTTATTGTTCAAGTCGCCCTTTCGGCAGAGCAATATGTTTGCGGTTGAGGGTTCTTCGATAGTTACAGTGACGGGATCGGAATCGGGCCAGTAGCCTGGTTTTGATGTTAGGTGGTAAGAGCAGGATGCGACCTCAGTAAATTTGTAGTTGCCGTTGATGGTGGTGTAGGCTATTTCGATACCTTCTAAGGTGGCTAAGGTGACGTTTGCGCCGACTATTTCTGCAGAATTAGGGCTAGGGAGTAACGGTGCCGATAAGAGACTTTGCGGGGCCGTTCAACCCGGCTTCGTAATCTGCTCGCACTTCATCCACAGTTAAAGCGCGGTTGCATATCTTGAGTTCGTCAACACGCCGTTGAAGAACGTATCAAACAGAACATACTACTTCTTTAGTTGTTGCGTTCCATGCACCTATATGGATTGGACGATGCAATTGATGTATTTGAGAAGATACTAGCGTAACGGCGTTCTAAATAGCATCAATGTAGGCACAATACTTTATTTATTAGTAGCATATGGCAAAAGAATCGTATAAGAAATATCTTTTCAGACATGCTAGGGATACCATATTATTACATCGTTAGCCCTTTCAAAATCAGAATCTCTGGTTGCAATGTTTTTTGTTTTGAGTCGGTTCATCACGGAAAGATGTAAAGAATCCGTAAATAGGAGCCTATGCACTCCACCTATCGTAGTGGCGGCTAATATGTCTTTAGGTTCTACCTTCGGGATGTCCAGGCCCATTTCACAAAGGAAGAAAATATAGTTTAGATACGCGTGAACTTTCTTGTAACATGCCACGGCTAATTTCTGGTCTTTTTTGAGCTTTTTACGAACTATCGTAAAATCATCGGTTTTCAATTCCCGTGCACCTTCAAGAAGAGAGAGCATATAGCTAACTTCATCTAATACGGCTGTTGTTGTGATTGCCACAATGTTTTTTGATTCCACTTTTTGTAAAAACGCCTCACACGATTTCCCATAGCTCGGATTCGCGGATGCGTGATCTATAAAGATATTAGCATCTACAAAAATTACTTCTCGCAGATCAAAGTCCACCAACCTAGTCTTAATCTTCAAAGTACCTTCTTTCTGTTTCACGCTCATAGTCCTCAACGACTCTATCTACCAACTTTTCTTCGGCTTTAAAGAATCCGAACATCCTTTTTGTATAACTTTTAGGTCGAAATTTTAGTTCTTTTTCTGATATTTCAACTTCGAACTCATCCAGACCAATTTGTTCTAATACCGTATTGGGTATGAATACCCCGCTCTTTTTTATTTCTATTCCCATTTTCTGCTCTCCTTAAACATGAATATGGTTGTAACATTTATATACTCTTCTGAGTCATACCACTTTTCGCTCAATAGGTCCCCCGTGTGCGGTGATGCGAGGGAGAGCCCTCCGCCACCTACTCCAGCTCTGCCACACCCACGGATACCTCTTTCAGCAGTGTCAAGTCGGCTGCATCTGCGGGGTTGCCATCACCGCCCAGGTCGTATGTCTCGTCTGATGTTCCTGCCGCGGTTGCATCCGTCATCATTGCTAAGTCACCGGAGTCCGCGGGTTCACTATTTGTGTTGAAGTCGCCTTTTTGGCATAGTACTATGTCCGCGGTTACGGGTGCTTCGGCAGTTACTGTGACAGGGTTGGAGTCAGACCAGTAGCTGCGTTTGGTAGCGGTTATGTCGTAAAAGTCGGGTGTGACATTAGCAAACGCATAGTGGCCGGTGCTGTCGGTTTGTGTCGTGTTTATTTCGGCGCCTGCTCGGGTAGTTAAGGTAACTGTTGCGCGTTTGCTATGTTTGTTCCGCATGGACCGGTGACGGTACCGGTAAGATACTTTGCGGGGCTGTTCAAACCGGCTTCGTAATCTGCTCGCACTTCTTCTTCGGACAATGCGCGGTTGCATATCTTGACTTTGCTTAATTGTGCATATGATTTTCTATACTACTTTTACCTTTTCTTTTATAGCTTCACACATTACACTTTCTTCTGTCTGATCCTGTACAATTTTATCTGCCTCGTAAAATATTACCTCAATCTGCAGCTTTTTAAGTGCTTTAACGATGGGAGATTCTGTATTTAGCGTGAAAAGCATAGTATTTACTGTGTTTCCCGTCTTTTTCACAATATCATAATATTCAAGCTTTTCCCAAAGGTTATAAAGCGACTCGTAATCTATCTCGGAACTTCTCGCAATCTCATCCTTAGAGTAGTCAAACCCCTCAAAAGTCAATAAGAAATCCAACACCTTAGCCATCGCCCCGGTGAACAATCCCTGAATACCAGATCGCTCTTCTGTATATTCTTCTTTGTTCATGAAATGAAAGATAACCCTGTCTCTATATATAACTATCCTATATGCTTTTATGTGTACTATGACAAAAGAGCTTAGCAGAGTTCAAAAAGCGATACTAAAAAATCTTTTTATTCATAAATATATTGGCAAACGACATACATCCGAGGATAACGCAGTGAAAGGATTTCCAACACATGAAATAAAACGTGTCAAAAAAGAACTAAAAGAGCTCATTAAGAGAGGTTACATTCTCCAAAAGCCAACAGCTTATGGGATAGAAGTCTCAATAAATCCAAGGGTAATTCAGGAAATAAAAGAGATAATCTTTTAATAGAGCACAATATCAGATTGAAAATCATCTGCCCCTGTTTGTTCCGATAGAAATCATTGTTCAGATTTATTTATTGCTGGAGTCACTGAGAGCGCTGAGATGCGGTAAATACTTTTTTATGTCTTTGTGTACGCTGTGGACTATGAACAAATACAAATTAATCTGCTTCGTGGAAAGGTGCTTAAACGATTTGGACATGGCTGCTGTGTTTATATGTTTAGGATACATTTAAAAGGAGGGAAAATGGAAAAGAAAGAAGGAAAAAAAATCTCCCCAACCGCCTACTCCAGCACCGCCACACCCACGGATACCTCTTTCAGCAACGTCAAGTCGTTTTCATCTGCGGGGTTGCCATCACCGTCCAGGTCGTAGGTCTCGTCTGATGTTCCTGCCTTGGTTGCATCTGCCATCATTGCTAAGTCGCCCGCGTCCGCGGGTTCACTATTTGTGTTGAAGTCGCCTTTTTGGCAGAGTACTATGTCCACGGTTTCCGGGGCTTCGGCTGTTACGGTGACCGGGGCGGCGTTTGACCCGTAGCTGCGTTTCGTGGCTGTTATGTCGTAGTAGTCGGGTGAGACCTCAGCAAACGCATAGTGGCCTGTGCTGTCGGTTTGTGTTGTGTTTATTTCGGTGCCTTCTCGGGTAGTTAAGGTAACGGTTGCAATGCCGCAGTACATACATAGTCTATCGTCACATTATCGGCATGCTGCGCTCCCACGAAGGATGCTTTTTGCGGTTATTGTATTCAGCCTTCCTTTTCTAACAGATATTAAACAATGGGTCTCCGTCTGTATCTTTCCCGCTCAATAACCGTTATAGCAGTTCTGAGCTTTTCCTCAGTGATACTGCTCAAAATCAAAACCCATGCTCCTCACTACTTCAGCACTTGATCAAGGCATATCGGCATCGAGCAGAAATTTTAGTTTAGGCATACAAAGCATTGATTTCTTCTTTGGCTACTATTCGGGTTGCATATTCTATTGCAGCCAAAACATCACCCTTTTCCACGCCATACTCTTCTGCAACTTCTTCTAACCTCATACCACCGGCGAGTGAACCTAAAATAATGTCCACTGGCACTCTTGTATTCTTTATGATAGGCTTGCCATGCCTAACTTCCAGATCTATTACGATTCTTTGTTCATACATTTTTCACTGCTTTTTCCATGCTTAAATTCGCTGAAGCGCCTATAAAAAATGCTACACGCCCCACCTGTAACTTTTCTGTCGTTAATTCTATCTTTCAGCCCTCTAAATGATAAATATACAGAACAGTATTTAAACCTTTTGTGGCACTGTCAAATTTTCCAGTGAAATCACTATATCCTCACGTTTTAGCGTAGAATGCGCCGAGAACGCAGAGGCCATCAGAAAAAACATGCGGTACTGGGGACGTTCTTAAACTCTATGCCCTCGATAATCTCCGCGGAGATATCTCTAAGCATGAAAGCAGGGAGAGAAGAAAGAAGGAAAGGAAAAAAACGCCCTCCGCCACCTACTCCAGCTCTGCTACACCCACGGATACATTTTTCAGCAACGTCAAGTCGGCTGCATCTGCCGGGTTGCCATCACCGTCCAGGTCGTATGTCTCGTCAGATGTTCCTGCTTCGGTTGCATCTGCCATCATTGCTAAGTCACCCGCGTCCGCGGGTTCACTATTTGTGTTGAAGTCGCCTTTTTGGCATAGTACTATGTCCGCAGTTGCGGGTTCGCTAGCATTTACTGTGACAGAGTCGGAATCGGGCCAGTAGCTGCGTTTGGTTGCGTTTATGTTGTAATCTCCGGGTGAAACTGCTTAAAATTCGTAGTGGCCGGTGCTGTCAATCTGTGTGGTAGCTAGCACGTCACCGGCCAGAATGGTTCAGCGGACCGTCGCGTTTACGGTTATACTAGTTTTTGCAGGCAATGATGTTTTTGTGTGGATGGTTCTCGTACCCTTCAAAAACCTAAAAGTATAAAAGCATCCAATACAATAGCTAATACAATATATGCGTGGCTACAAGAATATCATCATATTCCTGCTCATTTTCGCCCTTTTTCTGGGCGCCACGGTAGAACTCAGCGAAGGCTCCATACCACTCGGTATACTTTTGTTTGTCCTCGCGATCCTGCTAATTTCACGAATCAAAATCGGTGAATCATACGTGATAAAGCAATCTAAACTACCTATGTTCGTAGGTGTGCTGATTCTCATCTGTGACATCGGTTATAACCTCCTCACGCACAGTGAACTCGGCACATTAGACATCATGGTCTTCTTGCTCGGTATCTCGCTCATCGCACATAACATAAATAACGAAGAAATAAGGCGTATGGGTACGTTCGGCGCTTACATGTCCGCTACTTTCATCGTGCTATTCCTGTTCTTCTTCAGTTTCTTTAACTATATTGATATAGACTTCACGCATCTCTTTGACCATTATTTCGTACTGCTGCCTTCCGTAACATTCATCAGAGCGGTAGGAATACCGATTGAGGTAGTTGCCATCGAGACGGTGCGTATTGTGGGCGTAGAAGAGATGAGTGTTATAATCGGTGGACCCTGCTCGGGTTTATACTCGATGTTTCTCTTGATAGGAATAATGGTTGCTTATACGCGGATAGAACAGATAGAACGAAGGACGTTCTATTCGCTGCTTATTATAACTGTCGTGGTTGCATATCTCGCAAACCTTGTACGCGTGTCTATACTCTATATCGTTGGGTTTTACTATGGCAAAGAATTGATGTATACCTTTCACGTCCATCTAGGCTGGATTATTTTTTTAATCGTGGTGGCGGTGCTGCTTTTTGTATTGGATAAAGTGACTAGATAAGTGACAATCTTCTGATTACAAGAATACCGTAAACACAACTTTCAAAAAGAAAACTTGACTAAAGAAATAAAACCTTTTGCGTACAAAAAAGTTGTGCTAGCGCGGAATATCGCGGAATATCGTAGTTCTTGTTTTAGCTCGGAACACCCTGAAGATAATAGCGAAAAGCACGAGTACAGCACCCAGATAGACCACAGAAATAGCTGCAGCTCTCAAGAACACAAAATCTTTGTTACTAAACGTGTCAATCACGATTATAAGAAACAAAACAAACAGGTACGAGAAAGAACTGAAGAACAGAGGTTTTAATAGCCCCAAATCCTTTAGTGACTGCTTATGCCCTTCGCTATGGTTTTGCTGCCTCAAGCGTGCCACACGGTCATCAGTTGCCGGGTGCGTACGGAACAGGAACCAGTACGTAGGTAGCCGTATGTCCATAATCGTGACTGCGCCGTTGTGCAACGGATCCATAATAAAGAGCGGCACATGTGCAGGATTTACCGCAAACGAGTTCGAGTTTAAGCTCGATTCTATCTTTTGTAGCGCACTTACCAGTTTATCCGGTTTATCGTGCAGATGCACACTTTGCTCGTCCGCCACGTATTCCCGCGATGGCGCTACTGCGAGTTGTATAATAGTTGCGGCCACCGGCGCAACTAATGACGTAACAAAAAATTTTATTAAATTGGGTGCTGGGTCGTCCTCTTGCCCGAAACCTGTGAATATTGAAGTCCAGAATGCGAACGGCACTAACGCTGTAAGAATCCCGGCTACCGCAGCAACGCTGGTGCCGGTTGGCGTATCGCCTCGCTTCACATGTATGAACTCGTGTGCCAGAACGGCTTTCTGCTCATCTTTATCCAGCAGCTCTGTCAATGCTGTCGTCACAATAATTGCAGCATGTTTGGCGTTTCTACCCACTGTAAATGCGTTTGGCATCACGGAATCCGTGATAAAGACCTTTGGTACCGGGAGCTCCAGCTTTGTCGCAAGTTGGTGAACGGTTTCATAAAGTGGCGTATCCGTTACCTGTCGCGCATGATACCGCCGCAGCAATAATTTCGCACTGAAAAAATGGAAGAAAAGGGCTACAGGTAGGACAAAAAACAATAATACAAAAGTGATTAGCGTTAGCACTGGCAATACGTGCTCAAGTATACTGCTGAAGGTCCAATCAGGCATAGACATCGGCATTGCCAGCAAAATCCACTGCGGGATACGCTTCACAGGCCCATTCATTTTGTTAATACACAGATATGGTTGTATCGTTTATAAAAGATGTTATGACGATAAAAATGTCTCATTCCAGACATTTACAATGTATTATTAATGCTACAGCATCTATAATTGCAGAATACAATTGGATTTCGGGGGCTATAAAAGAGAGAGGGGAAAACTACTTCAGAACAACCTGCTCCAGCTTTTCCACACCCACGGATACATTTTCCTGCAACGTCAAGTTGTCTTCATCTGCCAGGTCGCCGTTATTGTTCAAGTCGCCTTTTCGGCAGAGCAATATGTCTGCGGTTGAGGGTTCTTCGGTAGTTACAGTGACGGGATCGGAATCGGGCCAGTAGCCTGGTTTCGATGTTAGGTGGTAAGAGCAGGATGCGACCTCAGTAAATTTGTAGTTGCCGTTGATGGTGGTAGAGGCTATTTCGATACCTTCTAAGGTGGCTAAGGTGACGTTTGCGCCGGCTATTTCAGCAGAATTAGGGCTAGGGAGTGACAGTGCCGATAAGAGACTTTGCGGGGGGCCGTTCAACCAGGCTTCGTAATCTGCTTGCACTTCATCTACTGTCAAAGCGCGGTTGTATAGCTTGAGTTCGTCAACAACAATGTTGAATATATTGCCCCAGCCGTCCTGACCAATGAACAATGTAGCATTACCGCTCTTTATCGCAGATAAAAGGTTTGTATCAGTCTCAATCTCATTCAAATAGCATCTTATAGTGGTGCCATCAAATGTGCCTGCTACATGATACCATTCGCCGGGTGTCCGGTTTTGGTTCACGGATACCCATGTGGAGCCTTTCGGGTCGCCATTGAACTTAAATCCCATGGAACCACCCCCCGGCGCGTTGTATCTTAGCTGCCAGCTCCAGTCAACTTCTGTTTCGGCTTTGCATACGGGACCGGCATTTGGGCCTCCTTCGCCCGCTAAATCAGCTTTTCAAACCCAGCCTGTTCAAAATGGTGGTCCGTAGTAAAGGCTTTAGTGATACTGCTATCAGCCATTACCACAAAGCTAATGCAATCACTCAAACCCCAATCTTTGTCTGGCCTTCTCTGAAACAAATCATATCCGCGGGTAAACAGCACTTCGGTCACATGAATGACTTCTAAGACACCAAGATTTTCCGCTTCTCTTATCTTTTCCATTAACGCTATCGCTAATGGTCGCAGAGGTGCTTTACTGAATATGTTGCAGCACTCTATCAGCACAGCATCAGTTGTCATACGCTTAACATGTCCCAGGCCAGTATAGATGCGCTTTGCTCGCTGATGGTAAACATCTCGGCGATGGATTAACGCTATCCCACCCGAAGTATCAATAAAGGTGCCTACTTCTGTTTTCATTCTCTGGCTATTTCTTCTCTATTCCATATAGGTAATGGTCATGTTGATGTGCGAGGTCAGTCGGAGTCTCTTCAGGCGTTTCTGGTGCCCACTTATCAACTTCTAAAAACGGGTCCGCATCGAAGTCAGGTTCTGCTACTTCCTTCTCTTCGGGCACAGAGAACCTCCCCCTTTGAATGCCCTCATTTCCTTCTAATGTGCCTTTCACTATTCCCATTTTCTATCGTCGCCTATCCTAACAATTTTTATTTATAATATATTCCGGCATCTCTTACTTTCATTATAGCACTTTGATCTATAAAACCTTTCTTTTGGTGTTCTTTCTTAGCACAGGTTCTTTGGTATGAAAATAGATTTTCATGCTCAGTCCAACAATCTGAGCACCTCAAAGCATTCCACATACCTACTACACTAGTTCTTAGCCTTTGCACCTCATTCTTGCATATACGGCTTATAAACAACCGTTATCAAGGAGTATGGATGGGAAAAAACGCCCTCAACCACCTACTCCAGCTCAGCCACGCCCACGGGTACCTCTTTCAACAACGTCAAGTCGTCTGCATCTGCCGGATTGCCATCACCGTCCAGGTCGTATGTCACGTCTGATGTTCCTGCCACGGTTGCATCCGCCATCATTGCTAAGTCGCCTGTTGGCATCTGCTTGTTCACTATTTGTGTTGAAGTCGCCTTTTTGGCATAGTACTATGTCCGCGGTTTTGGAGTTCTTCGGCTGTTACTGTGACATGGTCCGAGTCGGACCAGTAGCTGCGTTTCGTAGCGGTTAGGTCGTAATTGCCAGGTGAAACTGCTTTAAATTCGTAGTTGCCGGAAAAGTCGGTTTGTGTTCATTACGGTTCCTTCAATAGTAGCTTGTGTAACGGTTGCGCCGGGTATTCCTGCTGAGTCAGGACTGGTGACGGTGCCGGAGAGTGTGCCTTCCGTATCCGCTGGCACACACGACATATTATTATTCATAAGCAGTTTAATGGAGTTTCGTACCGTCTTCTCGCTGTTTTATCCGTGCTCCCCCCCGTCATCCACAATCACCACAAAGCTGGTCTTAATGTCTGCTCTGTCATAGACTGCACAAGATTAGGCAAATTCTTTTCTTCGTTTCTGCACGGTGTAACGGCAGGCAATATATCGGCGGTTCATGTTTACTTTTTTTATTCATTCTCTTGCCAAAAGAAAGTTACTCTAATATATGACTATACTGCCACCTCAATGGATACTGCTTTAGTAAAAGGCTCAGGAATAGTTAGTTCTTCTTCTTTTAGCTCTTCAATATGGAGTGCTAGTGCCACTCTCATCATCATAATTGTTTCTTCTATCGTAGAACCCGTAGCAATACACCCTGGTAGATCAGGGCAATATGCAGAGTAATTGCCTTCTGCTTTTTCTATAATAATAGTGTATTCAGGCATTTCTCTCCACCTCCTTTAAACCTGCTTGTTTTAGTACGCTATTCAAAGTCCCTTTGGCAATATTATCGTCTAAGTGCCCTGAAATCGTAACCAACCCCTTCTTGGTAGAGTGTCTGTATTGTCTATGACTACCCCTTGTTCTCACTAAGTACCACCCATCCTTTTCTATTCGTTTTATCACTTCTCTTAATTTCATTACAGCTCTTCAGGATATATAAACTTACTTGCACCTAAAGAATCGTTACCACAAATAGGGAAGAAGGAGAAGGAAAAAAAACGGCCTCTCGACCGCCTACTCCAGCTCTGCCACACCCACGGATACCTCTTTCAGCAGTGTCATGGTCGTTTTCATCTGCCTGGTTGCCATCACCGTCCAGGTCGTATGTCACGTCTGATGTTCCTGCCTCGGTTGCATCTGCCATCATTACTAAGTCGCCGGCGTCCGCGGGTTCACTATTTGTGTTGAAGTCGCCTTTTTGGCAGAGTACTATGTCCGTGGTTGCGGGTTCGCCAGCATTTACGGTGACATTGTTGGTGTCGGGCCAGTAGCTGCGTTTCGTTGCAGTTTGCAGCTAAGAATTACACGAGATCAGGCAAATTCTTTTCCTCGTTTTTGCATTGTCTAACGCGCGACAATATATCGGCAAATCATTTTCTGTTTATTTATTAATGTGACAATTGCTAGCGTAAAAGTTTGATACTTACAGCATCTGCACTTGCATATTCTGTAGGGTTTATCAATCTTTTAGCTCATTCACTCATTGGTCCTCAGTAAGTGACCTTGGATCGGTTCTTTCTATCCCTGAAATTCTGTCATACACTTTATCCATTGAAATTATTCTGCTCTTTGTTCTCTTCACATAAGCTGCATAATATGAATCGAAGAAGCTTAAATTGTGCTCAGATCGTAAAAGTGCACTTATAACAAAATCTTCGCACTCTATAGATTCTAAAATAATACCATATTGTTTTAGAGCAATACATAAATTGTCGAACCACAACTTTGTCTCCTGCTCTGATGCTTTCTTACCGTCAATAAGAATGTCACCGCTTCTAATTAACAATTCCAGTTCAAGTAGAGATAGAGGAATAACACATATGTTCAATTTTTTCTGCTTAACTAGGTCAAATATTTTGGGACCAGTTTTTACTAGGGCACAGTATCCATTCTCAGACGATTCGTAATAAATCTTAATGAAAACAGAACCGGTTTAATTGTACATGGCAGAACGAAAAGTAATAATCGAAGTTGTTATCAACGATGATAGTGTCAGCAGCATCGAAGATCTGGAACGAGCGATTCTAGCCCAGGATATTTACGGACAAGTAGCAAAGAAG
>JAPVWK010000044.1 GCA_028572065.1 Candidatus Methanophagales archaeon
CAAGCATCATTACATCTCACCGTCACTCGTCTCATCGCTGTGGAATCTTCAACTACTTCTTCGCTGAACTTCCCCTGCCACATCCATTAAGCTTCCTTATAACATTTAATTATCTATCCTTTATAAATACATTCATTTTTTTTACAAAATCGGATTTTCATACGCATCGCCCTCATCGAAACAATAATGAACATGACAAAAATTGTTCTTTAATTCTATAACTTCGTCCTTTACTCTGTTTTCATCAACTTCATCTATCACTACTCGTTTTATAAGAGCCGCGATCGCGTGCATCTCTGATTCTTTCATCCCTAGTCTCGTAAGTTCCTGTACGCCCAGCCTAATCCCGGAAGGATTTTCCGGGGCTTTGTCGTATGGGAACATGTTCTTATTAGTGATTATATTTGCTTTTTCCAAGTCCTTAGCGACTTTATCGCCGCCTCCGAAGCTGCGAACGTCAACTGCAATTTGATGCGATTCGGTAAATCCTTTATGCTCGCATAAAACATCGAAACCTTGCTCGTATAAGTACTGCGCCAACCGTTTCGCATTTGATTGTATCTGTGTTGCATACTCTTCGCCAAATTGCATCATTTCCACCAACGTAACTGCCAATCCTGCGACGTGATGCAGGTGGTGATTGCTCACCGTCCCCGGAAAGACTGCTTCATCTATTTCGGCTTTCAACTCTTCCTTACACAATATTATCGCTCCTTGAGGTCCCGGGAATGTTTTATGCGTGCTGCTCGTGACAATATCCGCACCTTCACGCAGCGGGTCCTGGAATCTCTTTCCGGCTATGAGGCCAAACACATGTGCACCATCGTACAATATCTTCGCACCCACATCATCCGCCACTGCCCTAGCCTCCTGAACAGGATGGGGAAAAAGGAAAAGACTGGCACCGAACAAAATTAGCTTCGGCTTTTTAGCCTTTATCTCCCGTTTCATTGCATCTACATCTATGTTCATCTCGGTCGAATCGAACGGGAGGTCTTCTAGTTTTAAATTCCGTATCCCGGGCACAGAATATTTTGCATGACTTATATGCGCGCCTTCGGGCACTGACAGTGCCATTATATTATCACCAGACGCAGTGAGGGCAAACAATGCAGCTATATTCGCATTCACACCCGAAATCGGCTTTACGTTTACATGTTCAGCACCAAACAGCTCTTTTGCGTACACTATTGCTTTCTCTTCTATCTCATCTATGTACTTGCATCCCTGGTAAAACCGGGCTCCAACCTCCCCTTCTGCATACCTATGTGACAGGTCTGACGCAAGTAACATCCTAACAGTCTTGCTTGTGACGTTCTCACTCGCGATCATCGGCAGTGCATTTCTATAAAGGTCGTGATGCTTCCTCACCGATTCCATAATCCCTTCTATCTTATCCTGCATGCTCATCATCATATCTCTATTTTCCCAACAGTATAGAAAGAATAGCCATTCTCACAGGAACTCCATAAAAGGACTGCGTGAAATACCTTGCATGTTTTGTCTTATCCACTTCCACATCTATTTCGTTCACTCTTGGTAGGGGGTGCATCACTACCACATCCTCATTCTCTTTTAAAATGTCAGTAGTTATACGGTAGGTTCCAGCTACTTTGCTATATTCCGTGGGGTCCGGAAACCGCTCCTTTTGTATCCTTGTCACATATAAAACTTTCACTTCTTGTATCACCTCTTTTACCTCGGTGTATTCATAAATTTCGGCACCCATTTCTTTCAAGTCAGATTTTATTTCTTCCGGCATCTTTAATGCACTTGGAGACACAAAAAATAGTGTCGCACCGTATAAAGAGAGCGCATAAGCAAGCGAATGTACCGTTCTGCCATATTTCAAGTCCCCGATCAGCGCAATCTTTAGCCCATCAAGTAACCCTTCCCGCCTTATCGTGTATAAATCGAGTAAAGTCTGTGTAGGGTGCTGCCCCGCGCCATCTCCTGCATTTATTATCGGTACCGAGGAGAAAGCAGCAGCCATTCTTGATGCCCCTTCCTGCGGATGCCTGAGCGCAATCACGTCACAATATCCCGCTACCGTCCTTATAGTATCTGCTAAATTTTCACCCTTAGCCACCGAACTCGACTCTTGTGAATATATGTTTATTGTCTCCCCGCCTAACCTCACCATCGCCGCTTCAAAAGATAGCCTTGTCCGAGTGCTGGGTTCATAGAATAGATTTGCAAGTACCTTACCTTCCAATAAATTGCAGCTCTCGTTCCCTCGTGCATATATCTCCAGCTCTTCAGCCCGGTCTAGTACATAATCTACTTCTTCCTTTGAAAAATCGCGTATCGAAATAATATGGTCCTTTGTAAACATTCTGCTATAAAATAACTTGTGCAGTATAATTAAAAAGCATGAAATAAAAAATAGGAAAAATAAAAACAGGAGAAAAATGTCCTGCTTACTAGTAAATCTCTGTTCCTTCCCCCTTACGCCTTTGTCTTCAGTGTTATTTCCATTGAGGAAACGTTTGCCTTATCTCCTCCTTCACCTTCGATCACTTCTGTCCCTATCTTTATGTCCTTTAGCTCTACACCTGGCATAAACTTATTCTTCACCACTTCCGCAGTATCCACAGCTCTTGAGATCGATCTGCCTCTCGCCTTTATCACTACGTCATCAAAGCCGTTGTTAAACTGCGTCACAACTGCTAGGACATAACTCATCACGGGCTTGTTTCCGATATATATCACGTTGTCTTCTCCCATCTTTGTATCACCTACTTGTACATACAACAGGTATATATAAAAACTTTCTGCCGTAAATACTCATTACTCGCTATTTGTTATCCCCTTCACCACCATATACCTCCTCGGGCTCGAATACCTTTTCGCCCACTATCTCCCCTGTTATTTTGCGATAGAAGCAAGATCGGTAACCCATATGACATGCACCACCTATCTGCTTCACTTTTAACAGTACCGCATCTTCATCGCAATCTATAAAAATATCCTGTATCAACTGCTCATTACCCGAAATTTCACCTTTCCGCCATAGTTTCTTCCTGCTCCGGCTCCAGTAATGCGCTATCCCCGTCTCTTTGCTAAGTCTCAACGCCTCTTCGTCCATGTGTGCAAGCATAAGCACCTCGCCGGTCTCGTAATCCTGTACTATCGCATCTATCAATTTCTTATCCCCTTTCTCTTTTCCTTCTTTCATAGTACTCTTTACTTCACTCTTTTATCCCTGTCCCTTAACGAGGCCATCGTCTCTTTTTGCAATGTCACCATCAAATCGCCAAGCAATCCAAATATGAGGAACTGTACACCGGTTATTATCATCAAAGAAGTAAACACGGCAAGCGGTACGTGTGTTATCCCATTTAACCAGTCCCATACGACATAACCACCCGAAACGACACCGATGGATATGAATGCGGTACCAATGATGCCGAAGTAGAAGACAGGGTTATGCGTTTTCGCAAGCACATATAGCGTATAGGCTATCCGCGACCCGTCCCTAACAAAATTTAGTTTTGATTCTCCTCTACGCTTCCTATACGTAATAGGTACTTCTTGTATCCTGATGTCCTTCTTTACTGACTCTATAGCCATCTCGGCTTCTATTTCAAACCCTTCTTTCACAAGGGCCATCCGTTTCACAGTCGCATTCGTGAACGCTCGGTATCCCGATAAAATATCATTCAACTTTATGCCGTATCCAAAGCTGAAGACTTTGTTCAATACCCAGTTTCCGAGCCGGTGAAGCCTTGCAAATGCACCACCGTATGCGAATCGGTTACCGATAACGTGGTCAGCCCCACCACTTATTAGCGGCTCAAGCAAGTTCCGCACCTCGGATGGCAAATATGTTCCATCCCCATCAATCATCACAATAAAATCACTTTCTATCTGTTCAAAAGCCTGCCGGACCGCGGTACCTTTCCCTTTACCACGTTGCGTTTCTACTTTTACCCCCGCCCTCTTCGCTATCTCCCGCGTTGAGTCTGTACTATTTCCATCAATAACGAATATGTTCCCGAATCCCTCACGTCTAAATTCCTCTATGAGCTCACTTAGCGTTTCCTCTTCATTCAGTGTCGGTATTAGGATGCAAACGTCTTCCATTAGTGCTTCTTCGCATTCTGCCCTTCGGGCTGCTTTTCCTCTTTCCCTTACTCTTCTTTACTTAGTACCCTTACACTATCACCTCTAACGGTGACTGGTATCGGTACCATCGCTTCAAATAGTTCAATTGTGAGTTCTTCATGCGATTCATCTACCTTTTTCACTCGTGCTTTCTCGCCTTTAAAAGGGCCGGAGACTATTTCTATTATGACCCCTTCCCTTATCCCTGTTACGGACGGTTTAGGTGTGAGAAAATGCTCTATCTCTTCAAATCTGGTATCTCCAGCGATTAAGCCCCGTGCATGAGGTATATTCTGCATTATTTGTTCTATCATATCGGAGAAAGAGGCTTCAATCAGCACATACCCCCTTAGCTCGTCAGGCACTAAAATTGCCTTTATGCCATGCTCACTCTTATCAACCTCCCTTATCGAGCCCATCACCATATTCGCGACCGCTTGTTCCTGATTGACTGTTGTTTTTAGTGCGTAGATCGTAGTCATAGCTCAAAATCCCTTCGGTAAAACAGTCATCAAAAGGTATATGGTGAATCCAATTAATCCGATTAACGCCATCGCAGCACCAGCGATTTTAGAAATCTTGAAGAATTCATCCCGGGTCGGCCTCTTTGCCAATTTCAGTATTCTTATATACGCATTTAACTTCTCCGAGATGGTTTCAAGGTCTATTTTTCCTGTAATATCTTTAATATTATTTTGCATTAAGATAACATCCCTCTTTGTTCACTACACCACTAATTCAATGCCATAACGTTCCCTCTTCGAATCTCTACGTGCGTATATCTGTTCGGATTTTACACCTGTAACGACAAGCAGGGTTCGCATCATGTTATTCAGGTCCGGATTTACCTGTACACCCCATATTATCCTTGTATCTGGGTTCATCATTTTGTATATCTCCTGAAGTGACCCTTCTGCTTCCTCTACTGTCATGTCCTCTCCGCCAGTCACATTTATCAGTGCGGCTTTCGCATCTGCCACATCAACCTCGAGCAGAGGTGAGCTTAACGCTTTTTTTACTGATTCTATCGCTTTATCTTGACCATCCGATTCTCCAAACCCTATCATCGCCATGCCACCATCCTTCATCACCGTTCGCACATCCGCGAAATCCAGATTTACAAGACCCGGCTTGGTTATCAGCTCCGTTATGCCCTTGACGGACCGCATCAATACGTCATCGGCTACTCTAAAAGCCTCGTTTAACGGTAACCGCGGCACTACCTCTAATAGCTTGTCGTTTGGTATTACGATTAATGTGTCGGTACTTTCGCGCAGTTTCTCGAGCCCAATGTCTGTATTCTCTATTCTTATATTCCCTTCGGCGCTGAATGGTAATGTCACCACACCGATGGTAAGGGCACCCGCTTTCTGCGCTTCCTGTGCTACAACAGGCGCTGAACCAGTACCCGTGCCTCCGCCCAATCCGCAAGTTACAAATACCAAATCCGCATCTTCAACCATGGACTTTAGTTCCGTCTCGTTTTCCCGCGCTGCTTCCTCGCCTAACTTCGGTATGCTGCCCGCACCCAGCCCACGTGTTGTTCTCTTCCCGATTAATAATTTCCGCTCCACCTTTGCAAACAACAAATGTTGGGCGTCCGTGTTCAAAGCAAATAGCTCGGCGCCAAAAATACCCTCCTCCGTCATCCTCTGTATCGTATTGGTTCCGCCACCTCCGCATCCAATTACCTTTATAACCGTTTTTGACCTATCCAATATCGTTTCCAAGTCCGCACTATCGAAATCATCCATTCCTTCTACATCGGAAATCTCTTCGTTCCCCATTTGATTCATCTTTCCTTCCGTCCCTCTCTCCTAATTTATTAATAGGACCCAAGCTTAAAAGTGTTTCGCTTGATAACCGTCTCTTCAAGAATGCGGAGGAGGGGATTCGAACCCCCGAACCCCTACGGGACAGCGACCTCAACGCTGCGCCTTTGTCCACTTGGCGACCCCCGCAAAATTTCTGGTTTCAAGGAAGAAGAGCTTAGTATTAAAGAAAAACATTTCGGTTCTTTTACTCCAAAAGGTTCTTTCGTGCTTCTTCTTCTACTATTGTTATCACATCCTTCAGCGGTACACGCAGCTCTCGTGCAACGCGCTTTGCATCTTCGAATTCCGCTGTGACGTTTAACAAATCTCCGCTTTCCGTCCTGCCTATTTTCACGCCTACTTCCCGCTCCATGCCTTTTATCCTCACCTTCACCTTCTTTTGCTCACGGTTTGCGATGAATCTATGCCTTACTTGCATAACGCGAACGCCTAAAGAGCCTGTTTCCACCATTATTCGATGTGCTAATCGCGAAATGTCCTGCGGTGCTGTAATCACCCGGATAATATGCCCGCTTCTACCTTTCTTCATTAGCGCGGGTACGATAGCGACATCTTTCGCACCGTCCGCCATAAGTACTTCTATTAGATTGCCCAGCACTTCGCCCGTAACGTTATCAACGTTGGTTTCCAGCACTTCGACCTCGTCTCGTAACAGGTACGTATCGGTTTCACATATGCTTGTTCTCAGGACATTAGGCATTGGCAAGTCCCGTGATCCGGCACCGTATCCTGTTTCTTCGACCTGCAGCGGTGGTAAAAAAGGGACAGATCGCTGGACGAAATGCGCGAGTATCGCGGCACCCGTAGGTGTAAGCAGTTCAGATACCGCCGCAAAAGGGCCGCTTTGATACAACAACGCTGTTTTTTTTAATATTTCAACGGTTGCAGGTGCGGGAACGGGAAGAAAGCCGTGTTCCGTCTCCACAAATCCTTCGCCTACTGAGATTGGCATACTTATAGCGCAATCAACCGGAAGGCCCAAAAAAGCCGTGCTACTACCTACCAGGTCTCCTATAGTATCCATAGCACCGAGTTCATGGAAACGCAACCTTTGCTTCGGTTCTCCATGCACTTTCGATTCCGCATCTGCTATTAGCTCAAATATACGTAACGAATTGACTATTATTTCCCTGTTTAATCCGCTGTTAGCTATTGTTTTTACAATCTCCCCGTACGACTTTACGCTTTGTCCCCTTTCGCTATGTTTATTACCCTTACTCACGAATTGCACTTTTTTCGCAGTGATGCCTCGTTTTTCCACCTCTTTTACTTCCATCTCGAGGTCGAAGACCGAGATTGCTTCCTCTATCTTCGATTCTTCAATGCCCAAATCTAGCAGACTGCCAATAATCATGTCGCCAGAGGCACCGGAAAAAGGTTCGAATACTAACAGCTTCATTTTATCTTTATGGAGTTGAATGATGGATATAAATGAAACGGCAAGATTAGTTATTTTTTAAAAAATCTGTACCCCGATTCTGCTTAGATTTAACGATGTCTCAAAGAAAACGGGAAAATGCAACGGAGTGTTTATATTATATGAATAGTATTACTTATTTAGAGGTTGAAAGAGAGAGAGAAAACGATGCCGCTCCCAATACGAATTTTGCATGTGGATGATGAACCTGGGGATTTGGAGATAACGAGGATTTTTCTTACGCGGGAAGTCAAAGGCGATTTTGATATTGTAGGTGTAACTTCTGCGAAAGAGGCGTTGCAGCAACTTGAAAGCGACAAGTTCGATATTGTCATTGCGGACTACCGGATGCCTGGGATGGATGGAATAGAACTATTAGAAGTGTTAAAGAAAAGCGACAAGTATGCACATCTACCTTTTATCCTGTTCACTGGTAAAGGGCAACCAGAAACTATCAAAGAGTGTCTGGAGAAAGGCGCGGACAGATATATCACAAAAGGTGGTGCTACCGCGGAAAAGCAGTGTCATGAACTGGTGGAAGCCATATGGGAATTAGTGCGAGGAGAAGAAGGGAAAGCGGAAGGCTAAGGACTCTTTCGTGTGCTGTATGTATTTATAAAAAGGGCGTGAGGGCAAGCTTATGATAGCCCCCTTTTATCGGAAGTGGTGAAATGTTATAGAGTAGTGTATGTGGCTTAACACCGTAAACATTAATCGTACCCGATAGCGGTATGAACCGGAGATGTACATCAGCCATCTCTCGTATCTCGTTCTTTAACTTTGCTGACTGTCTCAAAACACCGATTAAAACGTCATTTGTTGTTCGCACCCACGACACTACTTCGGAAAGCATACCTCTTATATCCTCTTCCGGGTAAATATCCAACCGTGATAAACCAATAACATGCAATACCGGCTTCTTTAAGTCTTTATAAACCGCCATGTGCTTAGTTAAGTACGTTTTCAGTGACTCCGCCCCCCCTTCGGAATTGATTTTGAAAAAACATATGTCTTCACTTTCCGTTTCTGAAATGGTAGGCATCCGCAAGTATTTATCCAGCACCTTTGCATCCAGATAGTTGGAAAGAACCCGCTTCACGGAAGAAGAATAGGAACCTTCCTCGGGCATGTATATAACACCACAGCCATTCAGCATGAAATTGGAAATCGTATGGAATAACACAGGTCTGTAACTCTGACTAATGCTATCATCCGCTAGTTCTAACAGGACAAAGCTACCTTTTGGATACCCGCCTATAATTAAATCCAAATCCGTTATCCCCGTGGAGTAATACTGTTTACCCCAGGTCTCGCTCTTTTCGTCCCTTTTTAATTTCTTATGCTTGCCATTACCTAATCCAATAGCGGAGACCCCAAAATGGGTGAACTGCCCCGTTTCCAGAGTAAATGGGTAACTATTATGTGGGATACGGAAACCTCTTAACTTATCTACATACATCTTTCTTACAGTTCTATCATCTACTCTGTCCTTTTCTAACCTTATAATACTGTCAACGAGATAATCCAACTTCTTCTCTCCTGAATACTCGGAGATTAAGAGTAAACGAGTCTTAGTTTTCCGTGCGATGTCCAGCATAGAGTTTTCAAGCTTTTCAATGCTCTTTTGGTTATCATTGCTTATTTGAAAGGATACTGCATCCCAACTATCTATAATCAAAATTGTGACGTCCTTTTCGACAACAAGGCCGTACACAGACCTCAAGAAGCTCGTATCGTCTTCATACAGCACCTGCTGAGTGGATTCGGAAAATTCCGACTGCGTAGCATCAACAATATTCCTAGGGGGAACTCGGCTTTCCAAACCCGGGAACTGTTTATACAACACGGAAGGCTCTATGCGAGTTGATATATAAACCCCTTTCGCATCTCCCTGGCACAAATGCTCGAGCAGTGTAATCGCATAAGTGGTCTTTCCCGTACCCGGTGCGCCTTTTAACAATACCGTATAACTATCCAATGACTGAAGTGCATTTTCTATTTCGTACATAACCTTTTCCCCCTTTTTATTCTAACAAAGGACATAATAGTATTTTGACTGATCATTACTCATACACTCGCCGTTCTTATGTTAGTAGTGTCTCGTGACCTTTTCTCTATTATCTCCTCTATGCTTTTGCTTTCTTTTATACCTTGTACTGTACTGATGAAATCGAAAAGAGCATTCGTATAAGGACTGTCATCGTTCGCTTTTATCACCATTGACTTCCCTATATCTATCTCTTTTAATATCCCGGCATCTACGAGGTCACTTATAACTTTTCTTGCTGTGACATGACTCACATCAAGGGTCTTAGCAAGCCCGGTGATATTATTGAAATACCCGTTGTTATTGTAGAATATACGGATGACCTTGAGATGTATATTGTTTTTCCCAAAAATATTCTTTAGTACGTCCATATGATTATTAATTGTCAAAAGCCCTATATATTTCTTTCGGTCATCTAAAAAAAAATTGCAACAATCCTAAAAAATATTTTAAGCATTCCCGCAAAAAAAAATGTAGGAGTTGTGACTTTTGAGTTGCAACGATGCAAAAAATAGTTTAGCATATCGGTGCAATCTGGAGATGAGCAATGCCGAAGTGCTCTACGACAGTAAAAAAGGATAGGTGGGCACCAGAACTATTTCAACTGTGTGGTTACCCGCGGAAACACGGTATGACGGCTAATAAAAACGTTTCACACAACTTCTTTTCACTTCGCGGCAAAAACTACTAGCGCTTCAAAAAGCGAGGGCGCAATATGTATGCTGCGAGCGCGAGTAGCCCCACGGAAAAGAGAATGGTTGTGCTTAGTTCAGGTACCGGATAGCCCGGATCAGTTTCCGGTGACGTAATGAAACTATTGCCGGCACCTGTCTTTATTACTAGGTCGGTGGAAGGATTACTCACCTGAAGTGAAAGGTTATTACCTTTTGATACCGTGAATTCTGCTGCTGGAATATCCAAAAATGCCTTCGCGCTGCCATCACCGATGAACTTTTGTGTGCCTTCAGAGCTGAAAACAGAGGTAGTAGTGTTATACGAGCCTACTGCTGCGGTGAAATTTTTGGGCGCAGTAAATGTGGCATTAAGAGTTAGCCAGCCGGTCCAGTTCCCAGCGGGAAATTTAACATCTACGGTTGCAGCTTCATTTGCTGTCCAATTTGTGGTATTGCCATTAGGTATTGTTACCGTACCTTCGGGTTTGGACATGTTTCCCTTGTACATTCTTGTATCGTTATGCAGGTACCACGCTTGTGCACCGCCTACTGTGAATGTGCCGTTTTGGGGGGGTGCTGTACTGGGTGGGTCTCCATCTAGGTTAGATAACTGTATGCCACTCAGATTCATATAACTCGTTTCTCCTGGTTCTCCTAAAACGCTAAAGTTGACTATTACAACAGAGCCATTTGTGCCGTTTTGTATTACATACTCATCTGGACCATTATGTGTAACCATGATTTTAATTTTTTCCCAATCATCCTCAGAGTACGTAGGCATATTCCAACCCACAGACGTTAGATCCCCATTCTGAACCTCTGTAAAGTTAATAACGGTTTTGTTGTACGAAATATTAAATATTATAGTTGCAATCGGACCGTTCTGCGGATTAGTAATGTTTACGGGTACTGTTACAATGGTATTTTTGTATCCGTTTGCATCCTCAACACCAAAGCTGTCTGCGATAGGATCCGCAGCCGAAGCAGAGAAAGTAAGGGCTACTAACACTGACAACGCAATCACCGCTACCGAGACCACTTTTAGCACTTTTCGGGACATTATCCGATTATATCTATCTTTTAGCATATCTTTTCTCCCACTTAGGGCTTCATGGCAAAATGTATCCCGCCCCCTCATATAATCGCTTACCCCTTTCGCCCTTCATTTTTCAATATGAAGTATACCATATATAAAGTTAGGCCACATATAAACATTGCGGTGTAAAAATAGGTTAAAGATCTGATACAAAATAAAAGTGGTGATTTGATGAATCTGGTTAAAAATAGGACAAATTCAAATATCCACTAAACAAGAGTGAGGGGATAAATAGGTCGAAACAAGGCAGGGCACAGATAAATGAATAGCGTCCCTTCTCAGTACGCAATTGCAAACTATCCCTTAGAACGAAAAGCCGTTGCAGAAGAACTTAGGGCTACGCTTTCCTTCTTCGCTGCACTAAATACGCAACTGCTAATAAGCCGACAATAGCGAAAATAGCATCGAAGCCGGGAGGACTTGGTGTTACTGTTGACGTGGCTGTTGGTGCCGAAGAAGTGTTTGAAATCGGTGATGGCGACACTTTTACGGGAGATGCTGTTGCCGGCAGTACAGACGGCTTTATAGTGGACGTTGCTGTTGGAATAACAGATTCTGTATCGGTTGGTGTTATTGCTACGCCATCCTCTTCGCTTTCCTCAGTGGGTGCTACTGTTAGAGATGGCGAACCAGTAGATGAGGGTGTCTGTGTGAAGTTGGTAACTATAGTGAATGTACCATTTGTTGCGGGTGCCGTGTCAAAGCCTACATTTTCGCCGCTCAGGTCAGATAACTGCAGGTTATTCAAACATATATCCGACATTTCTCCAGATTCACCGACAACACGGAATTTGAGCAGCGCTATGATGCCACTCGTGCCGTTTGGTATTGCCTCCACATCTCTTCCCGTGTACGCAATCGAAACCTTAGTGCCCCACTCAAAGTTACAGTAGGTAGGACTTTTCCAGCTCGTGGTTATAGTACCTTTCTTAACATCCACAACGTTTATAACATTATTATCGTATGAAACGTCAAAGATTATACATGTAACCGGACCGTTTTGCGTATTTGATATGGTTACTGGTACTGATACTGTGTTATTCTTATATCCGCTTGCATGTTCCACACCAATGCTGTCTGCGGTTGGCTGCGCTAATGCAAATGGCACGAACATCCCGAATATAACCGATACTAGTAATAGGGTTAAAGAAATGGTTAATTGCGTATTTTCTTTTTCCATCTTTTTATCTTCCTACTGTTGTTAGAATACTAAAAACATTTTCTTTAAAAAAGAAAGCTTTACCAAAGTAATAATACTGCATAGAAAATAGTTCTTGAAATGAGTGAAATACAAAAAAAATAAACTTACTTGGGACGAACACGTCATGAAATAATAAAAGCATAAGGATTAATTGAGTCCCCATGCCGAGCCTACAATAGATCTAACTTGTTTAAAGCAGCCCTCATCATCATCGTTATGTCACCCGCATCGGCCAACATACCATTATTGTTCAAGTCGTATCTCCAGTCAGGTGTCAACTTGTGCACGGACGCTCTTAGCATCATCGTTACGTCACCGGCATCTGCAGAACGACCGTTATCGTTCAAATCGCCTTTTCTCAGGAGGACAACGTTTACCGTTTTTGTTTCGCCTGGTTGTACAGTCACCAGCGTTGAATTATCCCAATATCTTAGTTTCGAGGCTTTTATATAGTATTCCGCAGCTTCTGCTGTTGTGAGGCTGAAATAACCCGTTTCATTTGTGGTTGTTGTCTCCAGCACTACACTTGAGTCATTCGCGGTTAGAGTGACAGTTACACCCACCATTACAGTTCCCGTGATGGTCTTTATTTGTCCCGTTATTTTTCCGGGTGTTTCGTCACCGAGTTGTATAGTAAACGTACCATTCTTCGCAGGTGTTGTGCCTACTTGATAGTCAGGGGAACCTTCAGCCAGTTGTATATTCGATAAGTTCATCTCGCTTGTGTCACCTGCTTCACCAATAACGCTGAAGTTAAGCACTACAACAGAGCCGGTAGAAACGTTCTGTATCGCATGTTCATCTACGGAATCATAAACAATTGCGACCTTTGTGCCCCCTTCATGATTACAATATGCAGGAGTATCCCAATCAGAGGTCAGAGTACCGTTCTGAACATCCGTAACGTTTATAACGCTGTTGTCGTATGAAATATCAAATATCAAACTTGGAACAGGCCCATCCTTAACCTCAGTGATGTTTACTGATACGGGTACTGCAACAGAGGCATTACTGTAGCCGCTTGCATCATCAACACCAAAGCTGTCTGCGGAAGGATCCGCAGAGGCAGATACCAAAACAGATAACGCTATCGCTGCTACTAAGACCACTTTTAGCACTTTATACATTATCATGTTTACCTCTATCTCCTTTTTAGTATATTTTCGTTTCCCTCACCGTTGCGGGGTAATATATATCTTCTTTCCCATTCATCTATCGCTCACTCTTCCTTCTTTTTTCTGTATGAACAATTCATGTATTTTTTGGATATATTAAAGACCTCATTTTCTCCACATCCTCGTGCTACCTTTTGTCATTCTCACCACCTGTACATTTTGTCCACAATGCCCCGCCCTTGCATCCTCCTGTAATCTACCCCAGAAAGCATCTTCAGACGTTTGAAGCTACCACTTCATATCAAGGCTCTCCGAAGGGCGCACCGAGTTGTACCATTTGATGAACGCATTCAGGCACTCAAAATCACATCACTCTGCACAGTTTGTAGCAGCCGAAGAACTTCTCTATCTTCCCACCCCCTGACTTGAGGGGGGAGCTCAATACTCGAGGGGGTATCAGCTTTATTCCTAAAGCGATTCAAGATGCCGCTTGATGATCGCTCTTAGCCCGTATCTTGTGCCTTATGAGGTATTATTATCTTCAGTTCGGTCAACCGACTGTACTTGCGCTTTCCAAGGGTTAACATCTTGTGAGTATATTGGGTCAAACATTTCGGGACTACACAGTTCCTGAACCGAAATTGAACTCCCCTCCAAAAAACCCTTACCTGAGACGAACTCGTCACGAAAAAAAGGAAAGCATAAGGATTAATTGGGTCCCTATGCCGAGCCTACAATAATTCTAACTTGTTCACAGCCGCTCTTAGCATCATCGTTACGTCACCCGCATCGGCTAATCTAGCATTATTGTTCAAGTCGAATCTCCAGTCAGGTGTCAACTTGTTCACAGCCGCTCTTAGCATCATCGTTACGTCACCCGCATCGGCAAAACGTCCGTTATCATTCAAATCGCCTTTTCGCAAGAGGACAACGTTTACCGTTTTCGTTTCGCCCGATTGCACAGTCACCAGCGTTGAATTATCCCAATATCTTAGTTTTGTACTGTTCACATAGTATTCCGCAGCTTCTACAGTTGTGAGATTGAAATAGCCCGTTTCGTTTGTGGTGGTTGTCCCCAGCACTACACTTGAGTCATTCGCGGTTAGAGTAACAGTTACACCCGCCATTACAGTTCCCGTGATGGTTTTTATTTGTCCCGTTATTTTTCCGGGTGTCACGTCACCGAGTTGTACAGTAAACGTACCATTTTTCGCAGGCGCAATGCCTATTTGATAGTCAGGAGCACCTTCAGCCAGTTGTATATTCGATAAGTCCATCACGCTCGTGGCACCTAATTCACCATTAACGCTGAAATTAAGCACTACAACAGAGCCGGTAGAATAGTTTTGTATCGTATGCTCATCTACGGAATCATAAACAATTGCGACCCTGGTACCCCATTCATGGTTACAATATGCAGGAGTCTGCCAATTTTCTGTTAGAGCACCTTTCTGAACTCCCGAGACATTTATGACGCTGTTATCGTATTTTATATCAAATATCAAACTTGGAACAGGTCCATCCTGGACATTAGTGATGTTTACGGGTACTAATACGTGGGCACCGATGCAACCGTGTGCATCAACAACGCCGATATTGGTGGCGGTAGGCACGGCCAACGCGAGTGGTATGAACGTCCAGAACGCAGCCGCCGCCACTAATATAGTTAGACCCATTACCAAACATTTTCTTCCTTTTTTCATTTTTGTTTTCCACCTTTTCCCATTTGCATTTTTTTCTTGCTTGCTGTTGAGTCGGTTATCCTTGCGAAGTGCTCGCATCTGATAACTAACCTTATAGATATATTCGAAAAGTCACCATGTAAGTGCTGTCATCGAGGACTGAATAGTTATGAATGTTTTGAATATTTTTTCAGAACTGTATTAGCAATAGTTTCAGACATTCACCATTTTTATTAGAACGAGTTCCACGAGATTTGGGCACCACTTATACATGTAAGGGCGATGAAGGAGCTAAGTTCTGAATAAAGCACTATGAACCCGGCAATCGCTATGCTACATCTTTAACGCACCAAACCAGTTAATCGTATTCTTAGTTTGTTTATATTTGATTGGTACAGTAGTTCCGAACAGGGGTAGTTTCGAATCAAAAATTAGCACAGGAACAGACATGAATATAACAATTTCGAAAAAATAACTGAATATACAACTTTCTATCCCACACCCTACCCAAAACATATTTATAAGTATAACACC
>JAPVWK010000045.1 GCA_028572065.1 Candidatus Methanophagales archaeon
AACCCCATATCCAACGCATAAACGTAGAATGAGACACTGTTGTGTGATTTTAGTAGCCTACAAATCCAACCTCATTTTGACCCCATAGGTTTAAAGTGGTTGTGTACGTGTTCGAAACTATATTGGTTCGGAACTACTGATTATTAGGATTATATTGATAATATATAAGGCGATGAATAAACAGGGTAAGTATTTCCTTATACGCCAAGTTGATATATCTTCATACCAACTCATCTTGTCAACATCTCTGACGGATTCTGGTCCCTTAATGTCAACCTCTCTGACGGATTCTGGTCCCTTAATGTCAACCTCTCTGAGTGATTCTGATCTCGTAAAAAACACAAATACCTGTCTTTCGGAATTTTTGTCAGAGAGTAACGTATTTTCAATTTCTTTTAAGCGATTTAGCTTTCCTTTTGAAACTCTATAACTTTTTTGTTGCATGAAAAACCAAAATAGTGAGAGCGATATTCCTCCAATAGAGATAACAATAAACCATAAAATGCTCTTATATAACCACAACTGAACAGTTGCAGCTATGAATATGCTTTCTGCTACTATAAAAAAGTACTCCCGATTTGCGTATATTGCTTCAGATCGGTGATAGGCATCAGAACCTACTTTATATTCCTCAAGAAGTAATTTTTCTTCCTTAGTCAATTCATTGTCTATATGTATTCCATTATTTCCATTGCTTGGGCACATAAAGTTCCTCTTTCAAAGTCACGTATCTCGTAATTAAATACAAAGCCTGTGTTTCTTCTTCCGCCATCACTTCCCCCTTCTTCTCACTCATCGCACAATTCTCCATTATTATTCATGATACTATTCTTTGTCATATATAACTTCTGGACATATTAGTGGCTGTCACAGAATAACTATACCAACTATCCCTACTGTAGAGACATGTACAAACAAATGTGAAGGAGCCAAACGCAATGATTTTCACAGAGAGTGGAATTATAGTATATATCCGCCGTCATAAACTTGATGCATTTATTTCATGACGCCCCCTTAGTAAAAATAAGAACAAAACGCAGGAAAATCTTACTGTTTGTGGATGGACTCCTCTTGTCATACATAGTCGCGGCAAGTAGAAAGTTCCAGCCCGATTGGTAATTATACTTTATGCCCTCGGCATAAAGCATATCCACAAAACGGATGAGCACATCACGATGCAGCCGAAAAGTAGCTTCATTTTTAACAAAATCCGGGTAACCACTTGGACTTGGACTTGGTGACGGTAACTCTTCGGAATTTTCCTCAACAAAAACCGGGTTTTCCCCTAAAGTAAATGTTACTTCTCCATTAGTTACTTGTTTCGTAACACACACGAAGAAACTAGGATAATCGTCATCATCTCGATACCGCGCGAAAGGGAATATACAGACCACTTGAAATAGTCGCTCGTTTGCTGTTGCTCGGTTTGATATGGGCAAATGCCAGAAGGATCACCGGAATAGGAACCCATTTCTGCTAGCCTGATCTGGCACAAGCAGCAGCCCACAACCGCCAATAAGCAGTATTGAAGTCAGAACTACCAGTTTTGTATTCATTTTATATTTATATCGGCACCCAAACGGTACATATCATCAAAAAACGTGGGATACGACACTTTAGCACAATCCGCATCTGCTATAACCGTTTCGCCACGTGTGCAAAGCGCAGCTAGGGTCAACGCCATTGCCAACCTATGGTCACCGTGAGAATGCACCTTCGCTGCTTTTAACGCTTTACCTTCTATCAGCAGCCCATCTTCTTTCTCTTCCATTCGTGCATCCAGCTTTCTCAGCTCTTCTGCCACTAACGTCAACCTATCGGTCTCTTTATATCTCAGATGTGCGACATCCGTTATTTCCGTGGTGCCGTTGGCAACCGCAGCTAATACTGCGACTGTCGGTACTAAATCCGGATTCGCTCGCATATTCACCTTCACACCTCGTAAACCGTCTCCTTTAACCCCTTTTACCGTTACAAGCCCTTTTTCTTTAGACCAGCTTATATCTGCGCCCATATCGTCCAATAGTTCCACAATTCGGGAATCTCCTTGCGCAGACGGGAACAAATTCCCCACCGTTATCTCCGACTCGGTGAGTGCCGCCGCTGCTAAGAGATAGGACGAGGACGAAAAATCGCCGGGCACCGTAAACTTCCGTAACTCGTAGCTTTTTCCGCCTTTAATGTCGAACACATAGTCGTTCCCGTCCACATCCAGACGCGAAACAGGTATTTCCACTCCGGCTTGCGTCAACACCTCCAATGTCATTTGCATATAAGGTACAGACGCAAGATTGTTTGCACGGATGTACGACTCTTTCTCGATGAGCGGACATGAGATGAGCAATGCCGATATGAACTGAGAGCTAATGGACGCATCCATAGTTGTTTCACCACCTTTCAACTTGCCTTTTACTACTATCGGGGGTGTACCATCTCCTTTTGTCGAGAACACTTCCGAGCCGAGGTCGTTCAAAGATTTTAGCAGTGGTGTATTCGGCCTCGTCCTTAACGATGCGTCACCTGTTAGAACTGCCGCACCTTCGCATAACGCAGAAATCGCCGTGAAGAACCTCAGTGTAGTGCCCGAATTCTCGGCGTTTATTACATCTTCGGGTGTCTCTGGTTCGCCCACCACGCCGTCTATCGCTATTTTATTACTGCCCGTTTCATAATCTACAACCGCGCCCAGGCATTTAGCAGCGTTAATTGTAGCTTTTGTATCTTCAGAGATAAGCGGATAGAAAATATCGCTCTTAGCACCAAGCGCAGCGATTGCAATGGCTCTATGCGTATAGCTTTTAGAAGGTGGCGCATTTAGTTCGCCTTTTATCTTTGACTGTCGCACCGTTGCTTTCATCACTCTTAAATTCACAAAACGTTTAATTAAATGTTTATGTCAAAAACACGGCGGGGTTTGAAATATAACCTAACCGACTAAAGGCTAGCATGAGAATTAAACCCATACGTTCACTTCCACCTTTTCCCCCTCTTCCATACCCTCTCTATTCTCCGCTATTATCACAAACCCATCCGATTTCGTCATGCTTGATAAAATACCAGAACCACTTACCCTTATGGGCTCCGCATAAAACTCATCTTCTGAACAAACAAGCTTTACACGAACAAAATCGCTCCGGCCGACTGCGGACGGTATTTTCTTCCTTGTCACCGCGAATAATTTACGGCTATCTTCTTTAACGCCATGCGCAGCATACAAAAACGGTCTTACGAGCATCTCGAATGCTGATATTGTCGCTACGGGATAGCCGGGCAGCACGAAAACGGGCTTGTTGTTTATGATACCAAAACCCGTGGGCTCGCCCGGTCGAATAGCCACACCGTGGAACAGAAGCTCACCCAGGTCTCCTACCGCATCGGCGATAAAATCTTTCTTGCCTACTGAACTCCCGCCACTTATCAGTAGCGCATCGCAAAGCGTCAACGAAGTTGTTATCGCGTCCTTTATCTTCTCGTAATCGTCCCTAAATATGCCTATCCTGTACGGATTCGCTATCTTCTTTACTAACGCTTCTAAGACATAACTATTCACATCTGCTATCTTCTTCTCTGCTTCGGCCAAGTTCTTAGGGTCCGAAAGCTCGTCACCCGTGGAAAATATCCCGACTTTCATTCTTTTATACACCTTTACCCGCGTTTTAACGAGTGCCGCAAGCATACCGAGATCATGAGCTCTCAACACCTTACCCTCTTGTAACACACGCTCGCCCTTCTTCACATCCTCACCTTTGAGCGAAACGTTCTTACCGGGTGTGACGGGTTTGTAAATCTCCAATTTAGTCGCGCTCTCCTTTGTGTACTCCAGCATAACCACGGCATTACTGCCTTTCGGCATTGGCTGCCCGGTTTGTATAGGCAAATAACAGCCCTCACATATTTCCACATCTTTTTCGGATTCGCCTGCTAGTTCTGTTCTCTTCAAAAGCACGGTGTTATTTGGCGTTGCACCAAAAGAGTTTTGCCCTTTAATCGCATAACCATCCATAGCAGCACGGTCAAAAGGCGGGCTGTCTATGGGCGACCGAATATCTTCTGCCAGTATTCTATCAACGGACTCGTCAAAGTGTACTGTCTCTTTTCCTGTCTGTTTTGCGTGCGCTAAAACGGTTTTTAATGCGTTATCCCATGAGATAAGCGTACGGAATAGTTTCATCTTGTTTACGTTTCTTACCTTGTATCCAAAAATATTTAACGTTATATCTTTAGATATTGTTATGTTGTACGATATTACTTTAAGGTGAGGAATGGTAAAATTTGAGAAAGAAGGACATAGTATAATATTAGGCGATGCGTTGGACATCTTGACGAAAGAGATTGCTAATCGCTCAATTGACCTTATCTTTGCTGACCCGCCGTATAATATCGGTAAAAACTTTATGGACTTACCCGATAAATGGGATTCGGACGAATCATACTTGAAATGGTGTTATAAGTGGTTAGAATTATGTATTAAGAAATTAAAGAGTAACGGGAGCATGTATGTAATGACCGCAACACAACACATGCCTTATTTTGACCTCTTTCTCCGAGATAAAGTTACAATACTGTCCCGGATTGTTTGGTATTACGATAGTTCTGGAGTACAGGCAAAGAACTACTTTGGATCGCTATATGAACCAATACTGCACTGTGTTAAAACTAAGAATGATTATACCTTCAATTCTGAAGATATTTTAGTTGAGGCAAAGACGGGTGCCGTAAGGAAATTAATTGACTATCGAAAATCTATGCCAAAGGTATATAACTCTGAGAAAGTCCCTGGCAATGTATGGCAAATTCCAAGAGTAAGATATCGTATGGCAGAATACGAAAATCACCCTACACAGAAACCAACAGCTTTATTAGAACGAATCATCAAAGCGAGTAGCAACGAGGGAGATATTGTGCTTGATCCTTTTTCTGGCACTTTTACGACTTCTTTTGTCGCAAAGCTGCTTAAAAGAAAATCAATCGGGATAGAAATGCAGGAAGAATATGTGAAAATAGGGTTACGAAGACTGCGAATACTGTCTGAATACAATGGACTGCCACTTCAAAAAGAACGGAGATCATTCGAGCGACCGAGGGATAAAGGTCAAATAACACTGAATCTCGTGGAGGACTAAAAATAATGGAACATGAATTTACTAAAAAAATCTATGAGATTTTGAGAAATAATTTTGGTGTTTTATCAGACAAAGTATTCCTTGAAAGTCCGATTATTCAATATCTTAACATAAAGACAAAATCTGCTAGTAAAGGCTCAAAATCGCGCGGTAGTTTCGCAAACTTATATGCTATATATGTACTGGTTGAGGACTATATCTCAAAAGGCTTTCACAAAGCAGGGGAATATACTGAATATGAAGGCGCTACGTTTACAAAACTCCTTAAAAGACAACGTGAATTACCGTTCGGGCAAAAGCTTCAGAATCACGCTTTAAACCACCGGATGAATCAAGAATTCAAAAAATATTTCCCCACTTGTAATTACATCCCCATCCTAAGAGACTTAGAAACAAATAGATATTGGTTTAATGAGAATTTAATAAAGATTAAAGTTGATGGAACAGATCTCAATCTATCCGAAGCATTAATACAGATTATTGATGCTTATGTCGAAACTAAGAAGGGCGCTTTTGAAAATTTCATTCGATTTTGTGAGCGTACTCAAAAATTAACGGAGAAAGAGTCAATTGATTTCATTGGTAGTTTAGTGGAACCAACGGTAGACGCAAGAATATTCGAAATAGTAAGTTATAGCATATTAAAGTATTATTATCACAACCAGATTATTTATTGGGGGTTTGAGATAGACAAAATTCAAGAAGATAATTTAAATCTTTACAAAACGGGTCGCACAAACGCGAATGATGGCGGTATTGATTTCGTGATGAAACCTTTAGGACGTTTTTTTCAGGTCACGGAAACCGTAGATGTAAACAAATATTTTCTGGACATCGCTAAAATTGAAAAGTATCCAATAACATTTGTAGTAAAATCTTCAGATTCGATTTCAACACTTAAACGGAGAATAGAAGAGCAAGCCGAAGAGCAGTATTCAATCAAAGCTATCGTTTCACGATATATGGCATGTATTGAAGAAATAATTAATGTTCCTATTCTCATAGAGCGACTTGAGGAAGCAATTGCACAGGAACATTTGGGCGATATTTTGGATGAGATAATTAAACAAAGCAAAGTAGAATTTAATTATGAAGGGGATTACGACATGAGCGATTATGAAGACCTCGCTATATCAGAATAAAACTAAAAAATTATGGACATAGAAAAGCTCTGGGAACTATTGTATAAGGAACGGAACACGGCATCACTGCAGGATTTACCGGAAACGTTCTTTGAAGACGTAAGCACGTATATAAATAAGTTAGAAGATGAGAAACGAGAAGCGGATGAAAACCGGAAGGGGTTTGTGGAAGACGAGATAAAGAATGCGCGGACGAAGGTAGAAGATATAATCAAAAGACGCATAGGTAAGATAATAAAACTTGCCAGTTCGGGTATGAGTACACAGCCTAAGGGGATGATGGACGAGGAGAAAATGCTATTTGAAGCGGTAAAAAGTCATGTGGATGAAAGCCGGGAGAGAATATTCGCGTCAATATGGGGCGAGAGTAAAGAGGAAAAGCGGGAACTGATAAAGAGTGCAGAAGAAAAAGCAGCAGATCCAACCGTTTCCACAGTTGAAAAAGACGCTACGATTGTAGAAAGTGAGGATAAAGAACCACTACACATAGTCCGGGTATTGGATGATATACCAACTTTTATGGGTACAGATGGAAGGATTTATAAGGTGAGAAAAGAAGATGTTATTATGCTGCCAAAGACCAATGCAGAGATACTGTGTAAGAGAGGGGTTGCAGTGAGGTTTGAAGGCAAAAAAGAAGGAAGTAACGAAGGAGAAATAGAGAAATGAAGATGCCGAAGAAAGTGCGGATTTATTGTCCGTATTGCAAGAAACATACGATACATGACGTGGATAAAGTGAAAAAGGGTAGAGCCTCGTCTTTGAGCTGGATAGTACGGCAAAAGAAACGCAGATCTGGTATAGGTAATAGTGGCAAGTTTTCCAAGGTTCCTGGTGGTGATAAACCAACGAAGAAGGTTTTTCTCAAATATCGGTGTACGGAATGTAGAAAAGCGCATCAGAAATCGGGTTTCCGTGTATCTAAGCTGGAACTCATGGACTAATAGTGTAAAGGTAATCATAAGAAAGACAAAATCTAGTTAACACGTTTTTCTTTAATAAAAGTTTCTGAAACAGGAGGGTGTATAAGTATGGAAGGAAAGCCGAATAGTAAATTCGTAAGGGTAAGATGCGATGATTGTGAAAATGAGCAAGTCATATTCGACCACGCATCCACAACAGTGAGATGCAATGTCTGTGGGAGTACTTTGGTTGAGCCGCGAGGTGGAAAGGCGGAGATAAGAGCTCGAATAATTGAATTCCTCGAGTAACAACAGGTTGGAGAATGAGCAATATTAGATGGTAAAAGACGAATGGCCAGAGGCGGGTGAATTAGTAGTTTGTACGGCAAAGGAGCTTAAGACTTTTGGTGTTTTCGCTACGCTTGACGAGTATGACGGTAAAGAAGGTTTTATCCACATATCTGCTGTAGCTACTGGTTGGGTGAAACATCTGAGGGATTACGTAAGAGAAAACCAAAAGATTGTATGCAAGGTATTAAATGTAGATGCACAGAGGGGTCATATAGATTTATCCCTGAAAGCGGTGAAGGAAGGGCAAAGACGGGAGCGAATAAAAGCGTGGAAGAACGAGAAGAAAGCGAAGAAATGGCTAGCTCTTGTGGCTGCGTCCGCAAATATTGAACTGAGCAAAGAGGAGCTCGGCACCATCGAACTGGAATTGGTGGATGCTTATGGTGGACTGTATGATGCCTTCCATGAAATTTTAAGGGGCGGTAAAAGCGTACTGACTGCACTTGGGATAAAAGAAGAAGTCGCAGATGCAATAAATGAAGTGGCTCTTGCAAACGTTAAATTGCCATCGGTGCAAATAACAGGATATATGGAGCTGACGTGCCCCTTGCCTAACGGTGTGGATATTTTAAAGGCAGCACTGAAAAAGGCAAAAGAGACGATAAAAAGTGAACCTTCGGACACAAACGGGCTTAAGCTAGAATGTTTCTACATCGGTGCGCCGAAGTATAAGATACGTATCACAGCACCCGATTATAAAAAGGCGGAAAGCATATTGAGTGACGCAGCAAGTGCAGCTATTGAAGAAGTGAAAAAGAATGAAGGCTATGGCAAATTCTACAGAACTTTATCATAAATCACAATTTCAGGATCATATTCGCTTTCTTCTTCTTTCAGTGTTCAAAGAGGTGGATACAATAGGCTTTATTGGTGGGACATGCAATACGTTACTATGTAATTACCCGCTCATATCTCGCTTCTTCTCCAAATTCTTTAGTTGCATCTATACCTACCTTCGTGGTAAGTGCGTTTTTGGCGGACGGGTCAAGTGACGACCCCTTCACGCCTGGTATGAGCACCACATCTTCATTCCAGCGAACCCGTGTCGCTATCGCATACTCTACCTCATTCATGTTGAATATGTCTATATCATCATCCACAACGACAACGCGTTTTAAGCTGGAATGTGCCGCGAAAGCAGCAATAATAGCATTCTTCGCCTCGCCTTCGCCCATCTTCTTTAGCTGCACCACCGCATGCAAATAGCAACACCCGCCATCGGTCAAAAGAACGTTCTGCACTCGTGCCACATGCTCCACCGCTCTAAATATCAAAGGTTCATATGGCACACCCATAAGCAGTTTATGCTCTTGGCCCGAAGGTAGTATAGCGTGATAAATCGGGTCTTTTCGATGATACATCCGTGTAAGCGTGATAACAGGTTCCTCTCGTATCTTGTCATACGTGCCGGTAATATCCAAAAACGGGCCTTCCGTCGCTCGGTCTGCACCTATGAATCCCGCGAAAGCGATTTCCGCATGTGGTACCGCCACGCCATTATCCAGAGTGAAAAGCTCTACCGGCTCTTTCTGCAATGCCGATGCGTATTCAAACTCCTTGCCCGGTGGCACCCTTGTTGCGGCTGCTAAAAGGATCAAAGGATCAACACCTATGGCTATACCAATTTTTAAGTTCTCACCGCTTTCTATCGCTTCACGGTGCATCTTATACAGGTGACGTGGGGGAACAAGCCTTACAGCCAATCGCTTCTCATCTAGTACCATCATACGATGAAATGATGCGTTCAGAACACCGTCAAATTCAGCCACGATTATACCTGCCGTGATGTACGCGCCACCATCGTCCCGGAAATGTGTTAGTATCGGCAAACTCGACAAATCCGGTGCTTTTACCACTTCTTTGGTCGTGGAATCCTGTGTTATTTTCACCTCGCCCCCCGCTCCGTTATCTGGTATATCCGCCAAAAAAGGTGCGATACTATGAGGCTGGATGCCGAGTAACCCCGCCAGTATTTCTCGACCACCCAGTACATTCATTATCACTTTATGCGTACCGTCAACAGCGTGGAAAAAGATGGGTTTCCGTTCATGCTCCAAACAAAGGGCTACAGCTTCATATCTCGATGAGACGCTTCGATCAATCTCTATTAACTTCCCTTCGCTTGCTAACTTATCTTTAAAATCTCTCATTTTTGGTGTATTGTATATATGTACCTATTGATTTAGCTTCTTTTATAATTTTAGATTCACCAAAGGCATATTACATCTCATACAACGAAAACTGTAAATTTGAACAGAGAAATAGGCAGATAAGTCCAGCTATTTCACATGCCGGACATTTGCCACCTTATTTCTCTACGCGAGAGATGGGGTGTCGGGACTATATCTCACTACTTCTGTACGTTCAAACCCGTCTTTTTCATCTCTTTGTGTTTGTTCTCGTATGACCTGTGCCAAGAGGCTGCACTGAGTTGCAGGACACCCTCTTTTCGTAACGTAGCCCTCAGCACCCATATTCAAAGCTTTTTCTGCCACATCTGGTCCGCCAACACCTGTGAAAATGATGAACGGGATATTTGCACTTTTACCATTTCGCTTCACGGCATCCAGAAATTCTATTCCATTCATCGCAGGCATCTTGTAGTCGGAAACGATGACATCGAAATCATCGTATTCGAGTTTTTTCAATGCTTTTTTCGCTGAAAGGACACTAACAATCACAAAATCGTCTTTCGCTTCCTTCTTCAGATATATCCTCGTTATCTCAAGATGTGCCGGTTCGTCATCCACATGCAAAATCCGTATCGGCATCGCGCTTCCATATCTAACCAGTAACATATTTACCATTTTTCGTATCACCTCCTAATTTTATATTCCGTATTCCAGACAGCACACGGAGTCGCATCATGTAATGGACTTCTTTGCCTTTATCACGTGTTTGCCTTCGACTTTCCATCTCTCTTCTCTCCCTCTACCCCTCCGTACTATCAACAACCCTATATGGTAACCATTATATGTAACCATTATATAAGCTTTTCGGTATTTTCTTGCACATGTCTTATGCAAAATCTTATCTAATCTTCATTACCAACAACTACAATTAGATCAATATTCTTGTGTGCCAAATGCACTTTTTCTGGTACATATATAAAATCAGAAGAAGAGACTTTCAACAATATAATTGAAGCTATTCGGGGCATCGGCGATATAGGTGCGATATATGAGTGACCAAATATCTGACTCACTTGCGCGCTGATGGGGGCGTCTCATACAAACCAATAGGGTGGGTGAAAAAGAACAAATGGTGAATGTTCTGGCAACTCTTATATATATTTTTAAGCACGACGACAACGTAACCAATTCTTTCGACTTCGTACTTCGCCGACAAGTGCATCGAAGACTTCAAACCGTAACTATAACTCAAATTGCAGTGTTTACGGCAAAATGGGTGTGGATAATATAGTGAAATAGGGACGCGACAAAAACGGCAAGCAGCGATTGCTGGATATACCTAGCGAAGGAAGTAGAAACAAAGCTGCGTTTAGCGCATAGTACTGGTAAAAGAGTACAAGCCACGGCAGATAAACTAGTGAAAATGGTGAGAAAACGGGGCAAGAAACCAACAAAACAGGAGAATGCTACTTTTGCCAGTGACGGTGACGATCAGTATACAAAAGCGATCCTCAAGAACTTCGATGTGGAGACGGTCAATTACGGACAACTCGTCAAAGAACGGGAAAGGGGCAGAGTAGTTGGTAAGACAAGAACAATCATTTTCGGTGAGGTAGATGATGGGTGCATGGACACCATCTACGTAGAGAGGTACAACCTAACGCTGAGACACGGTATTTCGAGGCTGGTCAGGAAAAGCTTATGCTTTTCTAAGTGTAAAGAGATGTTGGGCAACCATCTGGACGTGTATCAGTGCTATAATAACATGATCTTGGTAAAATCAGCGTTGACGATCAAAACGAAGAAAGGTAAGAAGAACATAGAACGAACACCAACCATGCCTGGCTGAAGGCATCACTAATCACATTTGGACCTGGAAGGAATTGTTGATGTTTAAGGCGTTATTAACTATTAATTGGGGCACTATCGAATTTTTGGCCATTGATTGTGGCTACGAACTATTCCAAAATGGATGAAACGGACGAAGATTGCAGTTCTCGTTCGTGGAACAACCTACTCTTTAGGGGATGTTATTCCTGTAGTCAATTTATAATTTTAATACCTGTATTGCTCTCGATTAAATCCTTCTTTTTTATAAAATGCGAATCAAAAGTCAATATATATTTAATTTTGCCATCTTTTTTCAACTCTTTTGCATAAGCAACATGTAGTGTATCTCTTGACGGTAGCATTATCGTGGGGGCTAATCTAATAGCCTCGAAATATTTATCAAATACCTTAACATTAAACTCTGCAAGCCTTTTGATCTTAACATTATCAGGGGATATAATTGGAGCAAGTTTACGAATGGCATATTTCACGATCACTTTCACTTTAATCTCTTGAGTGGTGGCTCTTTCAAAATCAAACTGATAGCTAAAATCTTCTATTTCCCTTGATATAACACAACTGAGTTCCAAAACTACAAAACTTGAAATGTAGCAAACCTCTTCCGTTTCATCTATTAGCTCTTTCGCTCTTTCATGTCTTGCCCTAACTTCAAAAGCATAATCCAGGACCGCATTTGTGTCAACATAATACATAGGCTCACTCCCATCCTTCTCTCACTGCTTTGACGGAATCGAATTTTTCGCTTACCTTTGGACTGACACCAGATTTTAGCATTATCTCCACCATGTAATCCACAAGGTCGTCATCGCTGAGATTATCTTCTCCTCTCCAATCAACACGCAGAGTTATTTCAGGATACTTTGGACCGATGTTATCTAAAAGTTTAAGCCAGCTTTCAAAAGCATCCTTCGCATTTTGCCTCAAACAAACTCTAACAATATTCCCAAAGTCGGCATCGTAACCATGAGTAACCTTTTCCACTTTATCTCTGGAAATTATATTTGCTACATCGGAAATAGCATCTATCAACTCGTCTATATGTCCCTTATAGGCTGCAACTCCATCAATATCTCTTTGTTCACCAAAATCGTCCACGATACCAGTTCGGCTATTTATAACTTTAGGTTTTCCTATTTATATCACTCGGATTTATTTCTTTTTCAAACTTCCCAATACTCAATCCATTCTTATTCCCTATCATTAAATCCGTTGCAATACGGTTTCCAATTATATTGATCAAATCAAATTCATCTTTTTTCAGTGCCTCGATAGCCGTTGCCATATCCTGATTTGTTATTTCAATTATCATATCCATAATTGTCTATTATTGTCTCGCACCTTAAAAATGTTTCGATCTTTAGTATCTCATCTACACATTTCTTTATTCTTTTTTTAAGAAGCTATCTAGCCTGATAATAGAATAGACTCACAAGGTTGGTATTTATTTGGGCTCTTCGCTATTTTGTAGGGGTAACTCAATAACCCTACTATCCGCGGAAGCAGATTACATGAGGAGCGTGTTGAATACTGAGCATCCGTAGTTATTATAATAGTATCGCGTGATGATTGGTAAACTTAGTGTGGGGATATCTGATCTACAAAAACATCTATAACCTGAACAGGATTCTACTCCTCAGAATATCCAGCGCGGAAGCCGCGTTCCTCGCGCCATGGTAAACCTCTAAAAACTCAGGAAACTGCCTATAAAGTCTAACCGCTTCAATTATTGTTTCTTTGGTAAAGCGTTCTTTACACTTTTTCTTTTTTACAAAAAGAAGACCTGTGCTAAAAGAAAAACAAGGCTGTCCTTGGATCAAACCTTTTCTAAAGGTTTGATGGTAAAGCTTTCTTTTAAAAAGAAAGTTTTTTCAAAGCATCCTCAAACCTGTCCAGACCTGTATCCACCTCCTCCTTGGTGATGATGAGCGGCGAGCATGACACAGTGATCAAGTAAATTTCGCGGGAAAATGATGACCGTAGGGCTTTTTGAAAAAAATCGAAAACGGCGAAAAAACACCAAAAAAAGAAAAAAGAAGAGGATGATTATACTCTCATATATCGCCTTGGATAGAGATTCTAATAACTTTACGCTTTTGCTTTCAATGTTATTTCCAGCGAAGAGACGTTTATCTTATCTCCCTCTCCCCCTACTAGCTGCTCTGTCCCTATCTTTATGTCCTTCACATCTAATCCCCGCATGAACTTATTCCTTACTACCTCTGCTGTATCCACAGCCCGTGAGATCGCTCTGCCTCTTGCTTTGATTAATACCTCATCACTCAAGCCAGTGTTAAACTGCGTCACTACTGCCAGGACATAACTCATCACTGGCTTATTTCCGATATAAATCACGTTGTCATCGGACATTTTTGCATCACCATGTTATACTATAGACTCAAAGAATATAAGCAAATTTGAGTCTTTCCCTGAAAAAGCCGCCAAACCAAAAGCCCAAGCCTGGATTGAAACGGTCTTAAACTCTGTGCCATCGGTGATCTCCGCGGTGATAAATCACTGGGTTTTTAGACAGTGCCGACCCAGGTAAAAATGATTGCATGTTTTCAGCTTTTGAGTGGTGACTTATATATAAGGAAAGGCTATAGTAGTAAGTGAGTGGTAACGAGAAATAAGCGACTTTTTTTCATAAAGAAAGCGATTTTTTCCTTTTGTATCACGAACTAAAAAACGAAAAAGAGGTTTGAAAAAGTATGGAATATAGTGGAGAAGGAAGGGGATTTGATTCCCCTATAGATGTTGGTAAGACCTACGACGTAAAGATAGAGGAAGTAGGTAGAGAAGGCGATGGAATAGCTCGAATTGAGGGGTTTGTTGTTTTTGTACCCAACACGAAAAAAGAGGATAGTGTAAAAATACGGGTAACTAAAGTATCGAGAAGAGTTGGATTTGCAGATGTAGTTGTGGAATGAAGGTTCATTACGCTTCTGATATAAACATTTCCAAAGCTATAGCGTTCCTATAGCTTTCTCTTTTATTTCTTTTTTTTTCAAAAATTTATGTGAGACTTCATTTGGATTTTATATTCGTTAATCCCGCTCGGAAAAACAACGGCTCCAAAAACCCGAAACAGCTCTGAAAGAAGCTTATATATGCACGCTTTCAAATTTCTACGTCCCCAAAACACCATAACAATGGTAATAGTGAACTATACGACAGTGTAGAACATACAGGAGGCTGTGAACCTGCCCTTTGTCGATGAAGAGGGGTTAAGAAGGAGATGATTCGATACAATGACTGTTAACTTCGTTTATTCTTGTTGAGCCACGCCACATAGCCACCATTATAGATAGAGTACCCCTAAAACACACGATTAAATTTCCAATACTTTGCTGTTGTGCATCAAATGTAAGTTCTTACCCACATCATATCCCTCTTCACTCGCGAGTTCAGCGTACGCTGCGAGTTTCTCGATCTCACCGTGACTGGGTATTATGTTTTCCGGCTGCAGCATCCTGATTAAGTCCCGATGGTCCTCTCTCCGAGCGTGACCGCTAACGTGAGCATCCTTATAGATGCGCACGCCGTGCGTACGTAACCTGCGCTCGAGTATTTCGCGGTGCGCTATATTTATTGGTGTGGGTATTGTCTCCGAAGCGAATACAACCTTCGTGTTGTTGGTAAGCGGCAGTGGACTATCAATCGCTATTCTTGATAGAACAGCGTTTGGTTCTCCCTGGTTGCCTGTGGCCAGGAAAATGTATTCCCGGCTGGTATCGTTCTCACTCACCTGTGCTAAAAACTTACTGACTTTCGGGTACCGATCAATAAACCTGACAGTATCCGGAAGCGTGATGATCCCGAGTTTCGCCGCGGTCAAGACATAAAACTTGAGTGAGCGACCGAGGAATACTGGTTTTCGTTCCATTTTCTTGGCGAATTCGCAGATACTGTGAATCCGCGCGATATGCGAAGAGAACGAGGCAAGAAAGTACGTTGACTCATCAGGTACCATTAGGTCTTTGAGCAGCTCGCGAGCTACCGACTCAGAGGCAGACTTCCCCCCTTCTTGAACACGCACGCTCTCGCAAATGAGTAGTTTCACACCTTCCTTACCCAGCTTTTTTAGCTTCGAGTAATCCGTTTTCGTATCCAGTATTG
>JAPVWK010000046.1 GCA_028572065.1 Candidatus Methanophagales archaeon
ATTTGCTATAAAGAAAAATAACATAAACCAATGTATGCGCCCGAATTTATGCCGATGCTATTTCTTGGATATATCTAAAGTAGATACTTTAGGTGCAACTTTCAGACTTTAGGTGCAGAAGTGACTTTAAGTGCAAAGCCGGTCTGGTTGCCGTTGGTGGTAACGGATCTGGTTATTCAATTGCAAAAAAAAAAAACGGAAAGCTTTTTAAGTGATTGCAGATCATGACTATTCAATAACACATCTGAAATTACCACGCAAAGGGGAGATATGAAAAATGACAATCGGGTTACGGTCTAAATCAGGGGGTTCCATGCAGATATCTATTTTGCATGTGGATGACGAACCGGCACATCTGGAGATAACAAGGATATATCTAAAGCGAGAAGCGAAAGGCGACTTTGAGATTGTCAGTGTGCCTTCAGCTAGAAAAGCGCTGGAAAAACTCGAAACCTATGATTTCGATGTCATCGTTTCCGACTATAAGATGCCTAATATGAATGGTCTAGAGTTTTTGTGCGCCGTGAAGAAAAGTGAAAAATATGCAAATATCCCTTTCGTCCTTTTCACCAATGCGGATGGGACGAAGGTGGAAGAAGAAGCTTTGAGTAAGGGTGCGGAAAGATACGTCGCGAAGAGCGGGAGTCCCGCAACTCAGTGCAATCAATTGGCGCAAGCTATACGAGGTCTATTCGCTTAAACGTAAGCTGCACTAATCAGTATTTCATATTTCTACGTTTTTCATATTTGTTTGTACAAGATCACGATACTAGGAGCGCGTATGACCTTCGATGAGTACCGATTTTACAGATGATCCAGGCGTGCCGAGATAAATTCATACTCGCCAGCTGGTGAAAATCCAGCCTGAGGAAAGGCTAGCCACCACCTCAGAACTGAACCCCACACCCGGCCTGGTAACGGGCTGATGTGAAGCTGGGTGGATGGGATACCAGGCCACAATCGAAAGGTGAAGGTTATGAGCCCCGAAATTCTGATGATTCTGGAAGCCGACGTTGTCTGTGTGACGGAAGGCAGCATTCACACCACCGTTAGTCTGAACCTCCTGTCTTGGAATATAGCCGGGAGTTCTGGGACACGGCAAGGTGATGTGGGTCCAGCGGGGTCTAAGACCGTAGCATGGTATCAAACGGGGACTATGGGAACTCGGGGGGCCCTGTATGCTCTCCTTACAGAGTTAGGAGTATGCGCTATCAAGCCTATAAACGGCAAGATACCGCAAATGGCATATTGGGAGTCGGATCAGCTCATATTACCGTTGAAGCAGGGTAATGCCTGTGGAGGGAAGGGGCTGACAGGAGTGCGCTGGATATTAGGGACACATCTACCACACCCTGAGGTGGGCTGTAGATGACAACAAAACTGATGTCCAAAACTCTAAAAGCTATATCAACTATAGCTTTAAAAGCTAAGGTAGATCCGAAATGCAAGTTTACGTCATTAGCACACTTGCTAAACGAGGATTTCCTAAAAGAGTGTTTCAGGGAGTTAAAGAGAGGTAAATCTCCCGGTATTGACGGAGTAACAGTAGGAGAATACGCGAAAGCGTTGGATGAGAATATCGCAGATCTGGTGGCAAGGCTCAGAGCAAAGCAGTACAAGCCTAAACCGGTCTTGCGCGTCTATATCCCCAAGCCAAACGGCGATAAAAGACCACTCGGAATTCCGGCTGTCGAGGACAAAATTGTCCAGATGGCAATCAAGAAGATTCTCGAAGCGATCTTTGAACAGGACTTTATAGACACGTCCTACGGGTTTCGACAGAATCGCAGCTGCCATGATGCTCTAACGGAATTAGACAGGATCATCATGAACGCTCCGGTCAACTTTGTGGTGGATATGGACCTCTCGAAGTTCTTTGACACAGTGGATCACAAGCGATTGATGGAATGTCTGAGGCAGAGAATCGTGGATCCGACGTTATTGCAACTGATTGGCCGATTCCTGAAGTCTGGCATAATGGAAGAAGGAGTTTACTTTGAGACGGATCAAGGCACGCCACAGGGTGGGGTGCTGAGCCCCGTACTCGCCAATGTATACCTTCACTATGCGCTGGACAAGTGGTTCGAGACTGAGGTACTGCCACAGCTAACTGGTTTCGCTCGGCTTGTTCGATATGCGGATGACTTTGTCGTCTGTTTCGAAAACGAGAAAGAAGCCAGAGCATTTGGAGATGATCTGAGGAGGCGAATGAGCGAGTTCGGACTTACGATTTCTGAAGAGAAGAGTAAGATCATCGAGTTCGGACGATGTGCATGCACGAGAGCGAAGCGGTATGGCAGGAAATGCGAAACCTTTATTTTTCTCGAGTTTAAGCACTTCTGCGACAAGTCCCGATGGGGCAACTTCAAGCTTGGGCGGAAGACGTCACGTAAGAAGTTCAGGCAGAAGATGACGGATATGAATATATGGCTGAAACGTATCCGAAATCGGGTTAAACTGGACAAATGGTGGAAGATGCTGGGGCTAAAGTTGCTTGGACATTACCGCTACTACGGTATGAGCGGTAACTTCCGAATGCTTAAGAACTTTTACCATCAGGTCGTGAGACTCGCCTTCAAATGGGTAAACAGGCGTAGCCAGAGGAAAAGCTACAACTGGGCTCAGTTTCTCAGTTTCATCCTATTTAATCCACTCCCGAAGCCGAAGATATACCACTCGCTATACAACTTGAAGCCGTAGAGGATGTGCTTCTGAAGAGCCGGATGAGGGAAATCTTCAAGTCCGGTTCTGTGAGGGGGCTCATAGCAACCTTGGGGCTATTACCTCAAAAAAAAGGTGCGCTATGGGCTCTACTCGACAGAAAAGCAAGAGGTGGTGGAGGTGGTGGAGCTCCACATGACTACGATGACGCTAGTTTTAGCGACATAGAGAAAATAGTTGTAGGGACCGACATAAACGATCCGAATGACTATCCTGGGGAGCATGTGGCTACTCAGACATCTGCTACAACTACAACACATACGCCAGCAGTTATGCCTACGCCTGTGATACCAAGACTAACGTGGGCATATTATCTGTTCCTAACAAATACAATCGTTGCTTCAATCATGATTGGCTTGGTAACTTTTTATTACTTCTTCAAGCAACCGGCGAAGAAGTGGCAAGCGAAGAATTCTAAGTAGCGCATTACGAGTAGAAGCGAGTGGAACTGCTCATAAGAAGTGTTTATTTTGAACTGTAACTTTGTGTAGAGTCCCGGAATTATTTCGTCACGAAACTTCACCTCAACTTATGGTGAAGCTAACAGACAAAAAGATCGAATGGGCCGTTGAGCCGGTAATATGCTTGATAAGGCACTTGATCTGGAATACTTTGAAACTCCGAATGATGCTTTTTATCAGGAAAATGAGCAGTGAGAGCACGCTTGGAATGTTCATCGCGTGGTGTGAAAAGGGGGATAAGTTTATGGATACGAAATGTCTTATGGATTGTTGGAAAGGCTCAGCTCAATACATAGGTAAGTGTTATTTTTTACCTTTATTGCTTATTTTTGGTTTGGGTCCAGAGTATATTTACACAATATATAAACATTTCGTTTCCATATTATCTGCCCTCTAGAAACTATTCTTACCTACTTTTGCTATTTGGAACTGCTTAGCATGTCTCCACCTCCTCCTCCGTCAGCTCATACAAATCATAAACCAGCCTGTCCGCCTGCGCATCAACAATCTTTATCTACCGTTCGTAAAACTCTTTACCGTGCCAACTTTTTTTTATGAGGATTTCCTACCGCTTTTCCTCCAACCGCCCTGCCACCTCATCCAAAAACTCTTCCGTATTTACTATTTTCTGTGCAGCCGGCTCCGCCAGTTTCGCCAGGTCACCCGTCATAAACCCGTCCTCTATCGTCTCTAAAGCCGCAGCATCCAACTTATCCGCAAACACACCAAGCTCCGGCGTGTTGTCAAGCTCGCCACGCTTCCGGAGCGCACCACTCCATGCAAATATGAGCGCGACCGAATTAGTAGAAGTCTTCTCACCCTTGAGATGCTTGTAATAGTGTTTCTGCACCGTACCATGAGCAGCTTCATACTCAAAGTAACCGTGTGGCGACACCAGGACCGAAGTCATCATAGCTAAACTACCAAATGCAGCCGCAAGCATATCTGACATCACATCGCCATCGTAGTTCTTCAACGCCCAGAGCAGTCCACCTTCAGCCCGCATTATCCTTGCTACCGCGTCATCTATGAGCGTATAGAAATATGTAATCCCCGCAGCCTCAAACTTATCCTTGTACTTCGTTTCATAAACCTTCTCGAATATGTCCTTGAAGTTATTGTCGTACGTCTTGGATATAGTGTCCTTCGTAGCGAACCACAAATCCACCTTCTGGTCAAGCGCATAAGCGAAACAAGCGTCAGCAAAGCTATTTATTGAAGCGTCAAGGTTATGTATGCCCTGTATCACTCCCGGTCCTTTGAACTCATGTATCGTCTGCCTGACGTCCTCACCATTCTCATTCGTGACTACTAACTCCGCCTTACCTGTACTATCAATCCGGTACTCGACATTCTTGTAAACATCACCGTAGGCGTGCCTACCCAGTATTATCGGTTTTTGCCAGTTCTTTACCGCTGGTTGTATGTTCGTAACCATTATCGGCGCCCTGAAAATAGTACCATCTAATAAAGCTCGGATTGTACCATTTGGGCTCTTCCACTGCTGTTTCAGGTTGTACTCCTCAACCCGTGCCGCGTTTGGTGTTATTGTAGCGCACTTAACTCCCACTTTATATTTCGTTATCGCCTCAGCCGCATCTACGGTTATCTGGTCATCTGTCTCGTCCCGCTTCTCAAGTGCAAGGTCGTAGTACTCGGTTTTCAGGTCTATATAAGGTAGCAGAAGCTTTTCCTTTACCATACCCCACATTACCCTTGTCATCTCGTCTCCGTCCATCTCCACCAACGGGGTCTTCATCTGTATTTTATCTGTCATCTTTTTGTTTACCTCTTCTTTTTTGTTTCTGCATATTCCAAAGCCTCTGTCTCGCTGGGCAGCATATATAGGACATCATCCCAGGGATGCCGGTATAATCGCGAATGCAGACGTTTCTGGTCCAGGTAGTGCCCGATCATACCGATTGTCCTGCCTAATACAAAAATACCATTGAGAGTGCCGATATTTATAATCTCGTCTACCTCGTCCTCTGTATATATCCCCGTAGAGTGCAGAATATCCACGAACAGGATACCGACACACCCATCCACATTAAATATGAGATTGTTCTTCTTGGCTGTTGTTATCCTCTCCACCTCAAGAGCAAAATCCAGCAGCTTATGCTTTGGTAGATTAGCGAAAGCCCATTCTTCTAGTAGATTCACACGCATATCCGGGTTATGCACGCTCTTTATCCTGTGCCCGATTCCCGGTATATTTATGTTCTTGGCTTTCATCTCGTCCACAAACTGCCTCGGTGTGAGTCCTCTATCCAGAGCATCCTTGAAGTACTTAGCAGAATCATCTATTGCACCGCCAAATCTCGGTCCTATTGTCAATACACCCGCTGCTACTGATGCCGTTAAGTCCTTGCCCGCCATGGAGGTCACAATAGCATTGTGTGCACCACTTACACAGGGACCGTGATCTGCTGTTATCCGGAGTGCGAGTTCTAAGAACTCTGTAACGTACTTTGGCAAACGTTTCTTAAACCACAGCAATGATATAACATCTCCTACGCTGTAGCCCTCTCGGATAACGTCACTTATTGGTATGCCTGCATACATAAGTTCATCACCCCTATCGTCTGAGATTGTGCTAATAATATTGGATGACTTTCGCATGGTCCCCGGGTCATAATCCACAGGTACTTCTCGCGGCGCCTCCTCCTCCTTTTCTGCTATGATCCCATTCGCCTTCAGGTCCTCGTATACCTCTCGTATAAGTTCATCGAGATCATCGTATGAGCCCGGAACGTATGCGCCTGCATCTCTGAGTGCCGCATTCTTTGCATCCGCGGTCTCCGTTTCACCCCGTGCCATTGCTCCGGCATGTCCGAACTGCACCTCGCTGGGAAACACCTTTGCACATGTACCTGTAACCCATGCTATCACCGGCTTCTTTATCCGGCCGTCCTTTAGTGCATCTACTATCTCATACTCATCGTCACCGCCAACCTCACCAAGTACTACCATCATCTTTATGTCTGGATTCGCCTCGTATCGCTGCAAGTGCTCAAGAAGGGTGGAACCCGGATATTTATCGCCGCCTATGGCTATTCCCTCATACACACCGTCCGAATTCAGTGAAATCATATTCGCCATCTCATTCAGCATACCTCCGGACTTCGACACGAACCCCACGCTTCCTCTCCTGTACAGTTTTGACATCAAGAGGTTGGACAAAGCACCGCCCGCATTGCCTACTTTGAAGCCGCCCGCAACAAAGCCTCCTACCGTGGCCGGACCAATAATCCACTTACCCAGTTTCTTCCTTAAAGCGATGAGTTCCCGTGTCTGCCGTTCTGGTATACCCTCTGCAATTATTACCACAGTCTTAATCGTAGGGTAGTTTAAAGCCTCAACAGAAACTTTGTACGCAGACCGGAAGGATGCGAAGTTAATTACTACATCGGCATCCGGGTGGTTTTTCACTGCGGTACTGAGCTTATTGTACATGGGCAGCAATATCTCATCCCTGCCATAGAACACTTTCATAAGCCCTTTACGCCCACCACTGGGGTTCACAACTGCAGCCACTGATGGCTTATCTCTTCCCGCTAAATAGCCAAAGTGCAGCATCCGCTGAACCGCCGCTTGCTGGTTACCGAATATAATGGATGTCGTGTCCCTATCAAACAAGACATAATCTGGTTTTGCCATTTCAATTACCTCCATCTAGATTTTTCAGTGCAATACTAACCACCTTCGTCATGTGCATGTCAGGTCCATGAACTTCCATATCCAGCCCCAATCTTTGCCCCGCCTCGTGAATCTTTGCCAGGCCGGCCTCGTAGTTTGGCCCTCCGCGGCGTATATATATCTTTATATCATGCTCTTTTATCTTGTCTGCATAATTCTCAAGTGCCATTATTATACCGTCAAAAGTCAGTGCCACATCCGTGAAGTTCGCTATTCCACCACCTATTAGGAGTACTTTGCCGCCCTCTACTTTTTCCCGGGTCATCAAATCTAGCAGAGTCTTTGCATAGTCATAGGTCTCCTCTGTGGTCGGATTACCACTATACTCGCCGTAGGTTGCCAGCTCATCTCCGAACCCAAGGTCCACCACGGTGTCTGCGTATATCACGCTTGCTCCACCACCCGCTACCATGGTCCAAACTCTACCATGTGGATTCAGTACTGTGAGTTTCAGTGATGATCCGCTCTTCTCGTCCAAATCATCTATGTACTGTTCCTCCGGCCTTAATTCACGACCAAAAGGTGCTGGGAACTCAATGTCGCCCCACTTCTCGTGACATAGGTACTGTGCTGTATCATCCAGTCGTGCCACGGTATCTATCGGGAAGAACTCGCCATCCCTATAGGTGAATGGATTGAACTCCAAAAACCCGAATTGCTGCCTGCGATAAAACAGGTATAAAGCGGTTACAAGGTCTTTAAGGCCTTTCTTATCCTCGATGCTCACACTATCCAGAATGGGCGTAAGGTCAATATCCTCTATCTTTGCCTCTATGGGTACATTGATGGTTGTGACCTTGTCCCAGTTTGTCTCTATGTCCACGCCGCCCTCTGACGAGAAATGGATATAATCACCATCTTGATAACCTGTAAATGCCAGGTAATACTCTTTATCTAGCTCTACGTATGGCTGAACGAGGAAATGTGTTAGTTTCCCCTTGACTTTGCCCACTTCCACTATGCTGTTCATCTTCTCGTCTAACCAGTCCTTTGCCTCGTCATAGGTAACATTCACCAATAGTAGCCCGTGCTTGCCCCTCTTCCCAAATAGTTGGTCGGGCTTTACCGTCAGTTTATTTGTCTTCACCCAATGCTTCTTTTTAGCTACGGCTGCAATACTCGTATCTGGCGTGACCAGAGCGACTTTGCCACGATACTTAACCGTTCCTTTCGATAACTTTTTCATATGCTTAGCCAGAATATTCTTGGCATCATATTCTCTTATACCTCTTTGTGCCATCTTTGTGCCTCCTATTTTATCCTATTATTTTACAACCTTTGCCTTTACCCAGGGCAGTTTACCTCCGGTCTTCAATATCTCGGCATCCAGTTGTGAAAGTGAGTGTGTAAGTTCTATCTCATTATTTTTAGTCCGATTTCTGAGCTTTACATCGCCCTGTAATTCGCCTATAATTACCTCTAACTTATCCGCAAGGTCTATGGACTCGTAGTCCGCGGGGTCCTTAAATGTTAGAGGCACTATCCCGAAGTTTATCAAGTTTGCTAAATGTATGCGTGCGAACGACTTGACAATGACTGCCTTAACGCCCAGATACTTGGGTGCAAGTGCCGCATGCTCTCTGCTCGAGCCCTGCCCGTAGTTATCACCACCTATTATGAACCCCCCACCCTTCTCCAAAGCCCTTCTTGGAAACTCGGGGTCTATCGCTTCAAAAACATACTCCGAGATCGCGGGTATGTTGCTCCTCAACGGCAGTATCTTCGCGCCCGCCGGCATGATGTGGTCTGTGGTGATATTATCCTCCACCTTGATGAGCACTTCTCCCGCTAGTGTATCCGGCAATGGCTGGAAATCCGGCAGTGGCTTGATGTTTGGTCCCCTGATGATCTCCACTTTGGCTGATTCACCGGCTGGCAGTGGCCGTATGAACATATTATCATTGATTATAAATCGCTGTGGCATCTCTATCTTCGGACATTCACCTAAATCACGTGGGTCTGTGAGAACGCCCTTGATTGCCGTGGCTGCGGCTACTTCGGGACTCACGAGATACATCTGCGCATCCTTTGTGCCACTTCGCCCCTCGAAATTCCTGTTAAACGTTCGTACAGATACAGCATGAGACGACGGTGCACCACCCATACCTATACACGGCCCACAAGAGTTCTCAAGTATCCGCGCACCCGCAGCTACAAGATAACGCATCTCATCACTCTCAATAAGGTGCTCTACTACTTGCCGCGAGCCCGGATTTATAGTTAAGTGCATGTTATCGGCGATTGTATGTCCCTTCAGTATGTTAGCAACTATTTTAAGATCGCTTAGTGAAGAGTTAGTACACGACCCAATCGCTACTTGTTGTACTTCCAGCCCGGCAATCTCACTCACAGGCTTTATCTTCCCTGGACTGTGTGGAAGAGCTACTAAAGGCTCTACTTCGCTTAGGTTTAGCTCTATGAGTTCATCGTATTCTACATCGGCATCTGCTTCAAGAGGAATCCATTGATTGCCACGTTCCTGTGCCACCATAAACGCTTTTGTTACCTCGTCACTCGGAAACACACTAGTTGTGGCTCCTGTTTCTGTGCCCATATTCGTTATTGTAGCTCTTTCGGGCACGCTAAGAGTCTTGACCCCGGGGCCAAAATACTCCAGTACAGTCCCTACACCGCCTTTTACGTCTATCCGACGGAGAACTTCCAGTATGACATCCTTGGCTGAGACCCAATCCTGAAGTTTTCCTGTTAGTTTTATACCCACTATCTTTGGATACTTTATTCTGTAGGGCATACCAGCCATGGCAACTGCTACATCCAGGCCACCTGCACCTATGGCAAACGAACCTATACCGCCTGCAGTAGGTGTGTGGCTATCAGAGCCAATCAAGGTCTTACCGGGACAAGCAAACCGCTCCAGATGGAGCTGGTGGCATATACCATTACCCGGCCGTGAGAACTGCAAACCGTATCTCCTGGCTATGGATTGAAGGTATCTATGATCATCCGGATTTTTGAAATCTGTTTGAAGCGTGTTGTGGTCAACATAACTAACGCTCTGCTCTGTTCTTACACGGGGTATGCCTATGGCCTCGAACTGAAGGTATGCCATTGTACCTGTTGCATCCTGGGTAAGCGTCTGGTCAATCTTCAAAGCAACCTCGTCCCCCGGTGCTATTTTAGCCGCTATATCCTCTACAATATGTTCTTTGATTATCTTTTCTGTAATTGTACCTGCCATATCAATCACCTAATAATACCTGAAAAAACAGTATCGCATATATACATTTACTATCTGTTCGCAGGTCATCCGGGAGCATATGCCCACGCATAAAATCAGGGGTGCTAATACGTTACATCCGAGTTTTGTTTACGCAACGGCACAGAAAAAGCTTTCTCCACTGAAGAGCGGTGTATGGCATTGTACGAACAGAATGGAATTATACGCCCATCCGGAGTGGCATAGTGGATGCCGCATCTCTTGACACGTTCCAAATCGAAATTAAAAGCATCCTGGAAGTGCATTACACCGACATAAAGCGTTTTACGATGGAACTCGGCAAGTGCGTCACGACTACCCTTCTCTAATATACCGGTTAATACACGGATGTTTTTTGCGAATTCCGGGGGAGCTTTCGCGTGGTCTATGAACTTCCCGCCTGAAGTCAACAGCTTTGCCGCGGTCTTCAGTTTGCCAATCCTCGATTTCTTTATCTCCTCTGCACCTTCCAGCAGGAACTCCATCAGCCCTTCAACATCCACAAACTCTGTTATTGGTGTGAACTTCCCGCCATCAGCAAAGACATACGTTCCCGCACCACAGTGAGGATGTACCGTGAACTCTAACTGAGGTATTCCTTTCCAAGCCTCCACGAAATACGAGAATGGCACGACAAAGGGCACGGGATAGAAACTTTCGCGTGGTATTTGTCCGTCCGTCTGCTCCTCCAGGCACTTTATGAAATCCGGAATCGTGAACCGTCTTTCCTTGCGTTCTGATTCGTCCACTCGCCCTTCAAACGATACAGGTTGTGCATTCATGCCCCTTACAACATCCAGGTTCTTTGCCACGAACCTTGCGATGTCGCCTATTTGATGGTCATTCACGCCTTTCATTAGCGTGGGTACAAGCACCACACTGCGTAATCCACCGCGCCGGCAGTTCTCAATCGCCTTTAATTTCGTGTTTAACGCCGGTATGCCTCTCAAAACCTTGTATGGCTCGTCTGTCATACCGTCGAATTGCAAATACACGGTATGCAAGCCGGCTTCTACTAAATCACGGCAGAACTGCTCGCTCTTCGCCAGTGCGATCCCGTTTGTAGCAACTTGAACATGAGAAAAGCCGATTTTACGTGCCATTTTTACTATATCTACAAAGTTCTCGCGTACCGTTGGTTCTCCGCCCGCAAACTGCACTGCGGGACAGGGTGGCACCTCACTCCTGAGTAGTTTCATCATCTCTTCCAACTGTTCCATAGTCGGCTCGTAGAGATAACCCGCAACCGCGGCATTTGCAAAACAGGTGGGGCAGTGCTGGTTGCATCTGTTCGTTAGGTCTATAATCGCGAGCATTGTCGAACTCTTATGCTCTGGACACAGCCCGCAATCGAATGGGCAGCCCTTTTCTGTCTTTGTTAGCGTAATTCCGGCATGGCCTTCGTATTGCCAGTTTGCGAATTTGTGATACAGCTCGGCATCAGACCAGTACGTGTCCTCGAATTCGCCATGCTCTTCACACTTCTTCTTTATCAGTATCTTACCATCGGATTCATATATTTCTGCGTCTATCACCTTTAAACATTGTGGGCACAGTGATTTTGTTTTCTTCTTCATCTCGTTCATTTGTTTATCTATATCCTTGTACATATCCTCAACAGTTACTATTAAAAGAGGGTTGCATTGATATATATAAACTTAGGTAAAGTAGTACATTCGCGTTAAAGCATATGCAAGGTGATTTTCATAAAATTGATTTGCGATGAACTTTGTGTTATCCCTGCGAGAGGGGAATTGTAAGGGGCCGGAGAGAGTAGATGATAAGACATGAGAAACGGGAAAGTGCATTTTCAAACAAGAAATCAGTTCATTCAGCTATTAACAGTATTTGTGCAATTTTATGGGTCAACGTTTGTTCCACTTGAACACAAAAACTATAATTAAGCGGAATGCACCTTCAACTGCTTCTTTCATATATTGCAGATCAGCTTCAACGAATCAGAATTTATTGTGATTGCATACCTTGTTATTGTTTAAGTGAAGGAGAGTTATAACTATAAAGGAGCACAAACAATGGCAAATATGCAAACTGCAATAGGGACCGTAGAAGGGATAAAAAACGGCGATCTATCTTGTGAGGAGTTATTATCCAAAATCTATGATCGAATAGAGCAAAGCCAACTAAATTGTTTTATCACGTTAAATAAGGATGACGCTATTGCGCAAGCGATAGAAGTGGATAAGCGAAGAGCAGAAGAAGATCACAGCCAAAAGAAACTGCTTGGCGTGCCCATAGCCATCAAGGATAGCATCACCACGAAGGGCATTCAAACCACGTGTGCATCGAACATTCTTACGGGTTATGTCCCACCCTACGATGCTACTGTAATAGCGGCACTGAAGCGTGAGGGCGCGATATTAATAGGAAAAACGAACATGGACGAGTTTAGTATGGGCACTTCAACAGAAACGAGTTATTACGGTGCCACGAAAAACCCGTATGACCTCAATCGTGTGCCTGGAGGCTCTTCGGGTGGTAGTGCCGCAGCAATATCGGCAGATGAGGCAGTTCTCGCGCTCGGTTCTGACACCGGTGGCTCAATCCGTTGTCCCGCTTCGTTCTGTGGCATCGTGGGTTTGAAATCCACTTATGGGCTCGTTTCGCGACACGGGCTTATTGCGTATGCTAACTCTCTGGAACAAATAGGGCCAATGGCATCGAATGTAACCGATACAGCACTGCTCTTAGAAGTTTTAGCGGTAAAGGACGAACGAGACAGCACGCAGGTAAAGCTAAATAATAACGCATCTACGAATTACTGCTGCTCGTGGTTACACGACCGCGATGGAAACGGTGATTTTAAAGGTATGAAAATAGGAATCCCGAAGGAGTTCATCGAGGGTGTGTCTCCCGAAGTAGAAAAGGCCGTTTGGGGCGCCATACACAAATTCGAGGAGCTCGGGGCTACATACGAGGAGTTAAGCATGCAAAACATGAAATATGCGCTTGCTTCGTATTACATCATTGCGATGTCCGAAGCGTCATCGAACCTTGCACGGTTTGACGGGCTGCGTTACGGGCTACGGTTGGAAAAGGACGAAGACTGGCACACTACTTTTTCGCGGATACGGGGCGAAGGATTTGGCGAAGAAGTAAAGAGACGAATTATTCTTGGCACTTATGCACTCTCAGCAGGTTACTACGGGAAATACTATTTAAAGGCGTTAAAGCTGCGTACTTTGATAAAGGCCGAATTTGATACCGCTTTTAAGACGTATGACCTGTTGGCGATGCCGACAATGCCGTTTACCGCTTTTAAACTTGGAGAACGAATAAAAGACCCGCTTTCGCTTTATCTTGCGGATGTTAACACAGTACCTATTAATTTGGCGGGTGTTCCTTCCATATCAGTCCCGTGCGGGTTCTCCAATGGGCTACCCATAGGCTTGCAGCTCGTGGGTAAGTTTTTTGACGAAGATAAGGTATTGAGAGCGGCTTTTGGCTACGAACAATCCGTTGTTTAGAATATGTCCTTATTTTTTGGGACGCTTTAAACCTTCTTCACAATCAGCGTTAAATTCAGGTCTTTTTCCACTATTTTCTCGTAATTACCTTTTATATGCGGCTTTATCTTCTCCAGATCCCATGGTCCCGATATTATTTCGCCAACTAATTCACCGTCTTTAAATATCCGTACCACACCGTCATTCTTTGATACTACTACAGCCACAGCGTCTGTTTCTTTGGATATAGAAGCGGCAGCCATGTGTCTAGTGCCAAAACCCAATGGAATGTCTATATTCTGGGAACTTGCTTCAATGTACCGCGCTGCCGAAAGTACGTATCCGTCAGCACTGATAACAAATGCACCGTCCAGTTTCGACAGTTCGTTTATAGTGCCCTGAACATTTGCATCCTTCAGGTCTTTCTTCTCCTTTGGATGGTACGCAAGTGGGTCCAGGATTAAGGGCTTTGATTTCTTCAATACCTTCTCCTCGTCACCGACCACAAATAGTGTGCCTACTCCACCGCGTTCTGCACTATGTCGCGCTATACTCACTGCTATTTCCACTACCGTCTCCAGGACATCGGGATCGCATTTCCTTCCCCCTCTACAGAATATACCCGCCATTTTTCAATATATTAAAACTATAATCTCACATCTGTTTATAAATTCGTATAGGATGGTAAGGAAATGATAATGCCCGAGTCTTTTGGCACTGCGCCTCGGTTCAAGAAAATGTTTGTGAGTGCATATTCGCCCTCGCACATAACTGGCTTCTTTATGATCTGTGATAACTTTAATCCTTTGTATAAAGGATCGGTGGGCGGTGGCATCGTATTAGAAGCTGGTTGCGTCTCTGAAGTTTCCCTTAATAACTCTTTACAGACAAGAACAGAGCTAAAAATAAACGGTGTAGATGCGGTGGCGGATACCACGAAATACGTTGTTGATCGTATGATCGGGCGGAGTAAACAGGCGGTTAGTGTCACGGTGACAACGAATTTTGAAGTCCCGGTAGGCTGTGGTTTCGGGGCAAGTGGTGCTGGTGCACTTAGCACAGCCGTTGCACTAAACGAGCTCTTGTCGCTTAACATGACGCTAAACGAAGTAGCACAAATCGCGCATCTTGCAGAAGTGGAGAACAGTACCGGCTTAGGCGATGTAATTGCAGAGTTAAACGGTGGTGTGGTGATAAGGAAAAAGCCGGGTCCACCGGGAATTGGCTTGATTGATACGGTACCTCATGCCGGCACGAAAATAAGCTATGTCATATTCGGAAAGAAAGCAACAAAAACCGTTTTGAGTGATGAAACAATGAAACGCAGTATAAATGAAGCAGGTAAGGCCGCATTGAAAGAGCTGATGCAGAAGCCGGATTTTGATAATTTCATGCTTGTATCGAGAAGATTTTCGTTACGAAGCGGAGTAATAAGTGATAAATGTCGGGATGCTATAGAGGCGGTGGATGCCGAGGGTAAAGTCGCCAGTGTAGCGATGTTAGGCGATACGGTTTTTGTCGTTGGTGATAGCGAAGCACTGAAAGAGTTCGGAGAAGTGAAAGAGAGTAGATTAACCGGTGTGGGTGCGAGGGTAATTCATTAAAACTAATAATTATCTGTCCCATAGTTTATTAGATATGGAACTAAAACTGACAGCACCGCAGGACTGTATCGGCGACTTCACGTACAACTTCTTATGGCAGCACAAGGGTGAAAAGCTCGACCCTACGGGTGTAATCCCATCGCAATCCGGCACGAATTACTCGTATGAAGATGTGGTAGAAGCATTGAAAAAGGGCGAAGACGTGCATATTAACGGGGATGTGGGTACGAGGTTTGCTTCGAGTTTAGGCGTGGACCTCGTGTATTTCGGTGGAAACGGTAAGGAACTGCCTGACGTGGGTGCGATAGTAGTAGAAGGAAATGCGGGTTCTCATCTCGGGATAAGCATGCTTTCTGGTGCGGTTTACGTTAAAG
>JAPVWK010000047.1 GCA_028572065.1 Candidatus Methanophagales archaeon
GAAACTAATTCCTCTATACTCCGCCCTTTTATCAGTTTCTCCTTTGCAGCCCTACGGTATAACACAGAAGTTGCCTCTCTGATATTACCTGGCAGTTTTAGTGCACAAGCCATTCGATCTATCTCAACGAGTGCGAATGCAAGGGTCTTTTCATTACTATCCATATTCACCCACCGCACTCGCTTTATCCCCGGTGGCAAGGACGGTGTGGGCGTGCTCAAGCCCTTGTCATGTATCCGATAGCTCATACCGGGTCCTGTTCTTATCCTCTTAGAAGCTTGTTCTGCATCAAAAGCACGCCATTCTGGCCCCACATCTACAATATTCTCAGCTATTACAATTCCACAATCGGCACAGTAAAGTTCCGCATGCTTGGAATCTGATACTACCTTTTTTGACCCACATTCGGGGCAATTCTTCATTCCTGTTGTCATTTTTATTGTCTCCTCAACAAAGTACTCATCCCCGATCCGCAAAGTTAAGGGGAAAGAGCAATCTGAGCGGCATTTATGCGCGTAAACGCTTATCTACCAACTAACGTAGCCCGCTCTTTGCTTTCCCTCCTTTCAGCGATTTCGTAAGGATGCCCTTCATCATGATCACCTGAAACTGAATATATCTTATTTAGTATATATAACTATCGGTAGTAGTCATCTAAGTGCAAGATGTCTTCAACGCTATCTAAAATACTTTTAACGCTATACAAAAGGAAGAAGAGGGTTTTTCATTACCTCTACTAAATAGATATGTAATGGGCATAGATATGGAATCCAAATTTACAGGTGCATTAATAGGTAGCGCGGTTGGTGATGCTTTAGGCGCCCCCGTGGAGGGATATAGCAGGGAGAAGGTAAACTCGGTTTACGGCGCGAAGGGGGACTGGGAGATGAAATCGGGTCGCTACACGGACGATACGGAGATGATGATAGGCGTTGCCGAATCTTTAATCGAGAACCGGGGCTTCAATGGCGCTGATATGGCACATAAGTTTATCATGAATTATGATGTGCGCAGGGGATATGGCCCTGGATCTAAGGAAGTGTTACGAAGGATACGCGCTGGTGAGAGTTGGGAAGCGGCCTCGGAACAGTTATTTTTTGGTGCAGGTTCGTATGGTAACGGTGCTGCGATGCGAATTGCCCCTGTGGGTACTTTGTATTTTGATAACGCCGAGGTGCTACGGGAAGTAGCCTATAAATCAAGCCACATCACACATGCTCATGTGCTCGGTAAAGAAGGAGCGGCGTTGCAAGCATATTCCATCGCTCTTGCGGTGCAGGGCCATAAAGTGGATATGCTGCCCCGTCTAAAAGCGTTCACTAAAGAGATATATAACGCTAAGCTAAATACGGTAGAGCGGCTTTTGGGTGATGATATGGACGAGAAGGCGATAATCACAGGGTTAGGTACCGGTGTAGCGGCTTTTGATTCTGTGCCTACCGCGATTTACGCTTTTTGCCGATTTGACACGTTTGAAGATGCGGTTGTATATGCGATAAGTTTGGGTGGCGATACCGATACAATAGGGGCAATGACCGGAGCGATATGTGGCGCTTTTTATGGTGAAGCAGAAATTCCGGGCAGGTGGGTCGCGAAGTTGGAAGAAGGAGAAAAAGGCAGAAGTTATATAAAGAAGTTGGGCAATGAGTTGTACCGTATCAAGATGCACCCTTGAGTTTTGGTATCTTCCTTTTTTTACCGCACACGTGTATATTAGTTACTAATAGCTGCAACCTAAATAGGTAACAAAGACCGAATGGTAAGGAGGTAACAGAAATGCAAGGTGAGATATTCAAGGCATTGGGTAGTAAAACGCGGGTGGCGATGATAAAGTGTTTGTTGCACCGGGAGTATCATGTATCTGGCTTAGCAAGAGCGTTAGGCATTTCAGTTCCTGTCGCGGCTAAACACGTAAAAATCTTAGAGAATGTAGGTGTTCTGGAGAGCGAAGTATTTGGTAAGACCCATGTTTTGAGGGTAAATAAAACTAGGCTGTATGAAGCGATGGATACGTTTAGCGATGAATATGACATAGAAGTAGAGCAAGGCGCGAGCTTGCTGAGCGCATTGAAGGAAGTTGCGGGTGTAGGGCTAAAGCGAGTCGCGGACCGCGAGTACATTGTTTCGATAGATAATGAAGAGGGTTTTTATGTGTATGAAGTGAATGGAAAGCTGCCAGATACGCCTATCAATGAATATAAACTAGATAAAGTACAAGAAATAGAAATAAAGCGGTTGGTGCCGGTAGTTAAGAAAAAGGTAAGGGTAAAAGTTAGTGCAAACGCAAAGATAGAGAAAAAGCAGGGGTAACCCCGCCACAAACGAAACGTACTTTTAAAAAAGCTAAGTACCTTAGAGGTGCCTATGAGCATATTCTGCCACTATTATCTACGTTCTAGTCGTAAGCGATCCACCGATCTTTCCTTCAGTCACCGGTTTTGTTAGGCTCAGGAGTATACTAAAAACGCACGAAATTGCGCACTTTTTGCTCAATGTCGTCCGCGTGCATAACGGAAGTGCCGGCAAGCAAAGCGTCTGCACCAGCAGCGAACATCCGCCGTGCCTCTTCTTTCGTATTTATGCCACTCATTGCTACTAACGGCACATCGGCAGGTATCTCAGACTTGATCTCATGAGCTATCTGCTCAAAAGTCGCCACGTCTACCTCAAGCGTATCCAGGTCGCGATTGTTTATGCCTATTAGCGTAGATGCAGATGTCAGGTCCATACCGTAAATCATGTCTTTTGATACCCGATCTAGCTCTATGAGCGCTTCCAGACCAACCGCGGCAGCTTTCTGTGTCAGCCCGTTCAGCTCACTCGCGCTCAGAAATCGTGCTATCAGTAGTATAGCATCCGCACCGTGCACATACGACTCCAGTACCTGGAACTCATCGAATATGAAGTCCTTTCGCAATACAGGCAGCGTAACTGAAAGTTTAACATCGCTTAAATCAGATAAACTACCTGCAAACGCTTCTTCCGTGAGGACGGATATGGCACATGCACCACCGGCTTCCATTTGTTTCGCGGCTACTACGGATACTATATTCAGCGCTTGGTCACCTTCTTTTAAGCCTTTTTGTTTTACTTCTGTGATTACCGGATTATTCCCTGCCGTCAGGGCTTCAGAAATCGCCTGTTTCATGCTCCTTCGCGACTGCAACCGCTCGATAATTTCGCGTTTCCGTCTTAAAATCTGTTCTACCATTTTTTCTACTCCAAAAACTGTGTATATAATTTTAGTAAGCGTTAGCGATTATTTATTTACTTCGCTGTTCAATTCAAGTTCCTGCACTCGTGGTTTCTTACCCCGCTGCTATACAATACAATAATAAAATTGGTAACGAGGAAAATAACCTTTTCTTCCACTAATTTGGTAAGAAAATATTGTGCTTTTTATAAAACTACGAGATATTGTGTGATAGCCTTTTGGTTTTATTATTTAGCGGGTTATTGAATAAAAAGAGGAATGGGGGCATAAGATAAATATGAGGGATGTAGCGATAATAGGTGTGGGACATACAAAATTTGGGCGAGCTTCAAAGACGTCACTTGAATTGTTCTCAGAAGCGTCACTGCAAGCGATGGATGATGCGGGAGTAGTTGGGGCGGATATAGAAGCGCTATTTCAGGGTGCCGCGCTACCGGGTTTTGAGGAAGGGCAAGTAATGCCGGCAGCATTCTCGGCGGCTGAGCTCAACCTGGGACCAATACCAGCAACACGGTACGAAGGCGCATGTGCATCCGCTTCTGTTGCGATACGAGACGCTGCAATGTGGGTAAGTTCAGGAGAATGCGATATGGTGTTAGCAGGCGGAGTGGAAAAAGCGTTGACTATGGGCACGGCGTTTGCAACAAGGACATTCGCAATGAGCTGTCATACACCGACTGAAGGCGCGGTTGGGCTCACATTCCCGGGTGTATTCGCAATGGCTGCGAGGCAATATGCCAAAGGATATGACATGCCATTGGATAGCCTACGGGAAAAGATGGCGCATGTGTCAATAAAGAATCATAGGCACGGTGCTTTGAACCCTCTGGCTCAGTTCTATAAGAAGATGGGCAACTTGAAGGTGGAGGATGTAGTAAACTCGATGATGGTTGCCGACCCGCTGACGCTTATGGATTGCTGTCCGTTTTCGGATGGTGCCGCTGCGCTTGTGCTGTGCCCAGTGGAGGATGCAAAGAAATACACGGATGACCCGGTTTATGTATTGGGTACCGGGCAGGGTTCAGGTAGTGCGTTATCAAAGATGGAGGACTTAACAAAGCCAGTTTCAAGGATACAGTCTGCAAAAGTAGCTTTTAAACGTGCCCGGCTTGAACCCAAGGATATAGACATGTTAGAACTGCATGATTGCTTCACAATTGCCGAATTGATCGCACTTGAGTGCCTGGGTTTCTTTGAGTGGGGCAAAGCTGCGGAAGCAACGGCTCAGGGCGAGACGGACTTAGGCGGTAAAATACCCACGAATATGTCCGGCGGGCTGATTGGTAAGGGACATCCGATAGGTGCAACCGGTGCATCTCAAGTGTACTGGATGGTTAAACAGATGCGTGGCGAAGCGGCAAAAGGTAATCAAATTGATCCGGTTCCGGAGTATGGGATGACCGATACGCTTGGCGGCGATTTCGGGACGCTGTGCCACATTATACTTGGAAGGACGAAGAGATAGGGAATAGGCAAGAGGGAATAGGGAATAGGGAATAGCCAAGAGGGAATAGGGAATAGCCGAGAGGGAATAGGGATATAAGTGGGGAAAGTGATAAAGTCGTATCATGATCTGGAGGTGTGGAAGAAGGCAATGGAGTTGGTAACAGATATTTACGAAGTCACACGAACTTTCGCTAAAGAAGAACTTTAATAAAGAGCTTGAAACATATATAATCCCTATTGCCTATTGCCTAATGGCTCTTCGCTATTGGCTAATAAATGAGGTAACGAAAAAAAATGGTAGGAAAAGAGCAGGAAGAGATAGAGAAAGAGTTATCAAAAGAGTATGTAGCTTTGACCTATGCCGATTATGAGGACGGCTTGAAGGGCGGTAAATTATTGGGACTGAAATGTGCTGCTTGCGGTGGTATAACCTGCCATCCAATGCCCGTTTGCCAGTGGTGCTGTGACAGACACCTGGAAAAGGTGGAGCTTAGTGGCGATGGCGAAGTGACAACGTTTACTGTTATTCGCGTGGCATCCGAGGGTTTTGAGGATGACGTCCCGTATATACCATGTTTGGTGAAGACAAAAGAAGGCCCCTGCGTTATCGGAAGACTGGATATGGAGGTTGAAAGTGCCACGCAGGAAGTAATAGGTACGCAGGTGAAACTGGACGGTATATCCACTTATAACGGTGATAAGTTCTTCAGTGGTGAGCACGTGTGCCCGGTTTTTAAGATTGTGGGATAAAAGCGGTGGAGAAGCCATGAACAAAAAGAAAGTTTGTGTTGTCGGAATGGGTGTGATGGGTACAGGAATAGTGCAGGTCTGCGTCCAGGCGGGCTATGATACCTCGGTTGTGACAAAGGACGATGGATCTTTAGAACGAGGACTGGGAATAATAAGAAAGGACATTTCGAGACTTGCAAAGAAAGGTCGAATAACGCAAGAGGATGCGGATAAGATTCTGGATGCGGTAAGTGGAAATGGGACCTCAAACCTAAAAGAGGGAGCTAAGGATGCTGATATTGTTATAGAAGCGGTGTACGAGGACATGGACGTGAAGCGAGAGGTATTCAAAGAACTGGATAGGATATGTCCCGAGCATACTATCTTTGGGAGCAACACTTCTACATTCCCTATTACTACGTTAGGTGCTGTGACAAAGCGGCCCGATAAGGTTATTGGGATGCACTTTATGAATCCCGTGCCGCTAATGCCGGGTGTAGAGGTGATAAAGTCGTTATTAACGTCCGAAGAGACGGTAAAGGCAGCGCAGGAATTCTTGAAGTCGTTGGGTAAGGAGACAGTAGTCGTTAATGATTATCCCGGATTTGTCACGAGCAGGATGATGTGCCTCATATTGAATGAGGCGGTGAAGATGCTTGAACGAGGGCTTGCGACTGTAGAGGACATAGATAAAATATTGAAACTATCTTTTAACTGGCCTCAGGGGCCGTTCCAGCTTTTAGACTTGATTGGGATAGACATTGTGGTGGCTGTGCTCAATACGATCTACAATGAGACTGGGTGGGAGAGGTTCAAACCCGCTGTTCGTATGACGCAGATGGTAGAAGCTGGATGGACGGGCAGAAAAGTAGGTAAAGGGTTTTATGATTATCCGTGATGTAATGCGGATTCAATCTCAAAAGGTGAAGCTATGTTCGATATAAAACTGTAAGTTTTGTTGCTACATCCTGTGCTAACCGGCTCTGCTAGCGGACGAACTTCAATCATCGCACATCCCACTCCACTCTCCATCTACATCGCGTCTCTTGACCTAGGTCGCAAAAACACCACAGGCGAGACCTGTCCCGACCACTGTTTTCATCGTGGTATTCTCTCGAAGTTACTGACCACTCATTGAACGGCGAGGCATCAGGGTTGATGTTCGTAAGTCACATTTTTTAATTGCTATTAATGTAAATCTTTATTAATTCAGGCGCAGGAATAAGAAGAAATTCGTAAAAGATCTTTAATACTTTCACACTACTTACCAAATGTTTTTAGTATAAACTTCATAAGTAACTTATTAGACTTGTCGCGAAATTATTTGGCAAAGCACTAAGAACGAAGATTAACAAAAGGAGGATATGAAAGGAGGAATAGATGTCGTAGAAGAGTGCATTATTATATCACAAAAAGTCTATCAGAATATAAACATAACGATTAAAAAACATATAAAAAAAACATATTAAATCATAAAGAAAATGAATATTACAAAAATAGAATGGACCGATTATAGTTGGAATCCCATAACAGGCTGCAATAATGGATGTCCATATTGTTATGCCAAAAAGATGGCTTTGCGCCTTAAAGGCCGTTCGGGATATGATAAAGAAAATCCATTTAAACCCACTTTTCATTCAGAAAGACTGAATCAGCCTCTACAAAGGACAAAACCATCCATGATATTTACTTGTTCCATGGGTGATTTTTTTGATTTTGAAGTGAAAAGCGCATGGCGAGAAGATGTATATAGCGTTATGGATAAATCAAAATGGCATGCTTATCAAATATTAACTAAGAGGCCAATAATCGAACCCAAATTTAGAGCTGTTTTTCCAAAGAATTTATGGCTTGGCATTTCGATTGATGGAACCTCAGAATATTGGAAAGAACCACTTGAGACTCTTAAAAATTCTTCTGCAACAATAAAATTTGTTTCTTTTGAACCTATTTTAGGGGAGGATATACCAGAGGATTTATCAAAAATCGATTGGGCTATTATTGGTGCACAAACCGGGATTGGGGCCAAGAATGTAAATCCAAGAATAGTAGATAAAGTTGTTGACTTAATAAGCTCTTGTAATATACCTTTATTTGTTAAGCCAAATATACGTTGGCAAATCAAAAAAACTTCAGATCCTGAATGGTTAATTCGAGAAGAATTTCCTAGATCATTTCAAAAAAATAAAACAATGAGCGGAGTTTAATAATGGATTTTGTCACTAATTCAGATGGTCGTGCCTGTGAAGGAATTAAGTGGCATTCAAGACAGAAACATGCTTTTTTAGAAGCATATTTGAGCATCTGGTCAGAAAAAGTAGGTAAAACTGGAAAAACAATGCCAACTTTGGATATTTTTGATTTATATGCTTCTTTTGGATTATGTCATTGTTCTGATAAAAATGAGACCTGGAAAGGTTCAGCACTATTGGCGGCGGAATGCCTTAAGAAATATCAGAATGGAAGATTGTTATTTTTGAACACATTTAGCCTATTAGAAGAAAATACAGTCCTGCAGAAGAATTCTCTTGAAAAAAATATCTCTGATTTGGACTTGCCTGAAAGAATTGAAACGGAAATTGAGACCCTTCCAATAGAAAAAGCGGTTGAGTCCGCAATCCCATATGTAGATCCGAAGTTTCCTAACCTTTGGATACTTGACCCTTACCAACCTGAACATTTGCCCTGGAAAATTGTTGAAAGAATTTGCAAACTCGAAGGATCTTATAACGTGAGGGGAATGCAAGTAACTAGAAGACCTGAATTATTTATCTGTTTAATGACCGGTCGTCTACAGAGATTTGGTAGGGAATCGAAGGAGGACATAGTTGGAAGTGCTTTAGGTATGGACACGGATGAGTGGAACTCAAAATTGGATAGATACCTTGGAAATGGCTATAACGTCAGAGAAGCACTGATTTTCATGTATGCTGAAAAAATCTCCCAATACTATGAGAAACCACCAATAATTTTAGAAGTCCCCGCCAATGATGGAGCTATTGTTTATACGGTGTTCTTATGTACTGATCACGATGCAGGTCATTATGTTATGAAAATACATAAACTTCCTGAATATCAGAAATGGAGGGAGATAAATTGGAAAAGAGAAGCTAAAACTATTTCGAAAAGGAAAAAACTAATTCGTGGTGCAGAGAAAAGTGGTCAAAAGCAGACATTCTTGGAACGTTTTTTCTGACTATTAAACTTTCTGATTCTGGCGGATTATGTGGTTTTCAAAAGATGCCGAAAAAAGCGAGATCAGACTCAGTTCTGAAGGTGGGCATGTCTATGGGGATTGGTTACGCATTCCGACCACTTTTTTATACGATACAATATCTTAAGTCTTTAAAGGATGTAAAAAAGCATTATCTCAAACATTAAAGAATTTATTGCAAAGTTGTGTGAAATAACAAGTTCATGTTAATGATAACCTGAGTTTCGGCGTTGTATAGGCTACAACCTAAAAGAACTCATCAGTTCAGTGGCAGTTACAAAAAATAAAGGTCTGTTCGTTTTATTCTTGCTTTCGCTATGTGACCCATATGTAGGCTACATAGATATATGGCTTTCTGAGGATTATATTGGCTTAATGTTCCATAAGTCGCAACATTTTAGAGAAAAAAATAGTGTGGCCTATAAAACTCATAATGTCATGTGATAAAGTCACTATACCCCATACTTAATATGCTGACCAACAATCCAAAATTGGGCACAAAAGAAAAGCAGATAATGCTCTAAATCTAAAAAGAAGGAATATCTTTGGTTCCGAAATCAATTGTGAGAGAGCCCCTTAAGTACAAGGCCTGTACTTAAGCACGACCGCCGATGATTTAGACTACACAATTATCAGAGATTATTGACATAGACACATAAAAGCTTTTTGATTTTTTGATTTTTGATGCTCTCCACAAAAAAGTGTGTTATAAAGCGTATTGTATCATGTTTTGTACGCTTTTTCGTTTTCCTCATCTATAACAACTACAGGTACAGTATCAGTCTTCTCGTAACCCTTCTGCCCCGATAGAGACTGCTCCACTACAGCCCAACCTTGCCCCAATTTTTTCCCCCGTAAACGCTGTTCTTGAAATGGGTTAGTAGTACACGATAGCGCCCACAGAAAGCCCCGGACACCACACCTTAAGCAGCGGAAATCTAGCCCTTAACAGTTTGCTCCATCACCCCTTTACCCGCTTCGCTATCCAATTACCGTAGTAGCCTAATAATGTGTGGAATTTCCTGAATCCAAGCTTCGTGGAAATAACGTTTTTTTGCTTTCTTTTATGCAGCCGAACCTAAGCCGATTCCGGCTCTTCTCCCGGTGCAAATATTTTCTCAATCGGTTGACGCCCGTATTCCGTGATCTTCACGTTTATCTGCGAAATCTCTGTTGATATTTCATGTCCACGGACGGTCTTCCGTCTCCTTTTACCGTTTTCTTTTGGCTTGTAACCCGGTGGAGAAGTGATCAAGATTCTTCTTCTGCTCACACCCGTGACATCCTTTCGCATCGGTACGCCCGCTTTATCCGAGCCACCGGTTATTTCCAACGCATAGCCACTCAATCCGATAACATCTCCGTCCACAACGTCCCCTACCCGTTTACCCACAAATAACGTACTCACTTCCGTATCCTTGCCTTCTACTTTATACGCTCTTCCTACTTTTGTATCACTTATCACAACTTGCATCTTATTTCTCCATCATCCTATTATGTTGTATATTCTGTGTTATACTTCTCTATACGTTAATTGCTCAATGTCTCGTGGACTATATAAATAATAATTTAGAGACTTGCACTTGTTTAGGATCGGGTGCGTATGACACCTATTTTTAGGGTGCAAAGATTTTATACGCTCTTCCTTTTCTGCTTTATCGCAATCACCGTCTCCACCAGCTCATCCTCGTCCGCGGACAACAACCCGCTAAGCTGCTCCTTCTCTTCCTCGTGTACGTTAACATACAAAACGTCACTCTCATTTATCTGCCGCCCTATACTAGGCTTCCGCATAGAAATAGCCACTTGCATCCCTTCCGCAGCGTTATCCATATTCTCGCCTTTATCCTGAATCTCGTGTACAATACCGATATTCGCACCGTCTGCTTTTATCAAACTCACACCCGTCTTTATTTTGCCACACATCACCTCAACGCCAAAGATAGCGGGCTTACTCTGCCGGAATACGCAACCCGGCATTATTCGTATCATACCTGGCATGGTCAACCGTTCACTCTTCTCTCGTCTCTCACGCTCCTTTTCCTCGTCCAGCCAATGCTTATAATCTTCGATTACACGGTAAATCACATCGCTCACAAAGATAGGAATTTGGCTTTGCAAAGCCATCTCTTTGGCAGCGGGGAGAACATCAACGTTAAAGCCCAAAATAACAGCTAAATAGGGGTCTTTAATCGTGGTCGCATCCATCACATCTCGTTTTGAGATACTACCAACTTCCGCTTTCTTTATCTCAGTTATGCCTTCACCCTCCAATTCCAACGCAAGTGCTTCCAGCGAACCCATAGTATCTGCCTTTATTGTTATGCCCTCAGGACATGTATCCAGTTTCATATCCGCTATCTCGCTCTTCAACTCGGCTATCACGCGCTCAAGGTCATCTTTGCGCTCAACCACTCTCACGCGCGAACCAGAAAGCGCGGTCTCTATATTTTGTGCTACTATTTTCACACCCGTGGAAGCCGTCACAGTTTTTACACGCGCAAATCTTTGCTCTACTCTTATCTCTTGCAATGCACGCGGTTTTAACAGCGCTTTTACCTTTGTAACTATCGGCTCGGCATCCATGCAGCCGACCACGATTGTATCGCCCTGGCTGACCTTACCATCATATAAAATCACATCTATCGTGGTCCCCAGCCCTCGCTCCTCTTTCTTTTCTAATATCGTGCCCACACCAGCCGCGTCTACATGAAGCAGTAAAGTGTTCTCAAAGTACTTCTGTGATAGCCCTATCAGAACAAGGAGTAAATCCGCTATGCCTTCTCCTGTCTGCGCACATATGGGTACGATACCCACAGTCTTTGCGAAGTCATCTATCCGGTCGTACCGATCAGTCGAGTACCCTTTATCGTACAGGTCACCCACAAGCTCATATATCTTCGTATCCAGCTCATTACGAGCAAACTCGGGCTGGTCTTTGTAATTAAGGATAAACGGTTTTTTGCTTGACTGCCACCCCTTTATCCGATCTATCTTATTCAATGCAATGACAAAAGGTGTTTTTAATAATCGCAAGATGCTCAACGACTCGTATGTCTGGGGTTGAAAGCCTTCCATCACATCCACCACCAGAACGGCGATGTCCGCCAATGCGCTGCCCCTTTTTCTCAAAGAGGCAAAGGCAGAATGCCCGGGTGTATCAATGAATAGCAATCCCGGTACTTCTATCTCGGTCCAATCAGTTCTTAACGGCGCGCAAATCTTCTTTATCGCATCTATTGGTATCTCCGTTGCACCTATATGCTGCGTAACCCGTCCTGCTTCCTTTGCTGCTACTGCGGAACCGCGAATGTTATCGAGTAATGTAGTCTTGCCATGATCTATATGTCCCAGTACTGAGAGTATCGGTGTTCGTATCTGTCCTTCCATGTCTTTCCCCTCGCATCTTTCTATGAGTATTAAATTAGTTCTGGTTTATTTATCTTTGTCTCTCTTCCACCAGTGCGTACTTTTAGTACGTTTTTTCCCTGCTTCTTGACTTTGCTCTTCGCTATCAAATTCTTTGAGTAGTTCCTCTTGCGTTTTACTCAGCTTATTTGGCGTTACTATATTTACCTTCACCTGCAGGTTGCCCCTGCCGTGACCCCTCACGCTCTGCATGCCCTTATTTTTCAAGCGGAAAGTCGTGCTGGACTGTGTTCCCGCGGGCATCTTCAGCTTCGCCTTGCCCCCTTCGATGGTCATTACCTCTAGTTCATCGCCTAAAGCCGCCTGTGCAAAGCGAACCGGGACTTCGCAAACCAGATCATTTCCTGCCCGCGTAAAGAATTCGTGAGGTCTTACACGTATTATCACATATAAATCACCGGGCGGTCCCCCTTGGCTCCCCGCTTCGCCCTCGCCTGTGATCCGCAATCTGTTCCCGGTGTCCACACCCGCCGGTATCCGCACGGATAGTTTCTTGTCCACCCTTTTTTTACCCTTGCCATTACAAGTCTCGCAAGGTTTATCTATCACGTCCCCTCGACCCCCGCATTTAGGACATCTAGAGATGGAGACGAATTGAGCAAATCCCTGGCTTTGTACTCGTTTTACCTGACCCGTACCACCGCACGCGGAGCAAGTTCGTAAACTACCACCCAATGCACCCGTACCTTTGCAATCGGGACAGCTTTCCGCTTTAGAAATGCTTATCTCTTTCTCTACGCCACTTGCTACATCTGCAAGGTCTATCTCAAGGTCATACCGGAGGTCGCTTCCTCTCTCAGGACCATATCGGCCGCCCGCCCGCGCATATCTTCCTCCTCCAAAGACCTCATTGAAGATACTGCTACCCATACCACCGCCTCTACCGCCAAAGATGTCCCGGAACAAGTCCCCGAATATGTCCTCCACATCGCCGTACCTCGTGAACTGAGACCAGTCAAATCCACCGGGACCAAAATCAACTCCCGCATGCCCAAACCTATCGTAATTCGCCCGCTTCTGAGGGTCAGACAACGCTTCATAAGCTTCTGAAACCTGTTTAAAATTCTCTTCCGCTTCCTTTGGATCGCCTTTATTCAAATCAGGATGATATTTTTTAGCCAATCTACGATAAGCGCGTTTTATATCCTGCGGCGAGGCTTCCTTGTCCACGCCTAAAACTTCATAGTAATCTTTTTTTGTTGTCAATTCCGCTATATCCTCCGTTATTTAAGATTTGTTTAACGTTTGTGTGATAAAAATTTTATACTCTTCACTATTATTCACGTATTCACTTGTTTTCTCCATAGGAACTAGATGGGTTTTCTTGCTGTTTAGCATAATCCTTTATATATAACCTCGTACTACAGTTCATACATTCAGTGAACAAGTGAACAAGAAAAGGAGAAGATAACGGGTGAAGGTGCAGGTGGAAATAGTGGATGACGAAGGAATAAGGACCTCATTTCAGCGTGAAGGTGACTCGTTTAGTACCGCTTTTCGGCCCAGCACGATAAAAAGTGTAGTAAACTTTCTGGAAGATCAGATACCTAAGCCTGCGGCTATCGGGCATTTTGACATAGAAAGCGAAGACCTAACGATAAAGGAGCGATTGTCTTATTTTTTGCGATACGACGAACGGGCGCCAAAAGAATGGTTCACCTCTTCGATGTTGAGGCAAATGTATGAAGAAGCGTATGGCATTAATGTAAAACACTCCACGTTGTCCACATACCTTGCCAGCATGCACTCTGACGGTATTTTGATGAGGAAAGGGAGTAGAGCAGGACGACAGTACAAGGTGGTCATTGTTACTACGGATACCGTTAATAGTGTGAATATACCCGACACCGGGGGAAACCTCTTTGAGAATTATGACCGGGATGGCAACGACAGGGAGTTTGAAAATCCGTACCAACTTCGTGAAATTATCCAGGATTAAGTTGGCACGTGAAATTTAGTCTCTGTTTAGCAAACCATAAGGGTCTGCCTAAGTTCTGATAGTTTCTCATTATGTTTCATATATATTACTGAACAGCATAGTTATTTCCATGAACAGCATAGACTTCGCACCGGTATCCGAAAGCCAAATTACGAGAGCGATAGTCTCGGAATTTGCAAAAGAATTTGATAAATATGTAGCGACAGAAGTTATCATCGTGGGTGGAGGCCCCTCGGGGTTAATGGCTGCGAAAGAACTGGCGTCCGGAGGTGTAAAGGTATTGATAATCGAACGTAACAACTATTTGGGTGGCGGGTTCTGGCTTGGCGGGTTCTTGATGAACAAGCTCACGATCCGGTCACCAGCAGAAAGTGTGCTTGACGAACTCGAAGTGCCGTATAAAGAGTATAGCAAAGGGTTATACGTTGCTGATGCTACGCATGCCTGCTCGAAACTGATTGCTGCGACATGCGACAGCGGTGCGAAGATATTGAATATGACGGCACTGGATGATGTAGTCCTTCATAAAGACAAGGTAAACGGAGTGGTGATAAATTGGGCTGCGGTTTCTGCGTTGCCACGTGAAATAGCATGTGCTGATCCGGTTTCGCTGGAATCGAAACTTGTAATAGACGCGACCGGGCATGACGCAGTAGTAGTAAAGAAGTTAGAGTCCAGGGGGCTGCTAAAGACAAAAGGTCAGGGTGCAATGTGGGTCGAGCGTTCCGAGAATCTCGTGGTCCAGCATACGTCTGAACTTTATCCGGGTCTGATAATTACAGGAATGGCGGTTTCCGCGGCATACGGACTTCCGAGAATGGGTCCTACATTTGGCGCTATGTTGATGTCCGGGAAGAAGGCAGCGGAAGTTGCTGTTGATAAACTCAGGCTATGA
>JAPVWK010000048.1 GCA_028572065.1 Candidatus Methanophagales archaeon
ATTTCCCACGTTGTCCTGCGAGCTTACCACGCAAGCGTTACCACCGGCATGTTCCGCAGTAGGATTACCCCGAATGGAAGGGGTCGCCGAAAAGACAATCCGCGATGTAGCTTCCATGTCAACAGACCACAAGATTACACAACACTTTTTCTTTTTTGCAAAAAGAAAACCTGTGCTAAAAGAAAAACAAATAATTTCTTTTGGTAAAGCTTTTCTTCTTAAGAAAAGGTTTTTATGAGAATCTGCGTAATCACGGGTTAGTAAAAAGAGGAAGAAAATGAAATACATGAAAGATGTAGGAGGCGGAAGCCGCAAACGTGGAAGATGCGACGAAGACCCGATGTCCTCCGTTGCCAATCTATTCGACGTGGCGATGGTATTCGCACTCGGGTTAATGGTGATGCTGCTGATGTATCTCAGCATACCGGAAGTGCTAACGCAGACAGATATGACAATAGTCAAGAATCCGGGGCAGCCGAACATGGAAGTGATAGTAAAAAGCGGAGAACAAATAGAGAAGCTGGATATGATGAACGAGACGGTCCAAACGGAAATAACAGGTGAAATGGGTAGGATATATAAGACAAAAGGCGGGGGGATGGTGTATGTGCCGGCAGAAGATAAGGTGGGTGTAATATGAGCGCCGCGACACCAATTAAAACGAAGCAAATATTTACCCATACAGGTTATAGTTGCCACCTAAAGGGGAACCTATTTATAGTGCCAACTCCAACTACTTCTATATCGTAAACCTGCAATTAGACTGTGTGCGTGATAAAAATGAACGAAGAAGAGAAAACAAGATGGATGAAGGATTTGCTGAGGCTACTTCAGAATATGTCTGAATTTGAGCTTGAAGAAAGGGAAGAACAGTTAGAGGAACGGTTGGAGGAAATAAAAAAAGAGTTAGGTCCGTGGTTTATTGACGGTTCTCAGCTATATATGGCGGCATAACTAACTCGCTATTTCGAGCAGAGAACTAAACGAAGATATTTAAATGAAAAGGAAAGATTAAAGAACTGTTATTTATACTATCAAGCGGTCAAGAAGAAAGATGAACACTAATAGAATGGATATATGGATATTCACAGTGCTAACACTCGCTTTCACGGCAGCACTCGCTTTTTCTGCTTTTGCGGTAAGCGCCGAAATGCTCGAAGTAACTGACGACTTCGGTAGGAACGTAACCCTCCCCGGGTATTCGGAAAGAATCATCTCGTTATCGCCAACCAATACGGAAATACTATTCGCTATTGGCGCCGGTGACAGAGTCATAGGTGCAACAGATTACTGTAATTACCCTGAAGAAGCGAAAGAAATTACGCGGGTTGGTGGCGTTTCCACGGTGAGCATAGAGAAAGTAGTAGCATCAGAGGCCGATCTCGTGCTCGGCTGCGCGTTGAACAGCAAAGAAACAGTTGAGCGGTTGACAGAGCTGAATGTAGCGGTCGTATCACTGAATCCTGTGACCATTCAGGAGATACAGGACGATATAATGCTGGTAGGACGTTTAACAGGTAAAGAAGAGAATGCTACTGCTTTAGTCGCCGATATGGCACAAAGATTAGAAGCGATAAAAGCGCGAACTGTGGACGTGAAACGCCCGAAAGTCGCTCATATTACATGGCATGACCCGCTCTGGGTTGCAGGTGGCGGCACCGTACAGGACGAGTTGATAGAACTAGCAGGTGGCGATAATGTCTTTTCAGACAAAAAAGAGTGGGATACGGCGAGTCTGGAAGAGTTCATAGATCGCAACCCTGACGTCATTATCGTATCGGTTGGGCATGGCGTTGCGGGCATGCAGCCGTATGATTATATACTACAAGAGGAGCGGCTGAAAGTAGTGAATGCCGTTAAAAACGGTAGAGTTTACACTATAGATGCGGACATCGCGTCTCGAGCAGGACCCCGGATAGTAAACGCAACAGAGATTGTTTATGAGTGTCTGTCCGAATCGTCCGGCGATACGGAGACGCCCACACCAGAGCCTGCCGGATTTGAAGCGGTATTAGCAGTTGCGAGTTTACTTGTGGTATTGTGCTTCTTAAGAATAAAGACAAGAAGGAATAAAAATTGATAATCGGACGCAGATGAACGCAGATAATCAGGATTTTAAATATACGGTATTGACGGAGGAGTTTATTAGAATTTTCTATCGAGTTTATAATAAACTGGGTTATGGTTTTCTGGAAAAGGTTTATGAGAATGCAATGATGATGGAACTGAATTTTGGCACGAAACCGGAAGTCAAACGTAAGGCATTTGATTTTCTGCGTAAATCTGCGTAAATCCATGTGATCTGCGTCCTAAATAGGTAGAAGTTATACTTTATATACAGCAAAAAAGGTATGAACGTTTAAGGATCACTGTACTACAACATTAGTACCGGAAGGAGACACAGTCATGAATATTTACCACATGAGCTACACACAAAAATTCGTGGGTGAGAGGATGGCCATGCTGTCTTTTAAAGGCTGCAACTTCGAGTGTACAGGCTGTCTCAGGAAAAGAAACGAATGCGACCTCTATGCGGAAGAGCGGAAATACATTGATTGGAATTTAGAGAACATACTAACGGAATTGGAAGAGTTGAAGCCGCATAGGATATATCTTGGTGGCTATGAACCTACACTCGACCCGGATTTAATAATGATAATCGAACGAATCACAAAGCTCGGCGCACATATCGTATTGATGACAAATGGGAGCAGAATAGACACGGAATATGCGAAAGACTTGAAAAAAGCGGGTGTGAACGAGATTATAATCGGTATAAAAGCATTCGATGCCGAAAAGCATCTTTACTACACGAAAAGGAGTAACAAGCCAGTATTGGCTGCGATAAAGGACTTAGTAACGCTAGAAGACGCTTATTTCAGGTTACAGATAGAGACGGTTTTAATCCCTGGGATAAATGAGCCTGCGGATATAGAAAGTCTGGCAATCTTCATTGCACGGATAGATCCCGCGATTGCACTTTTCATTGAGCCATGGATACCATTAGAGGGCGTGGAGTTTAAAGAACCAGAGAAACGAGATTTGATAGATGCGGTTTCTGGTGCGATGAGGCATCTATATGTTGTGTCCTATCACCCTTTGTATTCCGAGATAAAAGAGATCAGGAAAACGCCACGGAAAGCGAAATTTATTGAAATCCTGCCAAAATCATATTAACGCCTTTTCTACCGCTTCCCGGATCAAATAACCCGCCCTATGCAGAATCGTATCGCCAATCTCACGGTCTTTCTCCATGCTCGCGGTACAGGGATAGGAATGATGAGATTCACTGGTTCGATCGTAAAGTTCTAGTTTGTTCTCAACTTCTACGCCTTCTAACTGCTTTGCCACGAACCAGGTACTCCCGCAAGGAGCACTTCTCAACACCTCTACATGAACAATATCTCAGATGCAATCGCTATGTCTGCATCTGGAACCTCCCGTGGTAAATACACACCCGCAGAATCTTCTATGAATACCGGAAGCATAGAAAGCTCGAGGAGCTCAAACAATCCCTTTATAATATTATCAGGTCCATTTCTTTTCAGCTGTCATAGACTCGGATTTTTGGTGTGCTTTCCTGTTTATTTTGAGTACATACTCTGTTGAATGTCCTTTCCCAGCTTGCCAATAGCATCAGCACGGCAATGCCGGCAGTGAGTCATCTCTTTCACGTACTCGCGGCATTTCTCCTGAATCGCCTCTTTCTCTTGCTGTGTCGGTGGTTTAATATTCGCGAACTTGTACTGCGGGATGAGCGGGATAATATTGTGCATATAAACGCCCAGCTTACTTATCTCCTTCGCTACCTCCACTATATGCTCATCATTCACCGTAGGTATAAGAACAGTATTAACTTTTATCAGTATCTTACGTTTCACCGCCTCGCGAATGCCTTCCAATTGGTTCTTCAGCAGTATCTCCGCACCTTCTTCGCCTTTATAGCGTTTACCGTTGTAATTGACGACTGAATAGATGTCCTTACCTATCGCAGGGTCTATAGCGTTCAGTGTAACGGTTACAGTTCCGATGTCCAACTCTTCTATCTCGTCAATCCGTTCTGGCAAAAGCAGCCCGTTCGTGCTCAGACAGCGCATCAGGTGTGGGAACTCATCCTTCACGAGCCGGAACGTCTCGAATGTCTCTTCGTTAAACAGTGGCTCGCCGGGTCCCGCAACGGCAACTACCTTAATGTAATGCACCTTTTCCATTACATCACGTACCCGTTCTAACGCTTCCTGTGGCGTTAGCACCTTGCTCGTCACTCCGGGTCGCGACTCATTCACGCAATCGAATTTCCGTACACAGTAATTACACTGGATGTTACACTTCGGTGCCACCGCGAGATGTATTCTGCCGAAGAAATGACAGGCGTTTTCACTGAAACAAGGATGTTCACTAATCTTTCTGAGCTGCGCAGGGTCCCAGGGTACTTCTTTGCCTTCTACATTGGCAGTGGGTAAATCACCCCCCTCGACACTACCCCCCTGCATCTCAACCATTCCCTTTTTTGATGCTACTTCACTCATACGTATACTTCTCCCGATATATGAGTTTATAAAACATCTTTCTTGAATTCCTCAAGTCCAACTTCTTTTATATACCTGCCCAATCGCTTTTTTGTGTCGCAGTTCTTGTAGTAATTGATAACTCGATCAGCAAGAGCCATAGCTTCATCATCACTCAAATTCTCCGTCAGAATTTCTGCAATCGCAGGTGCGGCACCTGCGGAACCTCCGACCACCACTTTCCAGCCCTTTGGCATACCGATGAAGCCTAAGTCTTTTATCCAGGACTCCGCACAGCTATTACTACAACCGGAAACGCCGATCTTGAACTTTGAGGGCAACTCCAACCCATGATACTTGCTATCAAATTCCAAGCCTAATTTCACCGCATCTTGCTTGCCTCTTTTACAGAACGTAGTACCCGGACAGATTTTTACGCTTCTGATACATAACCCGATAGCCGCAGCCGGTGGCATATCGAGGTCACGCCAGGCAGCGTCTATATCGCTCTCTGCTAAACCCACAATTGCTATTCGTTGTGCCGAGGTCAATTTTAACGCTGCAGCATTGTATTTCTCCGCGACATCTGCTATTTTCCGTAGCGTACAAGGTTCGCAAATCCCGCCCGGCATCTGCGGCGCAATCGCATACGTTTCATAATCCCGCTGGACAATTGCACCTTTATCCAACAGGTCTTTCTTCTTCTCTTTTTCTTCCATTTTTTAGTTACTCCTTTCTTTATAATTCTTAATCGCTTTTTGCAACGTCCTTTTAGATAAACACGTGCAATGTACCTTCTGTGCAGGAATACCACCCAGATAATCTATTATCTTATCTTCCTCTATCTTCTCTGCCTCTTCTAATGTCATTCCTATTATCCTTTCTGTAAGGGCAGAGCCAGACGAAAAGGCTCCTGCACAGCCTATCGCCTGGAACTTAGCCTCTTTTATCACGCCATCTTCTACATTCAAAAAAATCTCCATTGTATCGCCACAAGGTCCCGTATATATCGCATGAGCATCTGGCTCGCTTAGCTCTCCGACATTCACTTTGTTCATATAGTACTCAATGGCTTTCTCTGAATATCCTGACTCTTTCAACAGATCTTGCATTTCACTCATTTTTTAATCACACTGTTATTTTATTATCGCCGTGTCTTTTTATGATTTGCTATTTTTTGCTAGCCGTTGATTATACCCTGCTCCTTATGCTTATTCGCGATTCCATCTGCTAACCGATCCAATGCTTTGAACGCCTCTTCTCCTGGTACTCCTTTAACAACAACGGGCTCCAGCAGTTCTACCTTTAAATTTGGTATCATACCTGTAAGTTGTTCCACCATTCTGCTACCCCAACCGTAAGACCCGATGATAGATGCAAATTTCAGCTTTGGCCTCAACGCATTTGCGAGACAAGCCGCATAAACCACTTTCGGATGCGGTCCTACCAGAACAGTTGGAGATCCGATTACAACAGTAGCTGCATCTACTAACGCCATCGCTAATTTACCAATATCCGGTTCTGACAGATTAAACAGCTTTACTGTTATGCCACGTTCGATCAAAGCCTCTGCGAAGTGATCTACCATCTTCTTCGTGCTGCCGTGCATTGAGATATAAGGTATAACTACCTCATTCTTCACATCGTCAGAAGCCCAATCCCTGTAAGCATTGAGAATAAAATTTGGCTCTTTATACGCGGGACCGTGACTCGGTGCTATTATATCTATTGTCAAATCGTTTAGCCGTGCTAAGTTCTTCTTTATTGTTGGCCGGAAAGGCATCATGATCTCTGCATAGTATCGCTTGGCTGCCTCATAGACTGTCGCCTCATCGGTTACAAACAAGTCGCTGGTTGCGAGATGCGAGCCAAGGAAATCGCAGGTAAAAAGCATCCGGTCTTCTCTTAGATATGTCAGCATAGTCTCTGGCCAGTGTACCCAAGGTGCATGGACGAACTCCAGTGTTTTGTTGCCCAATGACAGCGTCATGCCATCTTCAACGGTTATGAATTTATCCTGGTGTATCAAAAGCGAATCCATAAGCAAATCCTTACATTTCGGTGTGCAGACCACCTTAGCGCCTGGATATAACTCAAGTATCAGGGGTAAAGTACCTGAATGGTCTTGTTCGGCGTGATTGGCAATGACGTAATCTATATCTCCTGTCTCAAGTTCTTCAAGATTTCTTATTAGCACGTCCGCCATGGTCGGGTCTACAGTGTCTATCAGTGCCGTTTTTTCGCTGCCTCGTACTAAATAAGAGTTATAGCTTGTTCCGTCTGGCAGTGGGATTAATTCATCAAATAGCCTCCGGTCCCAGTCAATTGCGCCCACTGCGTAAATTCTCGGTTTCAGTTCTCTTTTGTGACTCATTTAAGCCACTTCCTCAAACGCTTCTTTACCTACACCACAGTCGGGACATACCCAGTCATCAGGTAAATCCGCAAATGCCGTTCCACTCTCTTCTTCGTCATATATATAGTCACATACAGTACATTTCCATTTTGCCATTTTTCTTATTCCTCCTTTTATTTTAGTACTTGCTCACCGCTGAGCACGCGGAGAACGCGGAGTATCTCCCTTTGTCATCTCAGCGTTCTCCATGTTCTCGGCGGTAAATATCTATTTTATCTTCTCCGCAATCTTCTTCCCGAACTCGCGGCATTCTTCCAGCCCCTTCTCGGTTGGTCTTCGTTTTATTCTCAGTCCAGGTTCTATCACGTCCATCCCTGCGAGATTGTTCATCGTTTCTGTCAATATCTCTATGGATTCGCCACTCCAGCCGTAAGACCCGAATGCCGCACCAACCTTGCCTTTCAAGTCCGTATTATCCATCACGAAAAGAAAAGTCTTCATCGCTGCTATCAGACTACGAACATAAGTCGGAGACCCGAGCACGACCGCATCCACGTTCTTGAGGTCATCCACATTTGCATGTGCCGCTTTTTTCAGTTCGACTTCAACTCCCGCCTTTTTCAAGCCCGTTTCGATTGCTTTTGCCATCATTTCGGTATTACCCGAACGAGTTTCATATATTAATATTGCTTTTGCCATTTTTTATTCCTCCAGTTTTGTTTCATCTTGTCATTGCCATATTTCGAATTTACCGCGGAAAACGCTGAGTTCACAGAGAAAAAATCTCTGCGTCCTCCGCGAACTCTGCGGTTAATCTGTTTTTACCTCTCTTCTACCTACTCCTTTTTGATGACCGCTCCTAACTCCTTACCTGCTTCTTTTACTTTATCCAACTCCCCTTCATCCGGGATATACTGAATTTTAACGCCTTCAACAGGCATGTCCCATCCAAGGTCATTCATGATTGTTTCCATCTCTTTTACTGCCTGCCCTCCCCAGCCATAAGACCCGAATGCAAAACCAATTCTGTTTTTTGGGCGCAATCCCTTCAGATACGTGAGGAACGCTCCTACCGATGGAAAAATACCGTTGTTCAAAGTGGGGGAGCCAACCAGTATAGCTTTTGAACGGAGGACATCAGCCATTATATCCGAGATATGAAGCGTTTTTAAGTTACGCATGGTAACAGGAATACCTGCCTTTTCCAGACCAGCCCGTAAGCTATGTGCCATCTTCTCTGTTGAGCCCCACATGGTATCATAAATGATGACCGCCCGGTTCTCTGCCGTGTTGGTTGCCCACTTCTGATAGGCTTCTAAAATCTTTGGTAAATACGTTCGCCAGATTATTCCGTGTCCCGGTGCAACTATCTCTAGGTCCAGTCCTGAAAGTGCATCCAGCGCTTTTTTTACCTGGTCGCCATAGGGAAAGACAATGTTGGCATAATATTTCGCAGCTTCTTCGTGAAGAACGTCCCACCCGATCTCATCATCAAAGCGTTCAGGCGTAGCAATATGCTGCCCAAATGCGTCATTAGAGAGTAGTATCTTCTCTTCCGGTAGATAGGTAACCATGTTATCCGGCCAGTGTACCATAGGCGTGAGGAAGAACTGCATGGTTCGTTTACCGATGTTTATAGTATCTCCGGATTTCACTACTACAAAGTCCCAATCCTCTTTATAATGCCTACGCAAACCTTTTTCACCATTAGGACTAGTTACTACTTTCGCATCAGGCGCAAGCGCTAGGATTTTTGCTAAATTGCCTGAATGGTCCATCTCCACATGGTTAGATACCACATAATCAATTTTAGAGGGGTCAACCACTTCGCTGATGCGGGCTAACATCTCATCAAACAGATAGTGCTTTACCGTATCTACTAATACAATCTTTTCGTCCATGATGAGGTATGCGTTGTACGTGGCACCTCTTTGCGTCAGGTAACCATGGAAATTACGCACATCCCAGTCTATACCTCCGACCCAGTAGATTCCTGGTTTTATCTCTATGGGCTCCATACTAACCTTCCTTCTCGAATGCTGCTTTGTCTGCACCACAGACGGGACATTCCCAATCGTCAGGTAAATCGTCAAATGCCGTTCCCGCTTCTTCTTCGTCATAGATATAGCCACAGACGGTACATATCCATTTTGCCATTTCTCATCTACCTCCTATTAAGTTGGCTTACCGCTGAGCACGCAGAGAACGTAAAGAGCTTTCATTGTCAACTCTGCGGTCTCCATGTTCTCAGCGGCAAATAAAAATTTATTTTATCCTCCCCGCAATCTTCTTCCCGAATTCTTTGCACTCCTTTTCTCTTGTAACTACTTCCATGCCTTTCATCTTCAAATCCGGCTCAATCATGTCCATCTCAAAGATATGCTTCATCGTATCGCTCATCATCTCGACAGCTTCACCACTAAAGCCATAAGTACCAAATGCCGCCCCGACTTTTCCTTTCAAGTCCACTTTCTTCATCTTGAATAAGAACATCTTCATCGAGGAGATCATGTCATGGTGGTAGGTGGGACTTCCGAGAACAACAGCATCCACGCCTTCGAGGTCTTCCTCCTTTGCTGCCAGGACCTTTTTCAATTCCACGTCCACTCCTGCCCCTTCCATGCCTACAACGATTGCTTTTGCCATCGTTTCCGTATAGCCATAATTGGTATCATAAATTACTATTGCTTTTGCCATTTTTTCATATCACCTCCTATTTTTTTAGATTGGTTCTCCGTTGAATGCAAAGATAGCTACCTTCTTGTTCATCCCCTTACGCTCAACCCTCCACAGATGCCGCAGGTGGCGTAAATACCCGTGCTGCCAGTTCTTTGTCTACCATGAGCAAACCATTACCGTCTTCTCCCACGAGTTTCAACCTGGCAATGATTTCATTATCGTTACCTTCCTCTTCTATCTGTTCAGTAACGTACCATTGCAAGAAGATATTCGTAGCGTGGTCCTTCTCCACGATTGCAAGGTCCACGAGCTCATTGATGCTCTTCGTAATGAACTTCTCGTGCACCAGAGTCTTCTCAAACATATCTAATGGCGACTCAAACTCTGTCGCGGGCTCTTCAATCGCTGCTAGCTTTACCTGCCCACCCTGATCGTTGATATAGCCGTAGATTTTCATCGCGTGCGTCATCTCTTCCTGGTACTGCACCATGAACCAGTTGGCAAATCCCTTCAGTCCTGTGTACGAGCTGTAGGCGGACATCGCCATATACAGATACGCTGAATACATCTCCTTGTTAAGTTGTGTATTCAGCGCTTCCTGCATCTTTTCGCTTAGCATATTTATTTTCCTTACCCCTGCTTTTTGTGACAGAACCACCAATCATAGCAGTCGTATTGCTTGACTCGTTCTTTTGCGGTTTGCTCATCCGATGCCGGTGGTATTATAACCTCATCTCCGATCAACTCGTTGTTTGGCCAATTTGCAGGTATCGCCACGCCGTATTCATCATTGGTTTTAAGCCCACGTACCATTCGCAAGATTTCATCCATGTTCCTGCCGAGTTCCTGCGGATAATAAATCATAGCTCTCATTATTCCCTGCGGGTCAACAGCAAATACCGCCCTAACCGTATTCGTGCCCTTGTTGGGATGTATAAGCCCCAGCATCTTGGCTACTCGACCTGTGTCGTCCGCGATAACAGGAAACTTTATCTCCACGTCCAGATTATCCTTTATCCATTCCACCCATTTTATGTGGCTGAATACCTGGTCTATGCTCAATCCGATCAGCTCGCAGTCGAGTTCCTTAAAAGCCTCAAATCGTCTTTGAAAAGCCACGAACTCGGTCGTGCACACCGGAGTAAAATCCGCTGGATGACTGAACAGGACAAACCATTTGCCCTTGTACTCTTCTGGCAGTTTCTTCTTTCCATGTGTCGTTTGTACTTCCATTTCCGGGAATTCTTCCCCAATCAGGGGCATACCTACTTCTTCTTCCATTTTTCATATTCCTCCTATTACATTTCTATACAGTTTTGCCACACACCGTGGACGTTGCAATACGCGAGTGCACAGAACGCTTTGAATTCCGGTACGGGCACCTGGAACCTGACGTTTGGATTGGTATAACCCGCTGCGAACGCAGCCCGTCCGAGAAAAACCACCTGTCCGCCGTCTTTCTTTACGCCATACAGTTCTATCCACGCGATATGGTGCTCCGCGGTGTTAGGATGCGGCACGTCCTTACCCACTACTACTCGTACGACATCCACGTTCTCTTCTCCTCGTCCCTTGCCTGTCTCAATATAAGGGACGTGTTTCTCTTTTCCTTCGGCTTCTGCGCCTTTTAACAAATCTCCAAAATCCATTTTTATTTACATTACCTCCTTATTTTCCGTTCCTTCTAACCAAATAAGCCACAACTAACAGGCTTAATAACGCAAAGATACTTTCAAAACCTGGAACTCCTTCGTCTGGTGCTTTCTTACCTAGTTCTATCGTGTCTTCTGCACCTGCCATCTCTATCACCGGTGCCACGACATTACCCTTCCCGAAGAGCTCATCCAGGAACTTTTGCGATGCAGACCGGTAGTTCAACTTTGCTTCCACTGTAATTGGACCATTTACACCTACGGGTATCGCAAAATTATACTTCTCCACTCTGGTATCCTTGGGGAGTATCCGGTTATCAGAGAGCACGGATTCCGACTCCCATACTTTTACCGTTGGGTTTCCAGACGCATCTCCAAGCACTACATGGTACATCACGGCATCGGGGTCCACTTCGCCATCAGAATCAAGTCCACCTACGTGATAAAATTCTTTGCCCGAGGCATCCTTCGCCATAATCTCTATCCAGGCCTCTCTCGCCTCTGTAAGTCCGGTTGGCAACTTATGCCCCGCACCCACGTTCGTGACTTTTACCGTAATTTCAGCTTCCGAAACCTTCTTCTCGGCTTCCAGCACGAGCGTTGCCGCGGATTTCAACCGTTCCTCTGCCATTTGCTGATGCACTTCTGAACCAATAACACCGGTTACCGCTGCGTTTCCGCCTACAAAGTAATGTGTGTAAATGTGGTCCCTATCTGGTCCGATCCCTGAAGCCTTACCTGGATTTGCCTCGAAATGCGTAATACCAGGCGTCATGTGGCAGTCCTGACATTGTGTAGTCGAGTTGTACGGTCCTTCTTTCCACTCGGTATATGTCGTCTCGATTGGAATTCCGGTCACGGGATGGTTGACATCGTGACACATCCCGCAGAACTCTGATTTCGTGTGAAGGTCTGATAACATACTACCGTGAGATGGCGATTTCGAATCGTCATACGGTCCTCGTTTAAATCCGTCCAAAGCGACCATAAAAGCACCGTTTCCTATACCCGTGGATTTATTGACGTTATGACAGAAATCGCACTGTAGCCCCTTCTTCGATACCTCACTTATGTTTTCATGTCCAATTGGAGGGACTTCACCCGAGAGGACACCGATTGGCGTGTGACACCGCGCACAGTAGGTGTCGGTTAGACCCTCCGTCTCGTTTGAAGCCATCTCTTCTTCCGCCAAATAAACCGGGTCGGTGTATGCTATTGAGTGCATCGAGCCATCCCATTGATTGTATATTTCGGCATGACAGCCCTTGCATACTGCTGGATCATCGAAATCAGAAGATTCAATAGCTCCTGCAACCATCGAACCTGCTAATAGAGTACAGACAATCGCAACTATTGGTATTATACCTCTCATTCCACCATTTCCTCCACCTCTTTCTTACCCTTTTCCAGTTCCTCGACCTGCTCCTTATCTTGCATTAGAAGCAGCGCCTGAAATTCGCCCATGTGTGTCTTCTCTTCTTTCGCTATATCCAGCAGAGCCGCTTTGACTTCTTTTCGCTCTGCCATCGCCGCGAGCTGCTCGTACAAATTCACAGCGTCCAATTCCGCGATCATACCGACACGCAATATCTCTCTATCCCTATTCTCTTTACTCACCTTTTCCAAATCTATTGGTAATTCGCTTAACATGTTTCACACCCCCTAAAATTATCCATCAACAATGCCGTATTTCCGGCCAATACAAATGCAGGGTCTGTTATCACAAAATATGTGGTTCCCTCAAAATCCGCTGCTACCCTATTTTCTACCATCAGCATTCAATCCCCCTTTTAGATATAACTTCTTTCGCCATATTAGTTTTTCGGTTTTTATTATGGATGTTTATCAGGCGGATGACAGGTCCAACAGGAATCTTCTTTTACATCCATATCGTGGTCGTTGTGACATGTCGCGCACTCGAAACCTGTATAATCCGGACTCTCGTAGCTTTTATATTCACCGATCTTGTGTGCCGTGTGTTCGATCGTGGCGTGGCATTTAAAGCATGAAATTGTAGTATCCGTGATTTTTTCCGACGGTCTCTTGTGTTCGCTGTGGCATTCCATACAGTATTCGTTCTTTGGCGATGCCGGCGGCTTATTCTCCACTTGTTCAGCCATATCGTCATAAGTTCCGCCTAAACTCTTACCTTCTGTCATACCTTCGGCCATGCCTTCAACGTGGTGAAGCGCTTCCCCGATATACAGGAACATCTCGGGCTTATGCGGCTTATGGCAGTCGTGACAGTCCACTTCCGCATGCGATGTGACCATCAAAGAGTCATAAAAAGGCTGCATCTCATGACAGTTGGCCCCGCAACTTTCTGGTTTGTGCATCTCATGCTCCATGACTGGTACCATAAATGCCGCACCACCGATGACTCCAACGGTCACCACTACGACCAGAGCAATAATTATCTTCTCACCGGTTTCCATACTCGGCCCTCCTTATTCTTGTCACCTTCGCTTCTTCCACCAATATTACCCTCTCTGTTTTCCCCATCTCCCTCACCTTTTTGGTTTTGTTCCAACTATGTAATTAGTTTAAAGTTGTGACTATAAAAATGTTGTCAGTATTTTAGTTTATATCCCAAAAGTAATGAGCCAAAGGAAGCCGACCAACGAGACTGCATGAGCAAAGTAGTAGACTTTATCGCCCTTTTTTGGTTCATAGCTCTAAAGTGGGTTGACGTTAACATCCATCATCGGCGGTAGTAACATGGTCCCGGTCTCATTATAGAAATCCCGGTTACTTCGACTTCGATAACCCCTTCCGGGGCACTATCATGTTTTTTGGTGAGCATAAAGTTTCTGCCCAGTTCATAAATTGGGCCATCGGTATGGTATCTTCCTATTCCTTTTATTTGGTATCCTTTTTCTTCTTCTGGATCCCAGTAGGAGATGCGAACGTAATTATCCTCTATTAGATCCTTCTCGTTCAGTTTCGTAAAATCACCAATGAGCAGAACCGTTTGGTCATTGCGAACCTTCTTCCAAAATACTTGAACGGCAGTTTGATTTCTTTCTTTACCCGCGGTTTCAAATACAACTGAATCCACCTTTTCAAATATCTTTTTCAATTCATCTGGAATTATCATTTGAGGCGTATCATACCAACAACCCATTTATTGTTGTA
>JAPVWK010000049.1 GCA_028572065.1 Candidatus Methanophagales archaeon
ACTCAAAAAAGCCGCTTTTTCTGTAAACGCTTAAGTATCCCAAGTATTAATATCCTCAAAGAGATACCACTGGGAGCCGCTGTGGCTTAGGGGTAAAGCGGCTGATTCGTAATCAGCAGATCGTGGGTTCAAATCCCACCAGCGGCTTTGATAATGCAAACAAAAACAGAAAGCAAGACAACATTACCGAAGGAAGGCCACTTCAGCGAGTGGTATAGTGAGATACTGAAACGTGCCGAGATATTAGACATCAGGTATCCGGTTAAAGGAGTATATGTATGGTATCCGTACGGATTCAAATTACGGAATCTCATATACACGACTTTGAGGGCTTTTATGGATAAAGAACACGAAGAGGTGCTTTTCCCAATGTTAATACCAAAAGATGAGTTAATGAAAGAGGAGGAGCACATAAAAGGGTTCGAAGAAGAGGTTTTCTGGGTAACAAAAGGCGGAACTACCGAGTTGGACATTCCACTTGCTCTCCGCCCTACTTCAGAGACGGCAATATATCCCGTGTTTAAAGTCTGGATAAGGTCACATCGCGACCTTCCACTTCGTGTATATCAAATTGTAAACACATTCAGATACGAGACGAAGCATACAAGACCGCTCATTCGACTGCGTGAGATAACATCCTTTAAAGAGGCGCATACAGCACACGCAAGTCTGGCGGATGCCGAGGAGCAGGTAAAAATAGCTATCGCCATATACCAAAAGTTCTTTGACCTGCTGGATGTCCCCTACATAATTACAAGAAGGCCGGACTGGGATAAATTCCCGGGTGCTGCATATACCCTTGCCTTTGATACACTCATGCCTGATGGTAGGACAATGCAAATCGGGACAATTCACTTGCTCGGCGAGAGCTTTGCGAGAACTTTTGATATAAAATATGAGGATGACGCAGGCTCGCTGCAGTACGTAAATCAGACTTGCTATGGCATATCGGAACGGTGCGTTGCCGCTGTAATTTCTATTCACGGCGATGAGCATGGGCTGGTATTACCGCCTGAAGTTTCGCCCATTCAGGTCGTTATCGTGCCTATTGTGTTTTCGGGTAAGGCGGGGAGCGACGAAGACGAAGTAAAAAAGGCTTGTACTGCCGTTTATGAGGAATTGGAAAATGCAGGAATAAGAGCGTTCTTGGACGATTCCGAGGAAAGACCCGGTGCGAAGTACTACCGATGGGAGATGAAGGGGGTACCTTTGAGGATTGAGATAGGACCCCGGGATTTGCGAAACAATAGCTGTGAATTCGTAAGAAGAGATGATTTCCAGAGGGTGCATGTTCCCCTTCACGATGCCGTACCCGAAGTGAAGAGGACGCTGGAAGAAGTACAATCTGGTATTTATGGACGTGCAAAAGAGGCTTTAGTCGCTAATATTTATGAACGTGAAGGCAGCGATGCAGGAAGTGCCGAGGAGATGCAAACGCTGAAAAATAAGGCAGAACGCGGTATCGTTTCTTTATTCTTGTGTGATAGCGCAAGATGCGGTAAGGATTTAGAGGAACATCTTGACGCGAGTGTGTTAGGCGAACCTTTACACGAGGCTGAAATGCGCGATAAAAGCGAAGGTAAGTGCATTATTTGTTCGCGAAAAGCCAGAAGAGTATATGTTGCAAGGACCTATTGAACTCGTCTAAAGTCCCTTTTATAACGACAATACGGTTTCTGTGCCTGTTTTTTTAACATTATAAAGTTTTTTTTTATTGCACTTGAGTAAAAAACCGAAAGGTTTAACAGAGTATCAAACTAAACTCTTTCACTGAAAGATAGGGGTGAAAGGCGAGAAGGAATGGAAATTACCAGCTCTCGGGTCAAGCTTTCTTTTTACAAAGGGAGGTTGATGGTGCCGTTCTTTGCTCGCGTAACACATGGGACAAAATAATAAAATCGCAATGGAAGTCCGGTATATCAATGGCGTTATACGGAACGTTCGTAATGTCAAGAGGCGAGAATTCAAGCCCTTTTACAAAGCACTTAAAGATGCCGACTGTATAGTTCTAGTCGGGGAAGGGCGGTCACAAAGCGCAGTTTACATTGGCATGGGTCAACTGAGAAAGGAAGTGAAAACTATGGTTGACATAGATTTCCCGGGTAGCACCATAGAGGAAGCAGCGCCAGTGTTGGAGCAGATGTTTGATAAAATAGCACTGCTTGTCAATTCCGGAAGTGGCGAGACCTCAACACCTAAAATAGTGGTAAAACAACTCGCGGATTATATCGAGCGTGAAAAGAGCGATAAAATCACTATTAATGCAATTGTCTCTAACCTGAATTCCACGATCGGCAAAATGGGCGAGAAAGAATATGGTAATGTAGTCGAGCTGACCGGGCGGGATAGAAAACCTGAGACCACTAATGGCTTCCTAAAACACGGTATAATGAATGATGTTTATGAATTAGGTTCTCTGTTACTATTTCAGAAAACAAAGGAAGCAATAAATGAAAATAAAGATTACAAAACGGTATTTAGAAAGATAGAAGTGGAATCAAAGGAAATTGGTAAAATTGTGAATAAGTTTGTTAGTTCTGGAATTTACAAAAATGTAATTGACCATCTGGAGACGAGAAGCCAAATAACTATGGGTGGTATAGGTCCAGCGAGAAACGTTGCGAGGATGACTGCGATACGACTGCAGCATGTTAAGAGAGCCATAGGTGACGAGGCGTATTTATCAGGACCTTTTGCACCAAAACCACGCGCTGGTGACATATTATTTTTAATCTCGTTGTCGGGGGAGACGGAAACCCTTTTGAGATGGTGCAAGGAGCAGAAGAAATTTGGGGGGCATATTTATTCTATCGTGGGCACCGAATCCACATTATCGAGAAATTCTGATAGTTTCGTCATGGAGTGCACACCAGACACGTTCTATGAACGCGCAACATTCGCGCTCAGCCCACTTCCTCTGCATTTAGTCGAAAGGCTGAATCAAAGGGGGTTCATGCTACCCGAGTATATTCTGGAATGGCTGCGGGTGCAACATTCGGTTTTAGAATAGAACAAAAGTACGCTAAAATCATTCTGCTGTACTTACCGCGATTACTGAATTCTTGTACCGTACCCTATCGCCTTCCTTTACCATTATCTTAAACCCTTCTGGAACGGTAACATCCACACGAGAGCCGAAACAAATCTTACCCATTCGCTCACCTTTATTTAGTTTCTGCCCTGCTTTCACATCGCATAGTATTTTCCGCGTAAAGAATCCTGCTATTTGTACTACGTTTATATCTCCGTACTTCGTACTCAGTTCTATCGTATTTCTCATGTTGAAATCACTGCTACGTAAGAAAGCAGGCTTGAATTTACCCTTTTTGGGCGTTATTTCCTTTACAACGCAATTTAATGGTGCAGTAGTAACATGCACATTATGAAGATGCATGAATATCGTAATAGTTTTCTGTCCCCCTTCGCCTGCTCCAATCCACAATATCTTCCCACTTGCAGGCGAGAGCATTTGTTCATTCATAGTCTCTAAATCCATATCTTCCTATTAAAGGTACGAAAACAACATCACATTTTTTATTTCTCTCTATCCCGTTCTTTTTCTCCAGCAGGTACAACTTTTGCGTATATCCTCCTAGGGGTATAACCATTTTCCCCCCGGTTTTTAGCTGCTCAATGAGCGGTGGAGGTACATCCGGGGCTGCACAAGTCACACTTATTTTATCATACGGTGCATGTTCCGGCAGTCCAAGCGTCCCATCACCGTGCGTCACCGTCACGTTTTTATAGCCCGCACGCTTCATGTTCTTCATTGAAAATTCAACCAGCCACGGGATCCTTTCTACGGTATATAAGTGCCCTTCTTCACCTATTAGCTCTGCAATGACCGCGGCGTGGTATCCGGAACCGGAGCCAACTTCAAGCACTTTATCGCCCTTTTTCAACTCCAGATAATCACACATCATAGCAACCATGTGCGGCGCACTTATCGTCTGACCTTCCCCGATGGGCAGAGGATAATCCCCATATGCCTGGTCACTACGTTCGGGCGGTACAAAAAGGTGTCTCTCGACGCGCAGCATTGCTTCTAACACCATTTCATGGACTCCTTGCTGCCTCAGATACTCAACCATTCTCGTCCTCTCTTCCGTCCCTCTCTCTTTGCCCATAATTCAACCACCTAATTGGCCATTCTCAATTAGTAAATCGTAAGTTCTTCACCATCGTTCCACACCCATCCCCCTCTGCCGCTCCAGGAAGCCATATACCGCGCTATGTGGCGCACCTTTAATCAACATCTCTATTGCATCCCCCGCCGCCCTTGTCTGGTGCGAAAACCCTATCAAACTCACCGTCTTGCCATATACCGATATTTTTACACCCGTAAGATTTTCTATCGTCCTTCGCGTTTTGCCCTTTTCCCCTATTATACGTCCTTTCACCCGTTTCAGCGTCTTTGGCGTGAGATGGTCGAGTGAAATGACATCGAATATTAGGAGATCGTCATCAATGAGTGCAACAGCTTTTTCCGGCGAGAAGCCACGACCTATCGCACTTATCACATCAACCGCTCTGAGCGTTTTTACAGGGTCCCTATCGTCTATACCCTCTACGGATACTTCTCCGTCCTCGCTATTCACACTTATCCTGCTCGCAGTTCTTCGCTCTATTTCCTCTTTTGCGACCCCATTATGACCGATAAGCGCGCCTATCCTATCCTGTGGGATCATTACATATTGTGTTACCATTTTTAAAACCACCGATTGCACTGATTACATTGATTAATCATTTTACCTGCCTTTTGTATCTTAAACTTTTGTCTGCGAAATGTAATAGCAAGCCGGCTTTGTATTCAGTAGCTTGTAAATGGGCTAAATCCGTGTAATCTGTAGTGCTTAGCATCTTTCTATTCCATCACCATCCGCATTATCTCCTCTTCCGAACATGCAAATCCAAGTTTATTAAAGTATGTGGCGATATTTCGCACGTCACGTCTGAAGAACGCATCAGCATTTGGATGGTCTAAAAGTATTGATTGCCCCATGTCAATTAGCACAGGTTCTATCTCTACTTCTTCTACACCCGCGTCCCGCTCTACATATCCATCCATCAATATGTTGAACTCGCTGAGGTCCGCATGCACCATCGTGCCATTCTCATACAGGAGTTTCATATAACCCACGATACGCGAAAAGAGTTCTTCGAGGTCAAAGTCAAGTTCAAGCACATCTAAGGGCACATCTCTTAATTTTGGTGCGGCAATAGCATCTTGTCCCAAAAACTCCATTATTAGTACGTTTTTAGCACATGCAATCGGCTTGGGCACCCGGACACCGGCGTCAAAAGCCCGCGTCAGATTCTTTAATTCCTTACGAGCCCATGCAAATACAATGCTTTTACGGTCTCTTTTGATATTCTCAAATCTCGGATCACCAATTATGTAGTCCTGCATGACCTTGAAGTTAGAGGTATCTACTTTATACATCTTTATCGCAAGCTCCACATCCTTCGCACCTATCGCATGGAATATAACCGCTTCTTTACCTCGGCTTATCGGACCACCCAACGCTTTTAATATACCCTTAGTTGAAAATTTATACAACGTTTCCAGAGTAGGTACGTCAAAAACGTATTGTTCCGTCTTTCTATCGCGGTAATCTTTTTTTCTCTTTTTACCTTTAGGTAGTTGCCTTTCTTCCTGCCTCAGCCATTTCTCTACTTCAAGAAACCTTTCTTTCTCAACCATTCCGCTTGCGGTCTCTTATATCGGTAGATGAGTTCCGCCTTTTCATCTTGAAAGTCCCAAGGAACAATTATTACTACGTCTCCAACGTTTACCCAGTGTCGCCGCTTTAACCTGCCGGGTATTCGGGCCATTCTTTCTTCACCATCTTGACACTGCACTGTTACTCTCCTACCGCCTAACATCTTCTGCACTATCCCTAATATTTCTCTGTTCCTTTCCTTGGGTATACGTACACGTACTACCTCTTCTGTTCCTTCTATCACAATTTCCACTCACTCCGAACTTCCATCTTGTTCTTGACTAAGAACCACAGGAGGTTATGTTTAAATTAATATAGATATTATGAGAGTGTAGGATATTATAAATTATGCGTATCCGGCGGCAAATATTTTTTGATGAAATGGAAAGGTAAAGAGAGATGATAACCAGGAAGAAGATGAAGGGTGTTTTTTCACGATTGCTAATGGCTTTGCTTTTCAAGAAGAAAAGAGTGAAGATAGGCATTTACGGGCCGCCGAATGCCGGGAAAACGACTTTGGCGAATCGAATAGTACACACATTCGTGGATGAGGAAGATGATGTAGGGGTATCCACAGAGGTTCCACATGAGACGAGGCGAGTGGTAAAGCGAGAAGGAGTTAACATAGACCTGACGAAAAATTTGTCGCAAGATAACACTGCTTCTAATCCCAAAACAAAGCGAAGCAAAGCGAAATTGGCGCTGGATGTGGTTGACACCCCTGGATTGGCGACAAAGATAGATTTTCGCGATTTTATGGCTTATGGTATGGATGAAGAGGTAGCGAAGCGAAGGGCAAAAGAGGCGACTGAAGGCGTTATAGAAGCAATAAAATGGCTTGACGATATTGATGGCGTTCTTCTCTTGATGGATTCCACGGAAGATCCTTATACGCAAACGAATGTCATCATCATAGGCAATATGGAAGCACGAGGCATCCCGGTCATTATAGCCGCGAATAAAGTTGATTTGCCGGATTCCTCACCGCAACGGATAAAAAATGCGTTCCCACAGCACCAGGTGGTGCCAATATCAGCATTGAAAGGCGATAACATAGAAGCGCTCTATGGCGAAATGGCAAAGGCATTCAGGTGAAGAAGAAAGCGAAAGGAGAGAAAGATGCAGATAGAGATGCGTTTAATATCAAAGGACAAGATGGAATCAATGAGTTCTATGGAGAAGTTACGATTTGTGCTGGATGGCGTAAAGTCCGGGAATATAGTGGTACTGGAGGGCGGCCTGACCTCAGAGGAGCAGATGAAGCTGATAGAACTCACGATGATAGAGGTGAGCGAAGATTTCCCGGGAATCGAGATGAGTGGCTACCCGAGTAAGAGTGGCTTTTTAAATCTGCGTAAAAAGACACGACTTACTGTGGTAGGGCCAGCGAATACCATGAAGACGATAAAGAAGGGAAAAGACTTAATAAGTGCGATCATTTCCTCAACATGATAATATAAAACGAGTGAAAATGCATAAATGTTTGAAGTGCGGTAAGAAGTACGAAAAGATGACGGAAGAGATGTTAAAGGGCTGCTCGGAATGTGGTGGCAATCTTTTCTTATACCTCAAGGATGGCGAAGAATTAGAGGCAAATAATATAGTCGAGAGGATACAAGTAGAAGAGCGGGTAGAGTTGGCGCCCGAGGCGGATCGAGTTGAGAGTTTGAAGATAATGGGTCCGGGAGTATATGAACTTAATCTGGATGCGTTGTTAGAGAAGAAAGGGGTAGTAATGAAAATAAAGGATGACGGTACTTATGCAATCCATTTACCGTCTTTATTTAAAAAGAAACGTAGCTAAAGTCCAATGGCACCGCAAAAGAGCTATGTCCGGCAAAATACGTGCGTATAGTGCTAAGTATTACCAATAAAAGTGACAAGTACCTAACATAACTTTTAACATTCTGCCATGAGGGATGTGGCAATATCTTTTAATTGTGTATGCCCTATACTTTAAATGTTAGAATACGAGAATAATAGTTATTAATGAGCGTGAGGGGAAAAAATGGGGATAAAAGACGGATTGAGCAGGTTGTTTGAGAAAAAGGTAGATGAAGACGATTACCTGGACCTTGACTTGGACATAGATGAATACGAGCAGGAACTAAAGGACGATGCAGAAGTGAAGATGTACGTGAAGACTGCGGAGTTAACCGGCTTGTATGACGTGCCTGAGTTGAAAAAGGAAATATACGCAGGCAATATGTTGATTCTGGACATATCACTGGCGAAACGGGACAAGGTTCTGGTAGAGAAAGCGATAAAGGACTTAAAGCTGGCAAGTATGGATGTAGGCGGGGACATCGCGGGTTTTGGCGAAGGACAAGTGATAGTGGCACCGACAGGAGTGAAAATAGAACGGAAGAAAGTGGGTGGCCGATAGTGGTACGTTAGTGCTGTGTGGCGCGTGACGATAAGTGAAAGAGAGATGCCCTATTTGCGGCGCGGAAAGTGATCTGCAATTTTTGTCCTATAATATACCTCATTTTGGCGATGCTGTTCTCTTTGTTGCCACTTGTCCTTCCTGTGGCAATCGCTCTACCGATGTACGGATTTTATCAGAGACTACGGATAAGCAGCGAAGATATGAGCTGGTGGTTTCTTCAGTACAGGACTTGAATGTGAGGGTAATACGGTCATCATATGGCCGCATTGAGATACCGGAGTTGGGTGTATACGTGGATCCAAGCGAAGGGGAATCGTTTATTTCCACGGTAGAAGGCGTCTTGAAGCGGGTGGAACGAGCGCTGAAGATACTGAGCAGAGAGGAAGTGGGCGATAAAAGGAAACGCGCAGAGCAAAATTTGATGTTTATAGAGAAGATAAAAGCGGGTAAAGCACGTATGACCTTGATATTAGACGACCCAACAGGTAATAGTGCGATAATTCGTGATTGAGATAAAGACTATTTTACTGAAGGCACTATTTTTGTCTTAGTATTTGTTCTTTCTTTAGAAGGATAAGGTGCAGAAAAATGAGCGAGTCGGTAATAAGAAATATAAATGTAGAGTTCATGAGCAAGAAAGCCGTTGGTGACCAAGGGATAGAGATAGTGGAACGAAAAGGGCTGGGCCATCCTGACAGCTTATGCGATGGTATAGCAGATGCGGTTAGTGTGGCACTGTGCAAAGAGTATGAACGGAAGTGCGGGATGATATTGCATCACAACACGGATAAAGTGCAACTTGTCGCAGGCAGGTCGTGCCCCGTATATGGCGGTGGCGAGCTTATCTCACCGATATACATCATGTTGGGCGGTAGAGCAACGGGCGATTTTGGAGGCAATGAAATCGCTGTTGATATAGTAACGACAAAAGCAACGAAGGAGTATTTAAAGGAGAACGTAAGGAATTTAGACGTGGAGAGCAATGTAGTAGTAGAGAGTAGATTGGGGAAGGGCTCTTCCGACCTGTTATCAGTTTTTGGTAATAATACGAAGGTGGTACCTGTGGCGAATGATACTTCATTTGGCGTGGCACATGCGCCTTTTTCGGAGACAGAATCCATAGTTTTCAATGTGGAAAACGAGGTGATGGCGAAATACAGGGACAAGGAGAAAGCGATTGGAGAGGATATGAAAGTGATGGCGCTTAGAGAAGAGGATAAGATAAATCTAACGGTAGGCGATGCTTTCGTATCGAAATACGTGGATGACTACGAGCATTATGAGGTGATAAAACAAGGTTTAAAAGAGTTCGTAAGCGGAGTAGCCGAAAGATATACAAGCAAGGACGTAACCGCCCATGTAAATATGGCAGACACACCAGAGTCCGTGTATCTAACAGTGACCGGGACCTCTGCGGAGATGGGCGATGACGGAGCTGTGGGTCGTGGCAACCGATGCAATGGGCTTATCACGCCGAACCGATCAATAAGCCTGGAAGCATCAGCGGGTAAAAATCCCGTGAACCATACGGGAAAGATATACAACTTGCTTGCTGGTAAAATAGCAAACGAAATCGTGGATAGCGTGGAAGGTGTTCGCGAAGTGGATATAAAGATCCTTTCTGAGATAGGCAGAAGAATAGACGATCCGAAGGTAGCGACTGCACAAATTATTACAAATAGCGGTGTGAACAGTGGGGTAACGGAGAAGAAAGTGAAAAGAGTAATAGACGATTGGCTCTCAAACATCACGGATATAACGGAGATGGTGATTAGAAACGAGTTGAAGACGTTTTGAATTTAGCCGTAACAAAGGGTATTTATGGCATTTGAATAGTTACGGCAGGGGTTTATGCCGGATCATGATACAGGGCGGAATAGGTAGTAGTTCAGTTGCGGATTTTGAACTCAACCAGAGTTAAGTTGTGATCTGGCAATTGAAATTCATATTAAGCATTAGGTTGCCGGAATTTTAATGATGTTGTGGACTCACCCCATATATTAGTCGTGCATCCTAACCGCTATACCCTTGCTTTATATTAACTATGATATTTATAATATTTATGATAAATCCGGAAATTGTATCCTCGGAATATGTAAGTCCGATAGACCGCGCAGTTCGGCACGTGAAGGCGATGATGATGAACTGGGGCTTTGGAGAAGGCTGCAGCTTCATCTATGCCATGCTTATTACGTCCAGTGAGCCGCTATCCGCAAAGGAGATAGGCGAAAAAACAAACTACGCCTATTCTTCAACTATAAACTATCTGAACACGCTCATACGGCTGGGTTTGGTGGAACGGGTCAGAAGTATCAGAAAAAACCTGTACGTGGCAAACGTGAACTTTGTGGACCTGATAAAAGCGGAACGTGAGAAGGTACAAGGGTACCTCAACCAGTTAGGGCGTGACCTCGAAGGGATAAAAGGCCTCGAATCTCTAAACGCTAAAGTTGACCATGCAATCACATATCTGAAAAAGGCAGAAACAGCAACGGATAAGCCGGAAGTTTAAAGATGCGAAAAATCGGAGTTCCATCCCGGAAAACTGATATAAGTCCTAAAATCGTGTTGACTGCAGATGAAACAATGATGAGCAGGTATCGGTGGGGCATATTCGTGGGATTCTCCACCTGTATGCCGCAAGGTATCGTGCCGGATTGGTTTTATTTCCGCGTTTTCGCACCGCCGGTGCCCAGGCGAAACGGAAGAGCGTTGTATTCCGATTTCGGACTCCGGGTAATAGAAGCATCTTTAGCAGAAATGCTAGGTGCAGAAGAAGTCGCGGTTGTTCACCCGCGTGATTTGACGACTGTGGTAGGCAACAGGACGGAAATAGTAGGGATTACGGGACACGATTTTTTGGGTATCAATCCACCAACTTCTGAGTTCGTGGATATGCTTGATACAGGGCCGCCGTACAACCGTGTGAAGTTTTTTGAACTGATGAATAACCCGGTAATGAAGGCTAAAATCGTGGTGGCCGGTGGTAAAGCGGCATGGCAGTTAGCAGATGAAGCGATTATGGAGAAACTGAACATAGATCATGTCCTTCTTGGCGAAGGCGAACTCAGTGGTCCAGAAATGTTTAAATCCATACTTGAAGGCGAGAAACTGCCGCGGATATTAAAAGGAAAAGTGCCATACACAGAAGAGATACCTAACATTCTGGGTGCCACAATTCATGGACTGGTAGAGATAAGCCGGGGCTGTGGAAGAGGTTGCTCATTCTGTACGCCTGATATGCAAAAGCTCCGATTCAAATCCGTTGAGCATATTGCACGGGATGTGAAGACAAATGTAGATGCGGGACAGCGTTCCATCAGTCTTCATTCTGAAGATGTCCTCCGTTACGGAGTCCGAAGTTTAACGCCGGATGACGAGTGTGTTCTGAAGCTGTTCCGAGGTGTTGCAGCCGTAGAAGGAATTAAGCGTATCGGGGTGAGTCACGTAGCCCTTGCCAGTGTGTATCATAACCCCGACCTCGTAAAAGCTCTCTCAGAGACGTGCTATTCCATGCTTGATCAAGATTGGCTGGGCGCGCAAACGGGGATAGAGACGGGTAGCGCGAGACTGATTGCAGCCTACATGCACGGTAAAGCATTGCCTTCGTCACCCGACAAATGGCCGGAGATAGTGAAACAAGCTTTTGGTATCCTCGATGACAATAACTGGTTTAACGCAGCAACAGTGATAAACGGTCTTCCGGGTGAAACAGCAGATGATGTGATTAAAAGCGTGGAACTGGTAGATGATTTGAAAGGTATTTCGTCACTTATCGTGCCAATGAACTTCGTTTCTATGCGGGGCACCGCGTTGAATAGTGATGAATCGTTCACCATGGCGAAGATGATGCCTGAACACTGGCAGCTCATGGGTGGGTGCATAGATCATAATCTAACAATTATGCCGGAACTGCTGAGGCGATACAGGAATACAAAGAGCATCAATAGCTGGTTACTCAGCGCAGCGGCAAACTACATAGCACATGCGTTGAAGGGGTATGTGAAGAAGATGAAACGGGGTGAGTCGCCAACAGAACGAAGAGAAATGAGTAAATGGCTCAACCCGGATATACTGCACCTATAACACAGATTGCAGAAACTAATATATATTAGCACGGATTTAGGATAAGGTAAAAGGAAAAGGAGGTGAGAGAAAAGAAATGGTGAAGATGCCGAAGGAAGTTATGGATATGTTCAACGACTGGGGCGTTTCAAAAGCAATTGCGACTGTTGATTCCGCCGGGAAATTGAATGTTGTACCGGTACTGACGTTTTCGGTTGTAGATGAGGAAACACTGGCATTTGCAGACGTGTTTTTGGGTAAGACAAAAGCCAATCTGGACGCGACAAAGACAGTAGCGGTTACTGCATTTAAGGGCTCTAAGGGCTATCAGATAAAAGGTACGTTCCAGAAATTCCAGACTGCGGGTGCGATATTCGCGAATAAGAAGGAGCTTGTGAAGGAGAAGTTAAAACTGGATGCGAAAAGCGTAGGGCTAATAAAGGTAGAAGAAGTGTATTCTGTGAGTGTGGGGCCGGAGGCAGGGAATAAGCTGGTATAGAAATATCCCAGCATTATTTTTTTTGTTGTATATAAAGTACAAATTCTACCTATTCAGGCAGATTAAGGATATTGCGATTGCTCGCCCCACCTCATCTCAGAACGGTGCGTGAGACTTTCACCTCACACCGCTCAAGTATTTCATAACCATTTCTGTATCGGGCAGCAGTTTGTTTCCTTCCGTGGCATTTCAACCGTCTGATTTCAGTATTCATGCACATAAACTATCCTTTAGTTTATCCCATCCCATCTTGCACCGGCCAGTCAGTTTTAGAGCTTTCTGTCTGAGTTTCCTCAACTTGAAGCACTCAGAATCGAGATAGGGTTTTTTATCCATCTTCAGACTGATATGTCAGACTATCTTCGTATCTGAAAAGAGTTTCAGTCTGTTCCTTTCCGTGGAGAATACCCAGTTCCGAGAGCCTGCGCTATGCAAGTATTTGTTGATAATCCACTTTTTAGGCTTGTCCTGATGTCTCCTCTTAGCCCATCTCCAGAGCATATTCCACATTCTGTAATCCAGATTGTTGAGCACCTCTTTAGATACGACTGATCGGTGATAATTCGACCAGCCAATGATGATGGGGTTCAGAGCGTCAATGAGATTCTCTTGATTCCAAGCTTTCGCTCTTTTTATCACGTCACTAATTTTTCGAATGACATTATCAATCGCTTTCTTAGATGGCTTTATAAAGAGTTTTCCATTATATTTACGGAAGTTCCAGCCCAAAAAGTCAAAGCCGTTGTCGGTATGATTGATATGTGTCTTCTCATCCGATAATTCCAGACCCCCGTGCCTTCAGGAACGATTTAATCAATTCAGCAAGCTCTTCCGTAGTCTCTTCTAAGTTTGCAGTAACGAAAAGGTGAGTAACGCAGGGGAACCGCCCCCCTACGTCCTCTCAGAACCCGGCGTGAACCTCTCAGCTCACCGGGCTCCCATCATCCAGCCATTCAAATGGCTTTGCTTTCATCAAAGATTCCACCCATCTCCTAGTTGATCTTTAAATCAAGCAGGATGACCCAACCCCGTCGCTCTATCTCCATTACAGAGATTTCATCACTAATACGGGCTGGTCCGCCCCTACACCCCTACATCGGTACTCTCACACTTGTGGGATCCTCCCACTTGTGTTTCTCCCTTAACATTAGGGGATAGGTTCCCACGTTCCACACGAGAGCCAGGACCATGTTCACGCCGCCTTTATGCCGGACGCCGTCTGGGCAGTAAGCAGGTTTTCCCCCAGACTTATCCCAGGTCAACGACCAGCCCCTGGTTTTGACGTCGTCCATACGCTTTCGACACTTCCTCAGCGGTTCACTTACGTTCGTTTCCATGATCCACACCTGATCCCATCTTGTGGGACCTTTTCCTTAACGCTCACCACCATGGCTTTTGACCACAGCAGCTTAAGGCGGTTTGATGC
>JAPVWK010000050.1 GCA_028572065.1 Candidatus Methanophagales archaeon
TAACCCTGTACTTTGAGAAAGAAAAAGTTAACAAAGCCATTTTACCATATAAGGACCTTCTCGCGTGTATCCAAACCGTGCATAATATTCTCGCACGCCGATACCACTCATCACCGCGATTTTACGGTATCCGTTATCAACAGCTATCTCCTCCGCATGTTTCAACAACCGTGCCCCATAGCCGCGGTGCTGCCAGCTATTTTCGTTCCTTTCGCCCAAACCAACTAATTCGCCATACGCATGCAAATCACGAACCAGCGCAGCGTGTTTCAACTCATTCCGGTGAGGCTCACCGGGAAACCGTAGCCGTAAAAGTGCAATTAAAATGTCATTCTCAACATCGTCAAAAGAAAGGAAATATTCCGTACCGCCACATGCCTCATACCGCTCGGACATAAACTTTATGTTACTAGCGTCTGCCACTTTACCACCCAATTGGGAAAGCCCCGCCTCCCGGCATCTTATGCACCGGCATTTGTAGCCGTCCTCATGCAGCCGGGCATTCACTAATTGCCTCAAATTGCTCTTCTTTACTCCTGCATCTATGAACTGCGAAGGGATGTCGCGCTGTATCCTTTGTATCCGAACCCATTTGGGGATTATCATTTTCGCATAAGCGATTATATCAATTGCCTCTTCCTCTCGTATCGGCTCGTACTCACCCTTTTTCCAGATGTCGTACAATTTCGTACCTTTTACCACCAGCGTGGGATATATCTTAAGATAATCCGGCTTGAAGCACGAGTCCTGGAATATACGTTCAAACATTTTTTTATCCTCTTCGGGTGTAGAGCCCGGCAAACCCGGCATCATATGAAAGCCCACTTTCAATGCACTGTCGCGCGCTTTACTGTTCGCCGCTATAGAATCTTCAACCGAATGCCCTCGATCTATACCCGCCAGAATTATGTTGCTGACGTTCTGCACCCCCAACTCGATTTTCGTGGCGCCCATCGCAAGCATCTGATCTATCTCGCGTTCCGTTGCATAATCGGGTCTCGTCTCAAAGGTGATACCCGTGTTTCTTATTTCTCGTCCCCTTTCTGCTCCAAAGTCCGTCATCGCGGCCAAACACTGTTTCACGAACCAGTCCTGATATTCCAGTGGTCTCGCAGTTAGCGTGCCGCCCATCAGTATCAACTCAACCTTCTCGAACTCGTGACCTATCTCCTCCAGTTGGCGCAATCTTGAACGTACTTGCTCGTAAGGCTCGAAACCATGTTGTGCCGCTCTAGTAGCTGCGGGTTCCTTACCCACATAACTCTGTGGCGACTTAAAATCCGATAAAGGGCCACCGGGACACATTATGCACTTGCCATGCGGGCAGGGATAAGGCGAGGTCATCACAGCAACGGGGGCAACGCCCGAAGCGGTTCTCATCCTCTTACGCTTCAGTATATCTGTTAATTCTGCCCGGTTTAATTTCAGCACATCGGAATTCCGTGGGATGCTACTCAGCCGGTACTTAGCGCTTATCGCCTTTTTCAGCTTATTTATGCTAGCCGCGTCTGTTAAGCCTTGTTTAAGAACGGCATCTGCTATCTCCTTACATGCCGTGTCATAATGCTCCTGTTTTACCGGAACCCCGACATCAACTGCGTCATCTGCCGTTTCACACATAACCTCTTAAATAATCGGTATCCTCTTCCCTAGATTCTTCATTTTCCTGGTTCTCGTCTAATGCTCCGGTCAAATCCATCTGCTGTTTCTCTTCGCTTAGTTTCATTTTTAAACCGGAAGTATCAACCTCAAACCCAGAAATCGTACTTACCTTTGCCAGTAGTTCTGCCGCGGCATTATAATCGGGACTTTCAGGGAATTCCGTATTTTGGGCTGTATTTGCGAATAAACAAACCCCTTTCAGACCATTAATCCGTCCAATTGCTACTACTAGCCCGGAGAGCCCTAAAAACCTGTCCACGTTCGTTTTTTCAATCTCGAATTCCGCGAGCTCGTCCAATAACTCCAAATCGGTGGCACAGCATCTCATGCCTTCTTCTATTACCTGTGCACCTAACGCAATCACCTTTTTTACATGGTACGCATTAAACAGCTCTATAACTCGCTCCGCAACTGCATATTGATTGAGTGAATCATAAGCCTGGTAACCGCTCACAATAATAATATCTTGCTTCTGGTTTTCAATAGCATAAAACTGTGTGCATGGAAGTTCCGCCAAACCGCTCTTCGCTATTTTCACCCCGACACCACAGGGGGCACCGAGATACGAAGGCCCGTAATAAATGGCAGGGAAGCCGTAAGAATATAATTCCGCAAATAATCGTGGCCGCATTTTTTCCACTAGCTCGTCAACTACGAGTTTACCGACTGATCTTAGCCCAGGCGAGCCTACTATTGCTATTGGCTCTTTTAGTTCTACTTTATCTTTGTACTCTATCCACACTTTTCTCGTTACGCTCATGAATTAAACTAAAACGTTTGGTACTGAATAATACATTAGATATTATACAATGAAAAAGGGAAATGAATTAGAAGAATCCGGGATGTCAAGCGCGTGGATACCGCAAGGATCTGACGCCCAGAAACAGGTATTCGTTATCGGGCACAAGAACCCGGATTGCGATTCCGTATGCTCGGCTATCGGATACGCCTACTTCAAAAATAGTGTGGATAAGAGATACCTGTATGTTCCGGCAAAGGCGGGTGAGTTGAATGACGAAACGCGGTATGTGCTCGATAAATACGGTTTTGAGCAGCCGATAGAGATAGAAAGTCTCGTGCCCACCGCCAGTGACATGAACTTAAAGAAACCTTTATTCGCTTCGCCTTACGATTCACTTAAGAAAGTAGCTTCTGTGATGAAAGAGGCGAATATCCACACTGTCCCGGTTGTAGATGCAGCCAGAAAACTATCCGGGATTATTGGTCTGAAAGACATCGCGGCGCACTACATAGATAGCATGGACTTTGGCGACTTATCCACGACTCCAATTGACCTGAATATACTGGTAGAGACTTTAGATGCGAAAGTGATTACAAATCCACGGAATATCGCGAAACTAACGGGCGTGATTTTTATAGCTGCGATGCAGAGATCCACGATTTTACAGCGAATCGGAGCGGGTGATGTCGCTATTCTTGGCGATCGAACGGACATTCAGATGGATCTGATCAATTCCGGATGCTCGGCACTTATAATCACCGGCAATACCGCAATTAGCCCGGGAGTCGTCAGGTTAGCAACAGAAAAAGGCACGTTAATTGTTTCTTCGCCGTACCACACGTTTGCTACCGCCAAGTTACTTGCTCTGTCCACACCGCTTCATCCGATAATGTCTAAAGACGTACCCGTGGCAGGACTTTATACCCGGCTTGCAGAGATAAGACGTAAAGTCGCGGAATCGAAATACCGCTGCGTGCTACTGGTGGATGGTGACAGTCGCCTGATAGGTATAATCACAAGGACGGATTTACTGCAGCCAATAAGGAAAAAGGTGATTTTAGTGGACCATAACGAAATATCACAGGCGGTTGACGGCGTACAAGAGGCGGATATACTGGAGATTATTGACCATCACAGAGTTGGCGATATATCAACGCTGAGACCTATCCACGTACATAACGAGCCTATTGGCAGTACATGCACCATCGTGGCGCGATTCATGTTGCTTCGTCATGTAGATATTCCGCCAGCGATAGCGGGTTTACTTTTATCCGGCATCCTGTCGGACACTTTGATTTTGTCATTGTCCACAACAACAGACAGAGACAAAGAAATAGCGCATGAATTAGCCCGGATTCTTGATGTTGAGATAGAAGAGTACGGTAAAGAACTGTTAACTGCAAGTATAAACATAACAGGGAAATCAGCATTAGAAATACTGCAGCTCGATTTTAAGGAATTTATATTGGGCACGAAGAAAGTGGGTGTGGGTCAAATAATGGTTCTGGATGATGAAGAGATAAGTGCAAAAGAGCAGGACATAAAATCGGAGATGGAGCGGTTACGTACGGAGGAAAACTACGATTTGGTTGCTTTTCTCGTTACCAATCCGTTGGAGTCGGGCGAAACGATTTTGGTTAAAGGCGATAAGCGGCTAATAGAAAAAGCGTTTGCCGTTACGGTACAGGACGATAAATGTGTCGTGCCCGAGACGTTATCGCGCAAGAAAGATTTTATACCTGCGATTGGATACTTCTGCGGGTCTTGATTAATAGATAATCAGTAATTGCTTAGCAGACCACTAGATTACACAGATTTACACGAGAAAGCAATACTCTGGGTCCGGCCTAAGGACTCTAGTGGCCCTTTATCCACTGCGAACCCAAAAATCTTGTGTTAATCTCGTGAATCTCGTGGTTTCTTACCCCGCTGCTATACAAATATGATAAACATTAATCTTAACTTTGATACTTGCCTAGAGCGTTATTTCTTGTGTTTTACCGAGTTGTCCATCTCTTTTAGAATCAATATCCGCTCTTCCGGGTGACGACAAACCAAAATCGTGTTTAGAGGATCGAAGTCATCTGGTATGAGCATCGGCAGTTTCCGTAAGTATTTTACTTTCGTTCTATTCCTCGCATCAGTTTCTGTGGCATACAGTTTTGACAGTGCTTCTATATTACAAAAAAAGGGGTCAACGTCAAGCACGGCACTCGGGGTGCGGTAACCCGATGCGCTTTTAGTTTCTGTCTTTATTGTTTTTGTCATGCTATTCTTCTGTTCTATGTGTGATTGAGGTAATATATGTGAAGCGTCCAAGCTATTTAAGTTTTCGGTTTCGTAGGGTTTTTGGATAAAAATGTAGGTTTCACGAAATATAGGGTGTTTACAGGTGTTTGTTATACTGTCTTTGCGTCTGTTTCCCGGTGTCACCGCTTTTTTCGCGATGTGAAGCGGATTTTGGGGACGTGCAGACATATAAGTATTTCGGTGGCACACAAAAATTTTTAGGATGTATTCAAATTTTATTTGAAGTATGTGGAACATGTTTTAGCACGTTCCGCAGAGGGGATACGCGTGTATGAAGGATTCCAAAAAGCAGGACATAAAAAATAGTTGCTGTTGGAATGGGCGGCTGAAAACCGAAAATGGGTTATACCGATATGCCGTTTAGTATCTTTACAAGTAGTTTAAAGAAGGGAGAAGGAAGAGGTAAAGATTAAACACAAAAGTTAGGATGTGATATGAAAAATGAACAATAAGAGAATAGGCTTAATTGTGTTGACAACGTTTATGGTGTTTTTTGTTTTGGCTGCGATGCCAGTAAGTGCTTTATACGAATGGGAACAAGTAAGTGAAGAAGGATTTGGCGACTTAACAAATGATTATGCCTGGGCTATGGCTAATTATACGCCACCGGGTGAAACAACCGAATATCTCTATGTTGGAACATTAAACAGCAACTATTCAACACCACCAAGTTTGACTGATGATGGCTGTGAAGTCTGGAGAACAGATGGCACAATGGTAGATGGGAAATATGTATGGGAACAGGTAGTTGGACCCCATGGGACACAACACATGATAAGCCCGATATATGGCAATATACCTGCTAAGGCAGGATTCGGACAAGGCATACCGGGAATACGAAACATGATTGGGCATGATGGTTTATTATGGGCTGGCTGCCTCGGCATTAATCCCACGCCCCTCCATCCACCAACAAACTGTCAGATATGGGTAACCAATGGAACACACTGGAAACGGGCAAACCTTCCCGGATTTGGACATGACGACGCTTCAATTAGAGGCATGGCTGTATTCAATGGTGCACTCTATGTTGGGACTCAGAAATCTAAGGATGGTGATGGTGCAAACCTCTACAAATATACTGGTGATTCTATTAGTGGTAATATAAATCTTGTAAACTCTACAGCGTGGACTCAGGTATTTAATAAAACGGCAGACGAATCAGAGGCTTTTGGTACTCTTATAGTGTTCGATGGAAATCTGTATGCCCTTGGCTGGTCCGGCGGATTTGTTACAGGCAGCGGTTTTGGTCATGGCTGTGAGGTATATAGGTCAAGTGATGGTACCACCTGGGAAGAAGTGGTTGGCGATGCCGCAGAGCAGGTATGCCAAGAGGTTTCGGTGACGATTACAATGGCGCTATTTTATCTGCAACTGTATTCAAGGATAAGCTATATGTCGGTACACAAAACTTCAGAGATATGGCAGAAATATGGAGAACAAGCAATGGGATTAGTTGGGAACCCGTAGTGCAATACGGCTTTTTAAGAACAAATGGATATATATGGCGTTTGACAGTATATGGCAATAAGCTCATTGCTGGAACAATGAACCCTTTCACAGGTTGTGAGATTTGGATGAGCGAAACGGGTGATTTTGGAACATTCGAGCAGATGAACATACATGGTATGGATGGTGCGATGAGTCTTCCCGCTAACCTGGGTGCATTTATTGATCGAGATGATGGTCCAATAGTTCCTTGGGCGGACCAATACGGCGTGAGGACTGTTGCAAATTATCAGGGTAATTTAATCGTTGGCACGGCAAGCTGGGGCGATTGGGTGGATAGAATGCTTTCTCAGCAGACAGACGGAAACTGGCATGATTTGAGTGGTTACGTGGGATGTGAAATCTGGAGTACAGATGGCACACTGTGGACTCCACCCGAAACAGTGGAGGTTAATAAAACAGTTTGGGACCCCGTAGCGCAAAGTTGGGTTCACGAGCTGGAGGCACCACTTGGTGATACAGTGAGATTCCGGTGCGAGATAAAGAATATTGGCTTAGAAGATCTAACCAATATTGTTGTCTGGGACTTTTTATCTCACAGCTTGGAGTATGCAGACGATGCAACTATAGAACCAACATGTAACGTAGAGGATGTCCTTGGCTTTGGTACACTGCTCAAGTGGGATCTATCATCATATACACTCACCCCGGGTAATAGCATAGTCATCAAGTACGATGCAAATGTGATTGAAAAGGAACACAAAGAGGTAAACTTCGTGTTTGCAAGAGGTAAGTGTGGTAGCTATTGGGATTATGAGTGGGATTATGCAGTCATTAATCCAACTCTAATACCAACTGTGACTTCATCCAATGTAACAGGTGTAGAGACAGACTCTTTTGATTTAAGTGAAGACGTTTATTGCTACGCAAAAAATCTTCCTGCAAATAGATGGGTTGATATTTACGTGGTCAAGAACAACGATACCTGGGAAGAGGGCACTGTATTGATTGATGTTATTAACGGAATTGAAACGGTGAAGACACAACCTGATAGAAGCCTCCAAAATACACTGATATGGGAGTCTACGCTCATGCAAGGAAGCTATGACATTGTTATAGACACAAATCAGAATGGAAAATGGAATGAAGGAGAACCGATTGATAGCTTGGCTACGACAGGTTTCGATGCAGTTCCCGAATTCACAACTATTGCCATACCTGTTGCCGCAATACTCGGTCTGCTGTTCTTCTTCAACCGTCGCAAACAGAGAAAATAAAAACCGAAAATAGCTTTGGATTGGATTTTTCCAATCCATTTTTTATTTATACCTAAAAAGCGTGAATCCTAAACTACTGTTTATTCCACTTCGTTTTTTTTGCAGCTTCTTTTTTTTAGCTAAAAACGTATGTTATACAACAACACAGAAACATGACACTTCCAGACGAGGCAAAACGGAATTTAGAAGAAGCGATAAACGACTGGCTCTTGAGATTTGACGAACTAGCAGAATCCGAATCCGAGTTCTTAAAGCGAATAGGAATAGAGCCAACGCTTGAAACGTTACTGAGTTATACAGCCGGGATTTTGGATTCTATTGTTGGTGGCTATATCCATGCTAAATACGATCGGGGAATGACAGAAGCGGAAGATATGGAACTGATAGAACTGCTGAACGTGTTTTTACCCGAGTTCAAGCACAAATTCAAATCGTTTTTGCACGCCCAAAAAATAACCACCCAAAGCCCACCCCGCTAAATCAATCCTGCACCTTCGAACGTTCTAAGCTAAGCCACATGAGCAACTTCTCCCGGAACTCATTCGCTTCTACACTCGTCCGCTTCCGTGGTCGCGGTATGTCAATACCCGCGCATTTTATCAGAGTACCCGGTCGTGCGGTCATAACAGCAACTCTATCCGCGAGATAAACCGCTTCGTCCACGCTATGCGTCACGAATACTATGGTCTTCTTGGTCCTCTGCCAGATCTCCAGCAGCTCTTCCTGCAGTGCATTTCTCGTCTGCGCATCCACCGAGCCAAAAGGTTCATCCATCAACAATATCGAAGGTTCCGGTGCGATAGCTCGTGCAATCGCGACACGCTGTTTCATACCGCCCGAAAGTTCATACGGATAGCTATTCTCAAAACCTTTTAGACCTACAAGCTCTATGTACTCCTTAGCGATTCTATACCGCTCCTGCTTCGCCATTTTCTGGAGCTCAAGCCCAAAAGTAACGTTTTTCAGGACCGTTCGCCATGGAAACAGCGAATATTCCTGGAATACCATACCTCTATCCGGAGACGGCCCTTTTAGTTCTTTGCCATCCAGGATAATCTTACCGCTGCTTGGCTCGTCCAAACCCGCTATCAACCTCAGTAGCGTGCTTTTGCCACAGCCGGACGGCCCGATGATACATAAAAATTCGCATGGTTTCACTCCTACTTTAAAGCGATCCAACGCCTTCAGCTCGCCTTCTTCTGTTTTAAACGTCTTCGTCACATCCCGGATTTCTAGTTTGTGGTTCATTTATTTATTGTGCCACCATCCCCTTTTTCCATTTTAATAAGCGCTCTTCCACAAAATATCGGAATACGCGATCTAAAACAAGGGCTATTAAACCCAGGAGAATCATATACGCAACGACCCTATCCATCATCTGTAAGGGGAAGAAAACACATAATAATCTATAACCCAAACCATAGCGACTCACACCAAAGTACTCCGCAGCTACCAAACACATCCAGCCCACACCCATCCCTACACGTATCCCGGTGGCGATATAAGGCAGTGAAAACGGTATAGCGACTAATCTGATCAGTTTACTTTCTTTTTCACAGCCTAAAACCTTGGCTGCGTCTATATACGTTTTATCCACTTCTCGAAACCCGGTGTACGTGTTTATCAATATAGGGAAGACCGTGCCTATGAACACAATAAAACCGGCTGCAGAATGCGTGAGTCCAATCCAGATTATAGCGAAAGGTATCCATGCTAACGGTGGAATTGGACGCAATACTTCGATTATAGCGTCTAAAGCCCTATTTACTGTCTTGAACCAACCCATAAGCATTCCCACGGCTATCCCAACCACAGCACCTGCACCCAAGCCGATAGCAAAATGTAGAAGGCTGGTACAAATATCCATAGGTATTAAGTCCAATAACTCGAAATAAGCAAGGAATACGGCATGTGGACTGGGTAGAATACCCTTGTCTTTTATAACAAAGTCCGCTACCATCTCCCAGATTAGGATAGCTACGCATAATGAAATAACTTCTACGACACCTCTACGGTTTAAGAATTGTAACAACCTATTTTTTAGCATTTGAATTTAATTGCATTATTAAAATAAAAATAAAAGAGGAGATAGCTCAATATTAAACTCTCCTCCTCAATATTACACATGCTACTGCGATTGCCATAGCAATTGCGAATGCAGCAGTAAATCCTGGCATCGGTGGCGTTGGTGTTGCAGTTGGTGCTGCCGTTGGTGTTGGCGTTGGTGTTGGTGTTGGCGTTGCCGTTATTACAGGCGTTGAAACCGGTGGTGGTGCTGGTGGCGTAAGTGTAGGAGTTACTTCTGGTGTAGGTGCCGGACCCTCCATGATTTTGTCATAAAAGCTTGTATCAAAGAGGTCTTTCTCGGTTAGCAGTTTATCTATGTACCCCATTTCATAGTCCACTTTTACATATTCGAGAGTCGAATTGATCTCGAGATGCGGGTCTGAAATCCATGCCCCGTCCCAGTTCTCAAGCGACTTTTTCACTATCTCAATCTCCGAACCCTGTATTTTCTTAGTAAATATCTCGGCCGCCTCATCTACGTGTTCCTTGTTATACTCAGTTGCGTTTATATGCGTCCTTACGATCTGCTCCACGAGTTCCGGATGATCATTGATTAGTTCGTCACTTACTAATAAACAGCAACAGGCATGATTAGGCCACATTTCGCCGGAATATGCTACTATCTTACCGGTACCCTTTTGTTCTATTAACGTAGGGTAAGGTGCCGGAAGGAATACGCCATTTACAGCCCCAGCATTTATTGCCGTTACTGCTTCACCAGGCCCCATACTTACGATGTCAAGGTCAAGATCGGGGTTCAACCCGTGATCCTTCAACCATTTCTTGAGTATTGTGTCCTGGATTGATCCCGGCGGGAAAGTAGCGATTTTCAGCCCTTTCAAATCATCAGGAGACGTATAACGTTCGACATCGTGACCCTGTAAAAGAACAACAGCAGAGCCGTTTATTTGCACCGCGGCAACTATCTTCGCGTTCAGGCCCTTATCTATGGCCGTAATAGGCGGGGCAGTACCCACGTATGCAACATCAAGTTCGCCTGCTTTCATCGCAATCATCTCCGGTGGTCCAGAAGGGAACTCGTGCTCTGTTATTTTCGCGATCCCGAATTTCTTCAGGTCTTCTTCCCACATGCCCAGATCCATCGCGGTCATATAAGCGATTTGGTGCGTGCTTGGTTGATAACCGAACCGCAACTCGGTTATATCTTTTGCACCGCAAGGAGTCGTGCTTAAAACCGCCAATAACGCTAATACTACTGTAATCGCAACTAGAATTTCTACTGACTTTACTTTTTCCATATTATTCACCCCCTAAATGCGTGCGTGTTATTTCACATGACATAACAATAATGTACATAAATACCTATTCAGTATTTAAGTTTTTCTGTTTTCACGCATCAAACTCAAGGATTGTATACAACGTGGTATTTTTATATGCACGCAGCCCGGAATCTGCGCTTTATTTTGTCGGCGCTCAAGCTTATATTCTCCACAGCAGGAACGTTACCGGGCTTCACGAAAACGTGCAGGAACCTCGGACCCGCGTCCTCGTATAGCCGCTCTAATGCAACCCGCAGCTCTTCTTCTGTTTGCACCCGCGTCGTGTTCGCTATGCCGGCACTTATTGCCATCAGTTCCATATCCGCATAAGGTGCCGGCTGGTCGCCGGTGCTGCCCCAGGTGCCATTATCGAGGCAAATAATAGATAGATTCTCGGGTTTCGCTTCCGCGACAAGCGGTAAAATATTGCTCATCTGGAGACTGCCATCGCCATCAAGCACCAGCGTCTCTCGTTTAGTCTTCAATGCAACGCCCAACCCTATTGCAGATACCTGACCCAGACTACCGAGCATATAAAAATTCAAAGCACGGTCTTTAGCAGCGTAAAGCTCTTTGCTCGGCACACCGATATTAGCGATAACCGTTTCTTCGGTTAGATAATCCGTGATTATCTTTATTGCATCGTATCTTCGCAGCTCCGGCTTCGTAACCGTTTTTTCGTAGTGCAAGCACATTTTACGCGGTTTGTACGAATCTGCGCTTTCTTCTATTGCTTCGGGGCGCGACCATGTGTTTGGAGATATGAGCGCGATATGCGATCTTTCGTTCTTAAAAGCGTCCTGAATGACTTTTTCTACCAACCTTATCTTTGAAGAGTCTTCTATCAGCGTGTATTTCAGGCCTAAAGCATCTAAAACAGGTGGCAGCGCTTTTCCCAGCGGAACCTGTGCCTCTATCCGCTCGTGATAAACGCCACGCCAGCTTGCTAATATCGGTAATGGCAGCCCGTAAGTGACGGTAAGCGACATAATCGCATTTAGCGAGTTCCCTAAACCCGTGCTCTGTATAATCATCAAGGGCTTACCGCCTGCGAGGTAAACGCCTGCGGCGATGCCGACACCATTTTCTTCACGGTTCAAGCCTACATGGCAAAAATCGTTTGCAACAGACCGCAACAGAACACTCATTTTCTCACAGGGCAGCGTAGGCACAACGTCTATTTTAGCCCGTTTCAATATTGTTAGCACTTCGCGTTCTGGTTCGTACATCGCTAATATCAATCTAAAATTTGGTTGACTTTTTTTTGTGCTGCTTTCGCGTGCCACTTGACCGAAAGCTTTATATAGGCTCTTCTTCTTCTCACAAAGAGAGGCTCAAAAAATGGACGCGAAGAAAAGCGATGTGGGGAAAGCGCACGAAAGGGGGAAAAAAACAAAAATTGTTGGGGCATTTGTGATCGCAGCTCTGATAGCGATGGCGGTATTCGTGGGCACCGCAGCGGCAGATGGGGATGCTGATATCGTCGCGAGCAAGAGCGGCAGTCACGAGTGGATAACTATTTTTTCCACGATTAATAATGTTTATGGCTGGGGGAACCTCGGTGATGAATCGCAGCCTAATACTACTTTATGTGGCCCAGCGGGTTGTGGTGGAAGGGTCTATATCGTGAATTACAGTGCCACATGGACTAACGGGACTATCCCGGATGATATAAGTGGGGGGTATGAGATTGTTCATTGGGATTCTGGTGGGCACCCTGATGGGCTCTTCGACGGTATATTGGCATGGCCGAAAAACCTCATACCGGGCAAATACACCCTCGTTCTCGACTTGAACTGTACCGGATACAACGGCGTTTGGACCAATATCTCGGATCCCGCTGGGGGTTATATAAAAGATCCTACATGGTCTTTTACTGTTAAGGGGCCTTCAGGACCGGAGATAAGCATAAATAAGACTGCTTCTATTACGGGGTCATGTCCGGGTACCGACCCGCTGTCGGTTAGCATTGGCGATAACGTTACTTATTGTTTTAACGTCACGAATACCGGGAATGTGACATTGACGAATCTCTCTCTTTTTGATGATCACTACGGCACAATACTGCTGGTAAATGACACACTGCTGCCTGATGAATCCCTCACTAACTGGACAATAACGCATATTGTCACTGAATCCGACATCCCGTCTGTGATCAACACAGCCACAGTAAATTCTACTGATCCTGATAATAAATCGGTCAACGATACCGATATCTGCACACTAAATGTAGATTATAACGCGAGTATCGAGATAGTGAAGACGGCGTATACCAGTGGCTCCTGCCCGGGGTCTGATCCACTTGCCGTGTACGTTGGCGATAACGTTACTTATTGCTTTAACGTCACGAATACCGGTAACGTTTCGTTGTCCAATGTCTCTCTTTCTGATGATCACTACGGCACAATACTGCTGGTGAATGACACACTGCTGCCTGATGAATCCCTTACTAACTGGACAATAACGTATATTGTTACGGAATCCGACATTCCGTCTGTGATCAACACAGCCACAGTAAATTCTACTGATCCTGATAATAAATCGGTCAACGATACCGATGTCTGCACACTAAATGTAGATTATAACGCGAGTATCGTGATAAATAAGACTGCGTATACCAGTGGCTCCTGCCCGGGGTCTGATCCGCTGATTGTACATATTGGCGATAACGTTACTTATTGCTTTAACGTCACGAATACCGGGAATGTGACGTTGACTAATCTCTCTCTTTCTGATGATCACTACGGCACAATACTGCTGGTAAATGACACACTACTGCCTGGTGAATCCCTCACTAACGAGACAATAACGTATATTGGGCTCTTCGCTGTTTTGTATGGGTAACTCAATAACCCTACTATCCGCCGAAGCAGATTATATGAGGGGCATGTTGAATGTTGAGCGTCCGTAGTTATAAAAATCTACAAGAGTTCATAACCAAATCTCTTCGATAGGATA
>JAPVWK010000051.1 GCA_028572065.1 Candidatus Methanophagales archaeon
GAGGTGTTATACTTATAAATATGCTTTGGGTAGGGTGTGGGATAGAAAGTTGTATATTCAGTTATTTTTTCGAAATTGTTATATTCATGTCTGTTCCTGTGCTAATTTTTGATTCGAAACTACCCCTGTTCGGAACTACTGAATAATATCAATACACCTATGTACCTGGTACTGTCAAAAAATCCAGTGATTTGTCACCGCGAAGATCGCCGAGGGCGCAGAGTTTAAGAACGTTCTCATCCACGCTTGGTTTTTCTGATGCCTCTGCGTCCCCTGCGCACTCTGCGGTAAAACTCAAGGGTATAGTGATTTCACTGGAAGATTCGACAGTGCCGTGGGACACTAATAAAATTCCTAGCAAGGATTAAATAATCCGTAAAAATTTGGAACACAACAGGGGATGTAGCGGCAATCAGGACAGGATGCGTTTGGAATAATATCACATTCGAGAGCCCCTTTGTACAATTGGCAAATGATACTTACAGTTACAGCATACGCCGGGCTCTTATCCGCAAATACACCCTACACACGAATTAAAAGCAGAGGATGGAATCATCAGATGCATAAATTTATAGACGCAAATGGAAAGGTATATTATGGTTGGATACCAGTCATTACACAGGAGTAACCGCTCAAGGAAGAGCGAATTCAAAAGTAGCAGGAATAGAATGTTTAGAAAAGGAAGAAACATAAGAATAGAAAAGAAGGAATTAATAGCATCAGAAGCTAATGTATAGATAACATGGGCGATAGAACAAACGCAAAAAGCAAAACCGCTACGATATTAAGCGTTGGGAACGAGCTATTAAGCGGTGATGTTGTAGATACCAATTCCACATGGCTTGCAAAGAAGCTGTCAACACATGGTGTACTCGTGGAAAAGATACTGGTGGTAGGAGATGATGTGGAAGCGATAAGCGCCGCGCTAAAAAGTTGCAATTCTGAGTTCGTGTTTGTCATGGGCGGGTTAGGACCAACGCATGACGATATAACGAGATACGGCGTGGCAAAAGGAGTAGGTAAGGCTTTAGAAAGGAACGAAGCAGCAGCGAGTGTTTTAACAGCTATGTATGGGCTAAATAATTCACTATTAAGAATGGCGGACTTCCCCACAGGTTCAGAGGTCATAGCGAATCCGGTAGGCGCTGCGCCCGGCTTCCGAGTTGACAACGTAATTGTTCTGCCGGGTGTGCCCGAAGAGATGAAGGCTATGTTTGAAGTTATTGCTTCTTCTTTCCGCGTTGAAAATGCGATAAGAGCAGAAGAATGGATAATGACCGATAAACCGGAAGATGAGATATTAGATGCACTGAACGAAGCGGTGACGATGTTTACAGACGTAAATATAGGCTCTTACCCGTACTTAAACGGTAAGGGCGAGGAAAAAGGCTACAAATCACGTATAAAACTGTTATCTACGGATCTTGATGCACTAAAACGTGCGAAAGAATGGTTAGAGGAGAGAATATGCTAGAACTAGGTACTTTTAACGTAAAGGACGTACTCGTGGAGATGAAAGACCTATCAGGCTCGATGTTAGACCTCGCGTATTCCGCGGTTCTGTACAGCAACCCGGAGATAGCAAAAGAGGTATTTAAGTTAGAGGAGAGGATGCACTCGTTATTATATAAGATGCGAATAGCGATAATGTTAGGTGCGAGGAACCTGGAAGATGCGATTGAATTCTCAGGAATATTGCAGATAGCATCGGCAGCGGAGAAGATTTCCAATGCCGCGGGCGATCTAGCAAAAGTAGCGGAATCTGTGGATATAACACGTTATCTCGATCGTAGTGATTTTGAAGAGGCGGTAGTAAACGTAAAGATAAAGCCCGCTTCGATATTGAAAGATAAGACTTTGAAAGGTTTGAAACTTGAGACAGAAACGGGCATGAGCGTATTAGCAATAAAAAAGGAGTCCAAGTGGATATATTTACCGGATGGCGATGAGAAGCTGTGCGAAGGAGATCTAGCGATTATTTCCGGGCCAACTGAGGGTATACCTGCGTTCTGTAAGATGGCAACAGGCCAGGAGTATAAGGAAAAGGAAGAGGAGGCGAAAGATGCAGGAGAGCCAGATATTAAAAGCAAAATGGTAAGAGAGGAGATAGCAGACCTCATAGCAGATATGAAAAACATGTCAGAGCTGATGGTGGGTCTTGCGTATTCCGCAGTCATGTTCGAGAACAAAGAGATAGCGGAGGAAGTGAAGGACATGGAAGAGTCTATGGACCGGATGAGGGATGAACTGGAGATATTGGTGATAAAAGCGGCGCGAGGCATAACGAAGAAGACTACTTTTGACGAACTCCAGGGTTTGCTGCACGTGGCTACATCATCCGAGATAATATCCGATGCCGCGTATGAGGTAGCAGATGTGGTGATTCGTGATATTCGGCTACATCCGGTTTTTTTAGCGTCTATAAAAGAATCAGATGAGGTAATTTTAAAGATGGAAGCGAATAACACAGCCATATTTGATAAGACGCTGAAAGATTTGAGAATAGAAACACGAACCGGGATGTTCATACTTGCGATTCGGCGATTGGATGGCAAGTGGGTGTACAATCCCGCAGGTGATGCCGTGCTGAAAGCGGGCGATTTGTTAATCATGCGAGGGCCACGAGAAGGCGAAGAGAAGGTTAGAGAGATTTGCGGGTGTTATGTCACAAATGAGCAAGGCAGTTAGAAAAGGTATTATCTTGAGTTCCTAATTCTGTAGTCTAAAAAATTGCATTTTTATAAATGGAATAGATAGGATATCCAAAAATGATAAACCTCGACATAGCACGGATTTTTGCAGAGATTGCCGATATATTAGAGGTGAAAGGCGCGAATACGTTCAAAATACGAGCGTACCGGCGTGCGGTTGCGACTATTGAATCCTTACCGCAGGACTTGAAGGTGATTGCGGAACGAGGCGGTGTCAAGGAATTAAAGACGATACCGGGTGTCGGAGACGCAATAGCAAAGAAGATAGTGGAAATAGCAGAAACCGGGGACTGCAAGAGCCATATAGAACTGAAACAGGAAGTGCCACCGAGTTTACTTGAACTATTAGCCATTCCACGTGTCGGCCCGAAAACATTAGCAAAGTTGCATGCCGAGCTCGGGATAAATAGTATAGCGGATTTAGAAAAAGCCGCAAAGTCGCATCAGTTGGAAGAGCTTCCGGGATTAGGTACCAAGGTAGAAGAGAATATATTGAAAGGTATAGCGCAATACAGGCGGTATCAAGGTCGTGTATTACTTTCCAAAGCGTTACCATATGCCGAGTCAATAGTGAACGACTTGAAGAAGCTGGACGTAGTGGAAGATATAACAATTGCGGGTAGTTTACGCAGGATGCGTGAGACGGTGGGCGATATAGACATTTTGGTAGTCTCGAAGTGCCCGAAAGAAGTGATGGATACGTTCACAAGCCTTGACGGTGTGGAAGATATAGTGGCGAAAGGCGAGACGAAGTCAAGTATTGTGATACGTGGTACGGACGTGGATTTACGTGTGGTCGGTGCCGAGTCGTTTGGCGCGGCGGCACATTATTTCACGGGTTCCAAACATCACAACATACGAATACGAGAATTAGGCATGAAGAAGGGGTTAAAGATAAACGAATACGGTATCTACAGAGGCGATGAGCGGATAGGAGGTAAAGAAGAGTCGGAAGTGTTCAAGAGCGTGGGGCTCACATATATCCCACCGGAGTTGAGAGAGGACCGTGGCGAGGTAGAAGCCGCTAAGGACGGTGAAATACCGGAACTGATCGAGATTAGCGATTTGAAAGGCGATTTGCACGTGCATACCCGATGGAGTGACGGTAAGAACAGTATAGCGGAGATGGCGGGGGCAGCTATCGCATTGGGTTATGAGTATATCGCAGTAGCGGACCATTCACCTGCGGTCGGCATTGCGGGTGGAATGACCGAGGATAAGATAGCAGAGCGACAGATAGAGCTCGAGACTGTGAACACGCGATTTGAGGCGGAAGGCACAAGATTCAGGGTTTTGTCCGCGGCGGAGGTAGATATAAAGTCGGATTTCTCTATGGACTATGAAGATAAGATATTGAAGGAGTTGGACGTGGTTCTGGGTTCGGTGCATTCTAAATTCTCACAAGATCGTGACACGATGACAAAACGAATTATAACTGCTATGGAGAACCCGCATGTGGATATAATCGCGCATCCCACGGGTCGTATTCTTGGAAAAAGAGAGCCGTATGATGTGGATATGGCGAAGCTTATGGAGACAGCAAAGGTGACGGGTACTATCCTGGAACTTAATTCGTTTCCTAACCGGCTGGATTTGAAGGATGTACATTGTCGTATGGCAAAGGATTATGGTGTTTCAGTTGCGATTTCTACGGATTCGCATAATGCGATGCAGATGCGGGATGTGATAAGATATGGTGTGGCAACTGCTCGGCGTGGCTGGCTCGAGGCTAAGGATGTGGTGAATACAAAGGTGTGGGAAGAGGTGCTGAAGTAATCGGACACTATTGAGTTATTATGGGCATGCCTTTGGCAAACTAATTATTTGGAGTTTCCCAAAGTGTTTGGGCTATTGTAACCTATAATACTCGCATTGTCAAGTAAGAAAGAACTTATTATGCAGGACAATTAAATTTATCGAGGGCGATACCAGTGATATTCATACACCAGATACTCACAACAGTTGACGCTATAGTCTGGGGCCCTTTTATGATGGCCCTGCTTATAGGGACCGGTATATACCTCACGTTCAAGTTGAAGGGCGTTCAGGCACGCAAACTGGCGTATGCCTTTCGTCTCATACTAAAACCAAAAGAAGAAGGCAGGGGCGACATATCGCCATTTCGTGCTTTGATGACTACTCTCTCGGGTACCATAGGCACAGGCAATATCGCAGGTGTTGCCACGGCAATCTCACTTGGCGGTCCAGGCGCGCTTTTCTGGATGTGGTTAACAGCCATAGTGGGAATGGCAACTAAGTTCGTTGAATGTACTCTTGCACTCCATTTCCGGCAAGAACTGCCTGACGGTACCATGATCGGCGGACCATTCTATTATCTTGAACGTGGCCTGAAGAACCCGCAATTGGGGCTGGTATTGGGTATGGCTTTCGCCATCTTTGGTATCTTTTCGTCCTTTGGCATCGGCAATATGGCCCAGGCTAACTCTGTATCCCTTGCATTGAAGGATACGTTCAATATACCCGGTATTGTCACGGGCTTGGTATTGGCATTTGCGGTAGGTCTTGTCGTTATTGGCGGGATCAAAAGATTAGGGTATGTAGCAGGGACTCTGGTACCGTTCATGGCTGCTCTTTATATTTTTGCCGCTATGGTTGTTTTGATACTGAACTACGAGAATATACCGGGCGCTTTTTTGCTTATAATAGAGAGCGCTTTGTCGGGCCAGGCAGCAGTCGGCGGATTTGCGGGCGCTACAGTGGCATATGCGGTACGATTCGGAATTGCAAGAGGCGTGTTTTCAAATGAGGCAGGCTTGGGCAGCGCTCCGATAGCTCATGCCACTGCCAAGACAAAGCACAGTGTCCGACAGGGCTTGATTGCCATGTTGGGGCCATTTATTGATACCATTGTGGTCTGTTCCCTGACCGGCCTTGTGATTGTATCCACCGGTGCATGGGAGACGGGCAAGACCAGTACCTCATTGAGCATCTACGCTTTCAACTCACAAATCGGATATGCCGGTGATCTGATAATAACATTAGGCATGGTGCTGTTTGCCTTTACCACCATACTGACATGGTCGTTCTATGGCAAACAGTGTCTCTCCTATTTTGTCAAAAAAATGTCAGGGGATGTCGGATTCTACCGTGTCTTCCTCAAAGTATATTATTCGGTCTTCTTAGTGGCTATCGTCATAGGTACCAGTGTGGTGGACTTTCCAATGGCCGCTACATACCTCGTGGACATCTGGCTGTTCTCTGATATTACTAATGCTTTGATGGCAATTCCCAACTTGATAGGGTTACTCTTGTTGAACAGAGTCGTGGTGGATCTGCTTAAGGATTATTTCAAGTCAGGATTATAGATAAAACCCGCTTTCCGTATTGGATATTCTCTCGGTCCCTTTTAGGGTGCAAGAAAGGATTAAAATTGATAATTGGACGCCGATGCACGCAGATAAGCTGGATTTTAGATATAATGAGTTGACGGATGATTTTATTAGAATCTTCTATCGAGTTTATAATAAACAGGGTTATGGTTTTCTGGAAAAGGTTTATGCGATTGCAATGGTGATAGAACTTAATTTTGGCACTAACCCGGGAGTTAAACGTAAGGCATTTGATTTTCTGCGTAAATTCGCGTAAATCGGCGTCCTAAATAGTTAGAACTTGTACTTTATACAACAATAACAAAAACGGTAGTAGGTTAGTGGACCGTTAGATAGTTAAATCATCAGTTTCGGGCGTTGTTAGACTCATGTAGAATCTACTCCACCATATAAATATTAAAGGTTGAATAACGATAATAGATATAGCTACGTTTAAAAACTGCCCCACAAATGGTATTAAACCCAAAATAACGCTAACAGCTATGCCTATTACAAGCGCGACAAGCCAAAGCAAAAAAACGTCTACTTTATGGTTCCTGAAAAGGTTAAAGCCTTTTTTAACGCCGTCAACTGCTCCAAGGTCATCTATAACAACTGAATAGCGTGGTAGAGCGAATAAAATGCTTATTATTATCATGTAGAGGCTCATTATCACTAAACCTATCATAAATGTCGCAAATGCCGGCAGGAATGCTTCAGGTGTCGGTTCAGAAATTGTTGCCAAAAGTGGAAGTGCATACAATATGCCAGGGATTAGGAATACTAGGCCTACAAGTGAAATTAAACCCACGATGAGGTCGGCAAAGAGCAAACTAATGAATTTCCTTCTTCCGTAGTCTTTCATGTCTGACATATCGGTTGTACCTGTTTGCGTCGCCACTTTCGCCATGCCGATTGCACCGGCGGTGAAGAACGCGCTTATCAGCATCACCAAAATTGCTGTGATTATGACTGCCGCTATAATTATACCGATATGTTGAGCGAATTGCTGCGTAAGCGATAGAATAAGTTCAGGTGTGATTCCTTCTGGTTTGCTTAAGTACGGTAGCAAAGAAGGAAGCGAAGGAATTGCTACCAGTACGGCACCGCCGATGAGTACAATTGCCACTGCGGACGTTAGTACTGCACTGAACACAAAAGGCAGGCAAATACTCAGATTCGCCTTCCACGTGTCGAACCCTTTTTGTATTACACTACCTAGCTCTTCTACCATAGTTTATACCGTTAAGACTCAGGAGTATAAAAGGTTATCGTGTTCTCGAAGCGGTCCCACAATCACCAGACAACTTTATCATCCTAACACCCACGCACAATTGGCGGTTTTCCATACCCAAAATGTAAAAGGGCTGCTCAAAAATAGTGGGATTGTAGGTAGCATGGAAATTAATGGAGTAGTACCAGTCCGAACCAGGTAATCCCGCGTATTCAAGCAGGATGTTGCTAAGGCCGGTGTTACAGGCGTTTAATGATGCCGTTTGGTTCTTGAGAAAGATATAAAAGCAACTCAGTTGGATGTTTTTTATCTGATAGGTTTTGTTTATTATTATGCCTGCCGACTTGTTCAATGTGCGTACTGTTGAGAGGCTTTCGCGTAAAGTTAAGGTTACGAACAAACAGAAGAACGCAGCCAAGTTGTGGTTAATGAACCTTGATACCGGTAAACTGACGGCCGAGCGCCATAATTATATAAAATTCGCCAATGGTGTTCTAAGGGACATTCTTGGTTATCCCGAAAGGGAGATTGAAGAATCGTTTGAAAAGGGTGGAGTTGAGTTTTTATTCACAAATGAGGAAGAACACAAAGTTGTTTGTTTTGAGTTGAAGGGAAGCGATCAGGATCTATTTTCCACACAACATAGAGTGAAGAAAGAGCAGGAGACTCCGATAAAACAGACTTGGGATTACATGGGCAAGCACAACCTTGACTACGGAGTGACAAGCAATTTCAGGGAGTTCGTGCTGATAGACAAAAACAAAGGATATTCCAAGGTTCACAGATTCGACATCACTTCAATAAAATCCGAGCCCACAAAACTCAAGGAATTCATAGCAATATTCTCCAATAAGAATCTCATTGTAGATAAGTTTGCCGAGGTACTCTATAAAGAATCTATAATTGAGGAAAGAGCATTCACAAAAGAATTTTATAAGCTCTTTCATGAAACTCGCCTCATGCTATTAAAAGAATTCAGTGACAGTGGTGCTACACAGGAACAGGCGATTCATTATGCACAGATTTTTCTTAACCGATTAATGTTTGTTCTTTTCGCAGAAGATACAGGGAAGCTTCCAAGAAGACTTCCGGAAGAGATGATATTAGAAGTACTCAAAAATAGACTCATAATAAATGAACAGTCGAATATGGTTTACGAAACTATCATAGGACTCTATCGTCAGCTTGATACAGGAGCTAAAACGCCAGTGGAAATATTTGGTTTCAATGGTGAACTATTCAAAGAGGAGATACCAAGAACATTTTTCTTCTATGATATGAGGGAAGAAAGCTATTTCAAAGACGTTTATCAGCAATCAGCGTTAAAGAAGAGTAAACAACAAGACATCATTGAATTAAACATTTTATCAAGAGTTGGCAAGGGTATCTCGCCCATAATATCCAATATCCTGCTGATGGCGTCCTTTGACTTCACGACTGAGGTAAATGTCAATATTCTTGGTCACATATTCGAGCAGTCAATAACAGATATAGAAATGTTACAGGAAGGGGAAACCGCGAAACGAAAGAAGGAGGGAATCTACTACACTCCTGAGTATATAACCGACTACATCTGCCGTAACACTATCATACCGTACTTATCAAAAAACAACGCAACAACGACAGTAGAAGAATTAATTGACGAACACAAAGATAATTTTGAGGTGTTAGAGAAGAAATTGAAAAACCTTAAGATACTCGATCCTGCCTGTGGAAGCGGTGCCTTCCTTATCAAGGCTGTTGACGTGCTATTGGAAATCCACAGAGATTTAATAGAAGCTAAAGCGGTGCAGGGTAAGTACGAGAAAAGAGTTTTGGGTAAAAGAGGGCAAGAAGAAAGATACCTTTCATTCAGCAAATACTATGACGAAGACGAAGCCCGTAAAATAATAGAGGACAATATCTATGGTGTTGACATAAACGAGGAATCTGTGGAGATAACGAAACTAAGCCTTTATCTCAAGATAGCAAGGGAAAAGAAAAAACTGCTGGACTTATCGAAGAACATTAAATGCGGAAACAGTCTGATAGAGGACCCAGAAGTTGCAGGAAATAAAGCATTTAGTTGGGGAGAAAATTTCCCTGAACTATTGAATACAGGTGGATTTGAAATCATAATTGGAAATCCACCATACATACCTACGGAAACAATGTCTAATCAGGAAAAAAACGAATATCTAAAGAAATTCAATTGTCTTGAAAGAAAATACGATTCATCAATTGTCTTCATCCTAAACTCACTTAAATTACTAAAAGATACCGGATACTTGTCTTTTATTTCCTCAGTAACTTGGCACACCGGCGAAAATTACATAAAATTCAGAAAATTTTTACTCGATCACTATGGCATTGAATACCTAATTAATCTCCCTTTTGATGTGTTCGAAGATGCGTATGTCGATACGGGTATTTACGCTTTATCTACCAAGAAAAAACAGATAATAAAAGGTTACCAGTTTGACAAGAAGTTTAGAATAACCAAAATAGATAAACTTGAATTCAACCAAATAAGATTAGAAGACATTAAGCCGCCAGATTACAAAATTATCATCTCAAAAGGGGTCCAGTCAATTCATTCCAGGATACACAAAAAACCGATAACTGAACTTGGTGAAATATCAATATCTGCTCAGGGACTCTCTGCTAGCAGATTCAAATTGTATAGCAAAAAAGAGGCACAAACACTTCCGTTTCTGCACAAAGGGCAAGGATACCGGTATAACTTAATAAAAAATGTGATTTTGTATGCCGATGTGTCGAAACACCAGAATTTAGTCAAATTCTACAAAAAACAACCAAAAATATTCATTCGAAGAATAATTAGTAGACAGAATAGACTAATGTCCTGTTATGAAGAAGACGATCTCGTCACAAAAAAGGATTTGAATCCATTTATCATAAAGGATTCTTTATTCAACCCAAAGTTCATTTTGGCACTATTAAATAGTTCGTTGATCTCGTATCTTTATACTCAATCTTCAACAATCGCTTTGAAAGATGATTTCCGACAGACTACATTAGCAGAATTAAAAAAATTACCAATCATACAAGCCGATAGTAACACGCAAGCTATTTTAGCTTCAAAAGCAGATACCATGCTCAAATTGAACAAAGAGTGCAATGAAAAGAAGAGCAAGCTTCTTAGACGTATTTCTTCTTACTTTGGTATCGAAAAATATTCTAAGAAGTTAGATTCTTTCTGGATGTTTTCTTTTGATGATTTCCAGAAAGAAGTTTATCGGCTGTCTAAGAAAAAAATGTCTTTGAAAGAGCAGGATGAGTGGGAAGACTACTTCAATGATTACAAAGAAGAGTTAACCGAACTACAGCAAAAAAACGATGAAACCGATAAGGCGATAGACCAAATGGTGTATCAACTCTATGAATTAACACCGGAGGAGATTAAGATAGTTGAAGAAGGTTTTTAGAAAGTATTTTAAATATCACAGTATTCTTAGTTTTAGTTACAGTGCCAAGGAAAAGAGCGATGAAAGAAAAGGTAGAATTCTCTGCATTTTCCCCTACGGACTACCGGTATGCAGTGGCAGCACTAAGCGAGTTCTTATCAGAAGAAGCGTTTGTGCACTATAAAGCCAAAGTAGAGGCTGCAATAGCCCGTGGCTTCGCGAACAAAGGCATCTTAAGTAGCGATTTATGTGACGAGATATTAGAAGCAGCATCACAAGTGAATGCAGAAGCGGTCTATGACGAGGAGCAGCGCACGAAACACGACATCAGAGCGTTAGTAAATGTAATAAAGGCTAAAGTAAGCGAGGAAGCGAAACCATTCGTGCATCTCTGTGCTACTTCGTATGACGTGGTGGACACAGCAAATGCGCTCAGGTACAAAGACGCCGTGAACAAGGTTATTATACCAGATATGATCGCGTTGGAACGAGCCTGGATAGACCTGGCACGCCGAGAAAAAGACACGTTACAAATAGGTCGCACTCATGGTCAACATGCAGAACCCATCACATTCGGATTCGCAGTTGCACAGTACGTGAACCGATGGGGTTCGCAGATATTAAAACTACGGGACGCAAGCGATAACTTTCGTGGTCAGTTTTCGGGTGCCGTGGGTGCGTATAACGCAACGGCGTTGGTTTTTGACGACCCGGAGGAGTTTGAACGTGAGGTTTTGGCTATGCTTGGTCTGCAACCCGCGGCAATATCCACGCAGATAGTGCCACCGGAACCCATGTCCGATTTTATACATTCGGTAATATGCAGTTTCTCGGTGTTAGCCAATTTCTGTGACGATATGCGGCATCTTCAACGGACTGAGATAAGCGAAGTGATGGAGCGAGTAACGGAAGGACAAGTAGGCTCGTCCACAATGCCGCATAAAAGGAACCCCATTGGTTTCGAGGGTGTGAAGAGCCTGTGGAAAAAATTCATGCCTCAAGTTGTCACTATGCACCTTGATCAGGTGTCGGAACATCAACGCGACCTGACGAATTCCGCGTCACAGCGATACATCTCAGAGTTGCTCGTGGTTTTTGACTACTGCGTGACACGGCTGAAACGTATTTCCGAGCGGTTAGTTGTGGATCGAGCGAAGATGCGCACGAATTTTGCCATTTCTGAGGATACTATTATCGCGGAGCCGTTATACATACTCCTGTCTTATTACGGGCATCCCGATGCGCATGAATACGTACGGAAGAAGACTCTTCAAGCTTATAACGAGAAGAAAGCGTTGAAGGAGCTGATCGAGGCCGAAAGCGATGAAGAGGTTCTGTCGTATATGAAGCGGTTCACGGAGGAGCAGAAAGCTAAGGCCTTTGATGCCGAGAAATATACCGGGATAGCAGCCGCGAAGGTGGATAAGGTTGCAGATTATTGGGAACGGGTTCTAACAGATTTGTAAGCTAATGCGTTGATAAAACCAAATTCGACTAAAATAAAAAGAATAAGATAGTTCATCGTACTATCTTCGCTATGTCTATCTCAATAATATCTTCCGCACCCATGCGCTTCAGCTCAGGTATCAATATATTCACCTCGCGTTTGCTTACCACCGTCTCCACCGCGTAATACCGCTCTTTAGTATCACCGTAAAGCTGAGAGATAGTCGGTTTCTTCATTGCCGGTAGTGCCGACACCAACTCCTTTAGCTTAGCCTCTGGAACATTCATGCTGAGTAATACCTTACCCCGCGCTTCTATAACGCCGGAAAGCAACGTTTTTATCTCTTCTATCTCACGCCGTTTTTCTCGGTCGTCCCAGGAATCCTTATTTACTATTAACTTCGTGGATGATTCTTCTATCGTATCTATAATGCGCCAGTTGTTCTTCCTTAGTGTCTCACCAGTTTCCGTGAGCTCGACTATGCCGTCCATCATGTCCTTCGCTTCGGTAGCACCGTATGAGAAGAATATCTGCACAGGAATACCGAGTTTGTCAAAGAACGACTTTGTGAGTTTTGGATATTCCGTGCTTACCTTACTCTGCGGTTTTATATCTTTTGCCGTGTTTATTCCCGTGGCATCTGCTTGCACTGCGAGCACTATTTTTACCGTGCCTTCTTTCTCCAAAGTTTTGCTGTAACTCAGGTCTGCTATTTCTACTACGTCCGCACCCCGTTCTTCTATCCAATCTTTACCCGTTATACCAACGTCAAAATAGCCCTTTTCAACATATTCCGGTATTTCCTGTGGTCTCAATATCTTTACTTTCTCTATCCGCGGGTCTTCTATCCTCGGGTTGTATTCGCGGCTCGTTACTTTTATCTCCAGGTCGGCCTGCTTGAACAGCAGCAGTGTTTGCGCCTCTAAACTGCCTTTCGGTATCACTATGCTTATCATGTTTATCTTTCCTTTTTTGTTATAAAAGAAGAACGACATAAATAATGTGTGACTGTATAGCAAATCTCGATAAACCATAAAAAGGGGAAAAATAAATTACAGGACACAGATTAACACTGATTAACGCAGATGAAGAATTATAAATGGCGTGAGATAACCGAGAAGATAATTGGAGCTGCCTACAAAGTGCATAACACACTTGGTTTCGGTTTTTTGGAAAAGGTATACCAAAATTCGCTTGTCATTGAGCTTCAAACGCTTGGGTTTAGCGTAGAGGTAAAAAGCCTATAACGGTCTATTATTATGATGAAGTCGTGGGTATTTATGTTGCCGATATTATCGTTGATGGAAAAGTCCTTCTCGAAATTAAAACAGTAAAAGGATTATCTAAAATTCAGGAGGTTCAACTCGTGAATTATCTCAAAGCAACCGGTATCGAGGTAGGTCTTCTGAGGGTGCATTACGCATTTCTTACAGGTTAGGTGCGCCTAATGCACTCCATGTACTGGAGGAACAAATTCTCAAAAGTCCCGTTGTATTTAGCACATCTCAGAGCGAGCATCTGATTTGCCTTTTCGACATACCACCACGCAC
>JAPVWK010000052.1 GCA_028572065.1 Candidatus Methanophagales archaeon
CAGTATTGGTATCACTACCCGTTCGGTCGTTGTTGGCACCACGGTGCTCTTCACTACCACAAGATGGTACTCTTCTGGTCCTTTAGTTGTCAATGCCTCTCCTATACTCTTCGCAGCGTCCTTTATATAGCTCAAGTCAATTCCATGGTCCCCGAACGGTGTCGGAACACATATGAACGACACCTCTGAGTTCTCTATTGCATGGTTCAGGTCGCTCGTGAAGTTAGGCAGGTCTTTATCCACAATATCGTAGAAGATTACTTCATATCCCTTCTCGGCAAAGCCCTTTCCGACCGCGGTGCCCACCCATCCGGAACCGATTATGCTTATTCTATTCTTTAGCATGGTTTGTACTCTTGATTTTATCTATACTTTACTTAAATTTATGTATCAGGTTCCTCAATAAAAAACATAAACGCGAAAGCAAAAACAAAGTAAGTATTTATTATAAAGAGCAGTAACAAGTAAAAGGTGATAACCCGTAAAGGCTAAAGCAACGAGGGAAAGATAAGAATGAGTAAAATAAGTATAAACCCGAAAACCATAGAAAAAGCATCTTTGATTTATGGCGTTATATTAACATTGCTATTTGCATTAGCACTTTATATCAGATCGTTACCGTATAACAGCGTTTTTAATGGTACGTTCGTGCGGTTCGGAGGTAACGACCCGTGGTACAATATGCGGCTCGTGGAAAACACATTGCATAACTTCCCGCATCGTATCTACTTCGATGCCTTCACGAATTACCCACATGGTACAAAAGCTTTCTTTGCACCATTATTTGATTACATGCTTGCTGTTATCATCTGGATAATAGGGCTTGGCAACCCGCTCGCTACTTTGACTCAGCATGAAATAGAAGTAATAGGTGCATGGTATCCCGCAGTTTTAGGCGCTCTTACCGTTATCCCCGTCTATTTCATTGGTAAAACGTTATGGAACAGAAAAGCGGGTATTCTTTCCGCAGCGTTAATCGCTATCTTACCCGGGCAGTTCTTGTCCCGTTCTCTGCTCGGGTTCACGGACCATCACGTTGCCGAGACACTATTCAGTACGTTTGCAATGCTTTGCCTTATAATTGCAGTGAAAAAAGCAAAAGAAGACGAAATAAACTTCCATTCTGTATTGAATGGTGACTGGGTCGCGTTGAAGAAGCCCCTATTTTATTCTGTTTTATGTGGTTTATTCTTTGGGCTTTATTTTCTCGCATGGGTGGGCGCTCCACTTTTTATTTTTATCTTGCTTATCTACGCAGTGGTTCAGTATGTAGTGGACCATATCAGAGGGAAGAGCACGGATTATCTTTGCATTGTGGGCATACCTATTTTTCTTATTCCTCTGGCTATGATAGCGCCTTTGCTCCTTTCCAAGCACCTTAGCTCATTTGACGGCATTACTCTTCTACTTGCTATCGTGGCATTCTGTGTTCTAAGTGCTGTCTCTTATTCAATGAACATCAAGAAAATAGACCCTTATTGGTACCCTATTGCACTATTAGCTATTGTGCTATTAGCTTCTGTTATTCTAAACATTTTTAATTCCAGTGTATACTCAACGCTGATAGGATCCCTTCGCATATTTATCCCCAAAGAGTCAGTTTTAACCATAGCAGAAGTTCATCCTATGCACATTGTTTCACCATATACCGGAAAGATTACGGATGCTGAGGCATGGCGCTGGTTCACCACTTCTTTTTTCATTGCATTCATCGGTTTCGCGTGGGTAGGCTATAATATAGCGCGGAAATTCCGCGCGGAAGAAATATTGTTTATCGTGTGGAGCATAGTGATGCTTTACGTGACTTTCTGTATGAACAGATTCGCCGCATATTACGCAGTGAACGCAGCACTGCTCACCGGGTTCGTGTCCTGGAAGATAATCGAGTTTGTTGCGTTTCGAGGAGAAGCGCGGGAAGAAGAGACGGTAGAGAAGATAAAAGGGAAGAAGAAAGGAGGTGCGGGTGTACAGAAACTAAAAGAAAAAACAAAAACAAAGGTTAAAGAAGAGAGCACAAGAGCGGATAAATTAAAGCGGTATTTACGTGCGGACATCATCATCACTTTAATCATTATTTTCTTTGTCGTATTTTATTTCCCCTTATTTTATCAGCCATCAGGGTCTTTAGCAACTGCAAAATATAGCGGAGGACCTGAAATGGACTGGTATGAATCGCTTTCCTGGATGAAAGAAAATACACCAGATCCTGGTGTGGATTATTACGCTTTGTACGAAGAGCCGCCTATTAATGAAACCACGAATAGATTTGAGGATTATGAATACCCGCCCGAAGCCTATTCGGTAATAAGCTGGTGGGACTACGGGCACTGGATAACAAGAATAGCGCATCGTATTCCAGTTGCAAATCCGTTTCAAGAAGGTATAGGTGGGGTGTATCGTGATGGGGCACCCGGTGCTTGCGTGTTCTTCGTCACGCGTGATGTAACTAAAGCAAACGAAGTTGCGGATGCGCTCGGTGTGCGCTACGTGATAAGTGATTTCATGATGGCTGATGCGTTCAATGCGTTTTATAACAAATTCGGTGCGATGACCGTATGGGCAGGGGATACCGGGGGCTACTATACTCAGGTTCCGACAGACGAAGGAACCCGGGTTGTACCTAGTGCGAAATATTTCAGCACGATAGAAGCACGTCTGCACGTGTTAGACGGTATCGGGGTGGCCTTAAGCGAAGATTTATTTTTAGAGCCGTTGCGGCATTATCGGCTTGTTCACGAATCGCCAAGTACTATAATCACTTTTGGGGGACAGGAGATAAAGTTCGTGAAGGTATTTGAGTACGTTAAAGGTGCGCGGATAGAAGGAACCGCACCTAACGGCTCGATAGTCGAAATAGCAACTACAGTGAGTACGAATCAGGGTAGAACGTTTGTGTATGTCGAACGGGAGATGTCAAACGGTACATACGGGTTCGTTGTACCGTATTCGACTGAAGGGCCGGTGGAAGGCGGTACGAATTTCGACGTTTTCGCGTCTCCTTATACCTTAAAGGCGGGGCAGGATGTAGGGAACGCAACGGTGATGTGGACCGCGGAGAAGAATGTGAATGTATCGGAAGCAGCGGTGATGGACGGCAAAACGGTAACTGTGGATTTATAGTGGGATTAAGAAACCACGCGATTTCACGAGATTGACACAAGAAAGTTGATTGAGAACCACCGGGTTGTTTCTTGCCGTGATTTACCAGAGCTCTATGAGTATTTCTTATTTGTACCAGTTTTCAGATCACATTCATTTTAAATACTTAAAATACGATTATCATAATCATGTTTCAACAGTTTGTATTCGGGCATGTTTACTTCCTTGCTACAAATCACAGCTTTTCCTTTCCCCGCCAAATCCGCTTTATCCATTCAACGCTGTCAAATTCTCCGTCTTCTGTTATAATGTAACTCGTCTTCGCTTTACTCATTGTCGAAACGTGCAATGCGTCTGATGGCTTCAGACCGTAATTGAGCATGAGTTTCTTCAGCCGCTTGTAATCCTCCTCGTCTAACGGTATTATGGTCAAAAACTCAACTATTCTGTCAATAAACTCGAAAATTTCACTCTTATCTATACCATATTTCTTCCACAGTATCCAAACGACCTCGTCAATTACAATTATATTCGTTATCAGTTCGTATTCATCAACCTTCTTGAGAAGCTCCAAGCAGTATTCGTATATCTTGTCATCCTCCGCATACCTCAAGTAAATTATGTAATTAGCATCCAGAAATATTTTTGCCGAACTCATTTTCCAGGTTATACCTCGAAACATCACTCGCAACAGGCGTCCTGTTCGTCTCCAACCACTCTACAAGCTCTTTCGTACTCTTCCTTAAAATTACTGCTCTGTCCTCTTGTAGTTCTATCGTCACGAATTTCTTCGGCTCTATCCCCAACACGTCCCTCAGCATCTTCGGTATGACTATCTGTCCTTTCGCACCCACCTTCACTTTTATTCTTACCATAGGTATAACTAAGTTATACATCATATATAACTTATTATTTTTTAGGTTTAAGATATTTCAAAATCCAATTTGCAGATATAACAAAATCCTTTCAAAAACCCCGCTTCCTTATTCTCAAAACATCCTTAACAAAACCAGAACGCCAAAATAGACCATTGCACCTACTAAAATCATAACAACCCTTAAGAAACTTTAAACAGTATCTGAATGCTCGAGGTGTCAAACATATCCCATCGAAGCGGAATAATCCGCAAACGAACAGTAAGATCTGAGAACATGCTTGGAATGTCCATTGAGTAGAGTGAAAAGGTGGTACGTTTATGAATAAGAACTCTCTTATGGATAATACGCGAAATAATAATAGGACTATACAATAAAAATATTGAATACAACAGATAACTTTCTATAATCATTAAATAGCTCCAAATAAAGTGATTTTCTATATATAGTATACGTAAAGGTAAATCAGAAGGTTTTAGTGCTTTTACGTTCATCCATTGGGCGGAAAGCGCTACGGGAATGCGCGATATAAGAAAAGCTCGAATTAGGTGGTGATGTTAAAAGAGCAAGAAAAAAAATGAACAGACTGATTAATTGATGCGTTAAAGGATGCGACTACGGATTGAAACGTTAGAGCCGTGTAATGAAACAGGAACGGCAAATCCGATTACTGTGACAGACACTTTCAGCGTTTGCACGGGCGACTACTAAAATGTGCATGAATGTACAGGCAAATGAAAAAGCCGTAAAATTTGGGTGAATTGTTTTTTCATCCACTCATACTATTTTTGTGTGTGTTTGTATTGTTGTAAAAACTCTTTTAGCTCTTCTTTAAACTCTTCTATGGTACTTTCGTTCTTGATAATCCGCGCTGCTATCTTCATTGCATCATCCATACCCCATCCCTTCTCCCTGGCCTCTCGTTTTTTGAACTCTTCAAGGCTTAATAGATCGTCTTCTCGACCTCGTGACTTTATTCGTTCATATCGAACCTCTAAAGGTGCTTCTATAGTCACCAGCAGGAACTCGTCACCGAATTCCTTCTTGAACGTTTCTACCTCGGCTATACCTCTTATACCATCCACAAGCACTACTTCCGTAGCAATCGCATTTATGCGCGGTACGCACCGCTTTGCAATCGCATCTAGCCCTTCAATCGCCCTCAGCTCTGTCGCAACTCTTCCTGTATTTGTGTCATTTTGTGGAAGCCCTCGCTTTTTTAACTCTTTCCGTACCTCGTCCCCCATCGTTACGACCGGAATGCCAAGCTCCGCTGCGATTGTTGCCGCTTCGGTCTTACCCGCTGCCGGTGCTCCGACAAAAGCTAATACCTGTATCTTTCGCGCAGCCACTTCTCCGCAGCACCCCTCGCAAGTCGTCGTTCGACTGCGGCATGGAATACATTCATCACAGAGAGTAAGTCCCCTTTCTTTATCGTACCGTCAGATATTGGGTGAAAAATAGCCTCATTAAGTATCCTCAGTTCCTCTACTCCTTTTGGCTTTCCTGCGCCGGCAAGTGAAGAGACAACACCAAGTGCGTGTCGCATTATGGGGCATGGCAGAGCTATTGATTTCCCGGGAACCTCAACGTCATCTATTTTTACGCTTACGATCTCATTCCTCCGTACTTCTATATCTTCCTTTGCGATTACCATCTCCCATTCGCCATGCGAACCGATGGTGAAGCCGTAGCTGTACCCTTCGGTATCCAGCCTCTCGATTTTCCCTCCTATTTTATCTTTCCAGTAAACGAGTTCTATTTTTGACATATTGCCTAATTTGATTTAATCATTAAAATCTTTTTCCAATTGCGCCAGTCGCTTATCCCAATACGCATCTATAACTTCTGATTCCGCAGAATCCTCGAATATCAACTCGTTATGTCCTGATTCAGTGATAGTTCCGGTGTGATTCAATGTAACACTCTGCCATTCATTCTCTGTTAACCCTCTGCTAATCGCCTGTTCAATATTTTCTCGCTTCAAGACGAGTTTCTTATCCGCCTTTATCCTTATCAGTGCCCCGATGTTTACATAACTCCCATTGTTGCCGCGGTTATCTTCACAAACAGCTTTTGCAATAAGCACGTTCGCGGGCACCGCATCAATAAAAACACTTACCATTTCTATCACCTTGTATAAATAACCTATATCGTGGAGATATAAATAACTATATGCGTCTGCGAAAACCCGCCAAAATAGCCGATTTGTTTAGCGGTTCAACTTCTCATGCGCTTCCACCAGATGTCTCGCACCTAACGCACCTATTAGTGATATTTCACCGGCAAGCACGGCAGCACCAACAATCTCTGCCAATTTTAAGGCATTTGAACCCGGCGGCTCACCCGCACCATGAACACCGATAATCTCCAATGATTCCCTTTGCGTGCCCAAACCCGTTCCGCCGCCTATGGTGCCTACCTGTAACGAAGGTATCGTGACAGAGAAGAGCAGGTCGCCCTCTTCGGTAAGTTCTGCAGTCGTGAATCCCTGCGAACCCTCAACCACATGAGCGGCATCCTGTCCCGTGGCTATGAACACAGCGGCAATGACATTAGCAAACTGGGCATTGAATCCATACGAAGCAGCTAAGGCACTGCCTAACAAACATTTCCGGTACACAATATCGGCCATCACCTCAGGAGAAGTCTTCAACACCTCTTTTATCACTTCACGAGTCAAAACGACCTCCGCACTTACTGTTTTGCCTCTGCCCATGATAAGGTTCAATGCAGACGATTTCTTGTCCACGCACATATTACCGCTGAGTGCTATATGTTTCAGTCCCAATTCGGCTTCTAAAAACCTGACTGCCGCGTCGGTAGCGATAGTGGCCATATTCATGCCCATAGCATCGCCGGTTTTATACACGAATCGCAAGAACAGATTTCGACCTACAACCCATGTTTGTACCGCATCTAACGTTAAAAACCGCGATGTTGATTCCGTTATCTCTTTCAGTTTAGCCTTGCTGCGATTTATAAACGCCAGAGCTTCTTTGGCATGACGAATATTTCGCGCCTTTAAAACCGGTGCCCGTGCCATACCATCGTGTAAAACGAATGAAACAGCACCTCCTAATTTGTTTATCACCGTACAGCCACGATTTACCGAAGCAACAAGCGCACCTTCGGTTGTTGCCAGCGGTAGGTGATACAAACCATCCGCGAAGTCGCCTGTTACCTGAACCGGACCTGCAACGCCCATTGGTACCTGTGCCACGCCAACAAGGTTCTCTATGTTCGTCTTCACAGCCCTTTCGGCATCTAAGGAGAAACTGCTTATGTCGTGTAACTTCGTACCAGTCAGAACTTCCAGAGCGCGTCTTCGCAGCTCTGCCGCTTTTTGCGCGTCCACATGCTTATCCAGCACATGAAACTTCAGTTCGCCATTGACAACTTTATCTATCAGTTCCTGATCTTTCATCTTTTATAAAGGTTACATTTTGTTTATTTAATTTAGGGACCGTCCCACAAAAAATCATATGCCCTAACGGCAAAAGATATGCGGGTGGGATGTTTGCTATCTGTCGTTGTTGGGTGATTGTAGTATAGCCTCTTAAAATACTGGAGACTTATTATTTATAAACGGAACATGACCGAATTCGAAATACAGCACAAGGATTTAATGGGACGAATAGGCAAGCTTCGCACGGCACATGGCTACATAGAGACGCCGACTATACTGCCAGTGATAAACCCGAATCTCGTGACTATCGAGGCTGCGGAAATGAAAAAGTACGGTGCCGAGATGCTAATCACAAATGCGTATATAATTTACAGGAAACCTGACCTGCGCGAAGAAGCGCTAACAAAAGGTGTTCATTCGCTTTTGGGTACGGAAATACCGATAATGACTGATTCCGGGTCTTATCAACTGTACGAGTATCGAGACGTAGAAGTAAGTAACCGCGAAATATTAGAATTCCAGCAGCGTATAGGCTCTGACGTGTGTGTACCGCTGGATATACCAACACCGCCATACGTGAAGCACAAAAGGGCTAAAGAAGATCTGGAAGTAACTCTGAGCCGGTTACGGGAAGCAAGAAGCCTGATGCCGGCTAACGGACAGGATAACATGCTTGCGGGTGTTGTCCAGGGCTCCACATTCACGGACCTGCGTGCGGATAGCGCGCGACAAGCAGCGGAACTCGAGTTTGATCTATATGCAATAGGCGGCGTGGTGCCACTACTGGAATCACACGGATTCGCACGGCTGGTGGATCTAATCATGGCATCAAAGCAGAATTTGCCTCTGAACGCACCGGTTCACCTCTTTGGTGCCGGTCATCCAATGCTGTTCTCATTAGCGGTTGCGTTGGGTTGTGACCTATTCGATTCCGCGGCATACGCGATATTCGCGAAAGATAAACGATATTTAACGAGTGACGGCACGAAGAAACTAGAGAAATTACGTGTTTTGCCTTGTTCCTGTCCCGTGTGCTCTACTTACAGCGTAGCTGAGCTAAAGGAGAATACCGACTTGCTGGCTGCGCATAACCTGTGGGTTACGTTTGAGGAGATGCGAATGGTAAAGCAGAGTATAGCCGAAGGTAGCTTGTGGGAACTATGCGAGCGACGGTGCAGGGCATATCCCTCTTTGGTGGACGCATTGAAACGAATGACTAATCACTCGGCTGTTATAGAGCGATACGATGCCGCTACGAAACGCCCGTTCTTTTATCTCAGTGAATATTCCGCTCATAGGCCAGAAGTATTGCGATACGCGAACCTGCTGGACAGGTTCCAATTATCGGGGCGTGTTTTGATAACGACAAAAGAAGAACGCGAAGAAGAAGAGTATGACCATATATACCTTGTGAAACCGCCGTTTGGCCCCTACCCGGTTGAACTAAAAGAAAGTTATCCCGTGGGGCAGTCGGAGATACCTGTGGAGATAGATGACGTGGCTAAGACCGTGGCATTACAGAATGTATTGAAATTGCTGGAGCTGAATAGCGAGAAAGCGGAATTCGTATTCCGATATGATAGCAGTTGGGATGGGCATACGCTGCTCGAAGAGATAGGTAAGTACGCGGAGGTAAGGCGAAATGTGTCAGCGCAAGAATCGGTGGTGTCTTAAGCGGCCAATACAAACTAAAAAGGCACAAAAAAGCTCGTTTACACTGAATTTGCATTCTGCATGTAATTCTACAACTTCATCTGGATCCTATGCTATTTTAGCTATTACCGCGGTTTACACAACTTCCATCGTTGACGGCGGTTTCTTCGTTATGTTATAGGTCACACTCACTACTCCCGGTACCTCTGTTGTTATACGTTCACTCAACCGTTCTAACACATCGTAAGACAACCTCGTGGGCGTTGCTATTCGTGCATCCTTGCTTTCCCAACTTCTTAGCTCTATTTGCAGCCCATAATCTCTCTTACCATCTCGCATTCCCGTTACTCTATCCTCATGTAAGATCGCCATGCACTGAAAAGCGCCACTATCTATCAACTCGGCTTCTGCTATTACCGTCGCCTTTCGCACTATTGCTACTCTTTCGGGTGTCACCTCTCCAATCACTCTTGCAGCAAGAGCTGGACCAGGAAAAGGAGGCCGATTATATTGTGAAGCCGGTAAACCCAACGCCTTCGCCACTTCCCGCACTCCATCCTTCCGGAGCTGCACCAGCGGCTCTATGATTTTGTACCCAAATTCACGTTCCGGGTCAATGCCCAACTGCGTGAGTATATTATGCTGCCTTTTGATCCCCGCAACCGTCTCATCCACATCGGTAAGTATAGTACCATGCAGAAGGAATTTCGCACCTATATCCTGTACAAGTTTACCGAACACATCACGATAAAAAGTTTGTGTAATCGCTTCCCGCTTCTCTTCGGGGTCCGTTAGACCGCTCAAGGCACCAAAGAATTGCCTTTGTGCATCTACAACTTCTACCTTTATGCCTAAATCCGCAAATAGCGAAACTACCTGTTCCGCTTCCCCTTCCCTCATCAAACCAGTGTCAATGAAATATGTCTTCAGTCTCTCACCCAGAGCGTTATGACCGAGCATAGTAACTGTCGAAGAGTCCACACCGCCAGATAAAGCGTTAATCGCTAAATCAGTACCAACAATAGCTGAAATTTCCTCTTCTTTCGCGCTCACGAATTTTTTCGGGTTCAAATTTTTTATCTCCATCTCTGCGGTCTCCATACTCCACCTTTATTAGCTTTTTATCCTAATACTATTACAGAATATAAATGTGTACTGTTAGTTCAGGTTGTCAGGATAAATGGATATGGCGAAGGTAAAGCAAAAAGACAAAGGTGATGCAACCTTTGATGGGAGTAAAAAAAATGCACGATATAGATACAACAAAATACGTGGTTCATGCTAACATCACAGCCGAGGGTTTTGTAGAGAAATCTGATGTGGTGGGTGCAATATTTGGCCAGACAGAGGGATTATTAGGAGAGGAGTTAGATCTGCGGGATTTGCAGAAGAGCAGTAGAATAGGTAGAATAGAGGTAAATGTCGAGTCAAAAGGCGGTAAATCATCGGGTGAAATACTCATTCCATCGGGCTTGGATAAGGTGGAGACGGCAATACTTGCCGCTTCTCTAGAGACCATAGATCGAGTGGGTCCGTGTGTTGCGCATGTCGAAGTAACAAAGATGGAGGACATAAGGGCAACAAAGAGAAAACGGATAACCGACCGAGCAAAAGCGATAATGCGTGGCGTTATCGAGACGACAATAGACAGCGATATGATGGTGAGCGAGGTGAAACAATCGGTGCGGATGGAAGAGATAACGCAATATAAAAATTTGCCCGCGGGACCAAACATAGATAATTCGGATGCGATTATAATCGTGGAGGGTAGGGCTGATGTGCTAAACCTGCTAAAATATGGCATCAAAAATACAATAGCTGTGGAAGGCACGAATATCCCCTCTACAATACCTAAACTAAGTAAAAGGAAGACAGTAACTGCGTTCTTTGACGGTGATAGGGGTGGAGACCTCATTTTAAAGGAGCTTTTACAAGTTGCAGAGGTGGATTATGTCGCCACGTCACCTGAGGGACGAAGCGTAGAGGATATGTCGTTTAAGGAGATTTCAAAAGCGTTGCACAATAAAGCGCCGTCCGAACAGATAGAGAACAACAAGGGAAAGAAGCCGCAAGAGCAGACAAAGGTGATACAAAGGAAAAAAGCTAAGGTAACAGGGAAGAAGGAAGATTCTTTAGCTCCATACAAAACGCATTTGCAAGAGCTTGAAGGTACGCTTAAAGCACGAATGTTAGACGAAGAGAAGAACGTAGTAAAAGAGACAACAGTACGAGACCTTGCAACTGAATTGAAAGATACGGACGCGAGTGTAAAGGGCGTGGTATTTGACGGCCTGATAACCCAGAGAATAGTAGATCTCGCAAAAGAGAAGGACTTAGAATACGTAGTAGGGATAAAAGAGGGGGACGTTGCTAAAAGGCCCACGTCGCTGAAGATTCTAACGTCAGAATCCGTCTGAAACACTGGGTGATCCACACCCACATCCCTTTTTTCTCTCTTTTTATTTACCTACTGAATTCGTGTTTGTGATTTTTTGATACTAACTAACCCTTGAGGTTACCGGATGTACCCCAACTCTTCATCTCGGGTCCTTGGTATCTGCGCTTGCTCCATCTCTTTCAGTCGTTCGACCACCCGTTCCATCTCTTCTGCACGCTCTTCCAAATCCTGCATGTCTATTTCAAGATTTAATGCTTGACATAGGACTTTGAGTACCGCCTGTGCACTTTTCGGGTCCACCAAATAACCAGAAGTAAGGCCAAGCAAGCAAACCGCGGGAAAGCCTCTAAGTTTACCAAGACCTAACAGAAGTCCGGAAGCGCCTACGATGCTCCCTCCTGGCTCTTCTTCACGGAACTCCACACCATATTCTTTCATCTCGCCCACAAGCTCTAAATCATTCGCGGCGCCGAGCACTATCTGTTTCTCCACTAGCTGACCTATACCATATCCACCAAGGGTATAAATGCGAGATACGTCATACTGCTGTGCAATGTCAAGAAACTTCTCAGTAATGAAATAATGGCCCTCATTTGTTACACTCTGCTGGTCGCCAGTGATGATCAACAAATCCTGCTTCTTTGATTTACAGGCATATATCTCGCTTTTACATAAGTGGACAGTTCCGTCGTCATTCACTAATACCTGAGGTGGAAAATGCCATGAGTATATCTCTATTATCTTCTCGGCTTTTAGCTCCTGTATCATATGCTCAGCTACTAATTTACCTACGTTTCCTACTCCCGGGAGCCCTTCTATCATTACCGGCTTCTTCAATTTCAACTTCTTCAATTCATGCACTTCTATCTCTTCCATATTTCATCATCCTTCTATATTTACCATAAGGGTCTTTAGGTGAGAACCTTGGCGGCAGTGGATTCTTCGTCACACACCCGCACTTATCACATACTTCTTTTAATGTATATTCACCACACACTTCGCACTTTCTTATCTTTGATCTCATTTAAAAGTTTCTCACCCGTCTGCATATCTTTGATATAAACTGTTTGATATAAACATCTGCGAATTTAAATGTGAAAAGTATTGCGGGTGTGATATACGTCGACATAAAATAAGTCTCTTTTTCATCGAACAAATGGGACTGCGCAAATCTAATAAGTGATGCCGCAGCGCTTATGGCTTACAAGGGGCAGCAATATGTGAAAAGAGTGGTTAGATGGCTCGCCGCTACCTTTTTTATTCGCAATAAAAACGTCATCACAATAACCGGATAGCGGGTATCCAGTCCGTATGCTTCTTGCCGTTGGCATCCGTGAACTCGGTGCTGTTTAGCCAGCCGTTATCAGTCAGTAGTGCTGGTGCATGATGAATCTGCGGATACGAGCCGGTACGGATGGTGTAGTTGTATGTTTCGTTTGCTACAAGCGTAAAAGATTGGTTAAAATAGATGTTTTCCCCGTCTCCTTGATAGCCCACCCACGGCTGTGACTTGATACTCCATGTATCATTATAAAATTTAGCGTATTCTGTGTGTCCGCCGGTGCCTGCGCATGGGTACATGTAAAGTTTTGATACTGTGATTGTTTGGTTTAGTTTTATTGTGCCAGTGTGTGTGCCTGAGATGCTGGGATAAGTGCCAACGCCTGTGTCGAATTCTTTATTCTCTTCAAGTTCAATTGTAATACTTTGTGTATGTTGCGGTTGTGTTGCCTCATGCTCCCATTTTACTGGAACCTCATAGGATGCCGTCGCACTCCCGAGTTCGCTTACTGGCAGCGTTACTGTATTATTATACACAGTATCCCATTGACCATGTGTTTTATCAAGCCATAACCCAACCTCTTTTGGGTTATCCACCAAAACCGAGAAAATATAAGACTGGTTCAGATTCAAATCTTCCCACTCACCATAAAATGTGATATAATAATGGGGGAAAAATTCACCCACTTCAAATTCAGAGGGACAAGAAAAATCAATAATTTTTCCTTTGATTGTTAGATCAAGCGAAAGTGATGGTTTTCTTGGTATAAGCGTAACATTTGGTGGTGTCCTATAAACCGTGACCTTTATATACCCCGAACCACATAATAGATTCTATGACCGGGGCAAAACCAAATGACCAGATATGTTTGAATCCAGACTGTCCGGACTACCGGAAGAAGAACACAGGACAAATCA
>JAPVWK010000053.1 GCA_028572065.1 Candidatus Methanophagales archaeon
AGCGAAGAAGCAATAAAAACAGTGCCTAAGGGGCATAGAGAGGCATCTCTTGCTTTAGGCGTTTCTAAGTGGCGAACCATTCGTAGTGTGGTTTTGAAAAGCGCTTATCCTGGTATAATAACCGGGATACTGCTTGGGTTGGGAAAGGCGATAGGCGAAACGGCCGTTGTGCTTTTAACTGCGGGTTCTGGTCTGGAGCCCTTTTTGCCTAAGTCAATATTCGATCCGGTTGCGTCATTACCGGTTTATATCTACATGATGGGAACACAGGGACATACTCCGGCAGCATATTCGCGTACTTTTGGCGCTTCTCTCGTGTTAATCGCAATGTTTTTGATGATAAGTATATTCGCTTTGTATCTTCGAAATAGATACACCAAGCGTATGAGTAAGAGGTAAATAAAGAAGAAATGAGCATGATAGATGTGAGTGGACTGAATGTATATTATGAGAACGGAGCAGTGCATGCGTTAAAAGACGTGAATATGGAAGCGGACACGAACCAAATAACCGCGTTGATCGGACCCTCGGGTTGTGGAAAGACGACTTTTCTCAGGACTCTTAACCGTATGAATGACTTTAGTGGCGTGAAGATCGAAGGCAAGGTTCTTATTGATGGCACGGACATACACAACGGAAAAGTGGATGTCATTCAGTTGAGGAAGAAAGTAGGGATGGTATTTCAGCAGCCAAACCCGTTTCCGATGAGCATATATGATAATGTTGCTTACGGGCCGAAGATACATGGTGTGCGGAACAAAAAACTGGCTGAAATAGTAGAGGAAAGTTTGAAGAAAGCGGCATTATGGGACGAAGTGAAAGACCGGTTGGAAGAGAACGCAGTGAAGCTCTCGGGTGGGCAGCAACAGCGGTTGTGCATTGCGCGTGCACTGGCAGTAAATCCCGAAATCATTCTCTTTGACGAGCCATGTTCTGCGTTGGATCCGGTATCAACAGCGAGGATAGAAGATTTGCTACGGGAATTGAAAGAGGATTACACGATTGTGATTGTTACGCATAACATGCAGCAGGCAGCGCGTGTATCGGATATTACAGCTTTTTTCCTCATGGGCGAGTTGATAGAATGTGGCAAGACCACGAAAATATTCGAGAAGCCAAAGGATAAGAGGACTGAGGATTATATTACGGGGAGGTTTGGATAAACCTTTTAGAAAGAAAAGCGTTACCAAAAGAAAACGGAAATGATAAGAAAAGAATACACAGCGGATTTGGAAAAACTGAAGGTAGATGTGCTGAAGATGGGAGAACTGTCAAAAGAATCAGCAAAGAACGCCATAAACGCTTTAGTTCATCGCGATATGGAACTGGCAGCGAATATACTAAAAGAGAACGTCATAATAGACAACCTGGAATTTGAGATAGAGCACATGTGTATAAAGCTGATAGCGTTGCAACAGCCGACAGCGGTAGATCTCAGAATGATTGAGACGAGCGTGAAGATAATAACGGATTTTGACCGGATAAGTGACCTAGCAGGCGACATTGCCCGGATTGTGTTGCGGATAGCGGATGAACCGTTCGTTAAGCCGCTGATTGATATACCCCGGATGTCCGAGTGCTCGCAAGGTATGATTTCTGACTGCCTAAAAGCGTTTTCTGATCGTGACATAAAAGCGCTGGAGGATTTCTCAGACCGGGACGATGTGATAGATGCTCTTTTTGACCAGGTCAGACGAGAATTGATAACAATTACGATAGAAAAACCACGCGGCATAGAAAATGCGAGTCATCTGCTGTTTGTGGCGTTACATTTAGAGCGAATCGGTGATCATGCCTGCAATATCGCTTCTCGCATTGTATATATGGTTACAGGTGAGAATAGGAAGTTTGAGTGATGCTATGGAAGCGAGAAAGGTTCAGATAACCGGTAAATCCACGTATATGAGAATGGGCAGGCAACACTTCTATTCTTAATCAGCTCGCTAAACCTGCACCACAGCATCATCTTCTGTCACGACAGCGCCATTAAAAATGGTATGCTTCACAGCACCAGGGAATTCATAGCCCTCGAATGGTGACCACCCGCATTTGGTGTATAAAAGTGCACTACTGATTTTTACTCGTGCATGTAGATCCAAAATACTGAAATTCGCCTTCTTCCCCACTTCTATGCTACCTCTGTCGTCCAAACCCAGGAACGTCGCAGGATTGTAGGCACAGACCTGTGATATAAGTACAGGGTGAACATCACAACGTACAATCAACCAGGCGACGAAATTACCATAAGTGTCTAAGTTAGGAACACCAGCAGGAGCTTCTAAAATGTCAATATCTTTTTCGTACTTTGTATGTGGTGCATGGTCAGTCACCAGAAAATCTATCCTGCCACCTTTAAATGCGGCCAGCAACAGTCGCCTATTTTCTTCTGTTCTCAAAGGTGGATTCGTCTTCAAGAACGCTTTTTTTTGCGTTACTGCAGTCTTGTTAAAGAACAGATGATGTGGTGTAACTTCACAGAAAACGTTTTTGTATCGCTTTATAATAGCCAATGACTCGTAAACGGAAACATGAGCTATATTTAGCTTTATGTCCGGGTATGCAGAACTAGTAGCTAAAACATGTTTAACCGCGGACAATTCCGCCTCTTCGGGTCTCAGTTCTGAATGTAGCTCGTTACTAGTCCCATCAGCCCCACACCCTTTTAAAGCTGCTTTTCGCTCGTTCAGGATGTTCTGGTCTTCGCAATGAATCACGAGTGGTTTAGATGTTGCAGCCACCGCGCCAATCGCTTCGGGCAGCCGTTCAACTCGCATAGATAACCCCTGCGTCTCCGCGAGATACATTTTATATGCTACTACTTCGTCTTGCATATCCGCAATGCCTGCCGTGTTTATGGCGGTGCCGGATTCTGTGACTGCGCCCTGGAAGAAGAAGTCAATCACGCCTTTCGCTTTTTTGTATGCGAGTTCTTTCTTTTTCCGTATCCGCGCCGCGTTTATGCCCGGCAAGGGCGTGTTCGGCATGTCAACCACGGTAGTTACGCCACCATGAATAGCAGCCGCGGCGCCGGACCGAAAATCCTCTTTGTAGCTCCAATCCTGGCTCTCATCCTCTCTCAAATGAGCATGTAAATCAATAAACCCTGGAAAGATTAGACAATGCCGTGCTTCTATCTTTTGCTCGCCCCGCAACCCTTGTTTCTTTATTTCTGTGATTAGACCATCGTCAATACCTATTTGAACCTCATTTATTGATGCGGTAGTTACAACTTTACCTTCAATCATCAAATCATGGATCATATCTTTAAATAAGGAAGTAGAATAGAAAAGATAGTAGGTGCAAGAATATGTTTCCAAATAAAAGAGTGCAGGGAATGATAGGGCGAAAGGTGCATGTAGAGATGAAAGGTGAGAAGATCGCGCTGGAAGGCGTGTTGAGAAGTGTGGATGACTACTTGAATTTGCACCTGAGTGCGGCAAACGAGTTGTATGCTGGCGAGAAGAAGCGGTTGCTTGGTTCCGTGGTAGTTAGGGGCAATAACGTCGTGCTTATAAACCCCTTGAAGGAATGAAAGCGAAAAAGGTAGAAGGGAATAGAATAGGTATTATTGGCGTTGGTAATATAGGGTCGTCAATTCTGCGTGGGCTACTAGCTGCGGATTCTGGTACTGGCCTGGAGCGTATTTTTATATATGACGCTAACAAAAAAGCCCTCCTAGATTTTGAAAGCGACTCCGAGATAAAAGCAATAGTCGAGATATGTACGAGTAACGAGGCAGTAGCGAAGAACTCGGAGGTAATAATTCTGGCTGTCAAACCAGGCGTGATGAAAGCGGTAGTAAAAGAAATAGCACCGTTTATTACCGCAGATAAAATACTAATTTCTGTGGCTGCGGGTGTACTAACGAAGACGATAGAGGGTTATCTTGGCGAAGGCAAGAAAGTGGTTCGTGTAATGCCCAATATAGGTGCTCGTGTGAGTGCAGCAGTGTGCGCATTATGCAAGGGCCGGTACGCAGAAACGGATGATGAAGAAATAGCAAAAGGGATACTAAGCGTCATCGGCTCTGTCTATAGCGTAAGCGAGAGCGATCTGGACGTTATAACAGGATTAAGTGGCAGTGGTATCGCGTTCTTCGCGGCGATCATAGATGCAATGGCAGATGGTGGCGTGTATAAGGGGCTGCCACGTGATTTAGCACTGGCGATTTCTGCGGAGACGGCACTTGGCGCTGCGAAGATGGTGCTTGCTGGTGATACGCCATCTGCGATACAGGCAATGACCGCCTCTCCGGGTGGGACGACAATACGTGGCCTGTATGCAATGGATTCACGAGGCGTAAAAGCGGCGATGATGGCAGCGGTAATAGACGCAACGGAGCGATCCGCGGAAATAAGCAGAATGGATACTGCAAATGAAGAATGATTTGGTTGCACTGGTAATAGAACTATTGAATGATGCGGGCTTTATCGTATCAAGCAGATGCAAAGCCAGGAGTTTTGATTTAGCAGCCCGGCGAAGTGATTTCACATTACTGGCAAAGATATTGTATAACATAGATGGAATAAACGAGGAAATTGCGCGTGGCATAAAGCGAGCGGCTTTTTGTTTACTGGCTTCGCCAATCATCGTGGGTGAGCGAAAGGGGAGTTTCCTTTTAGAAGACGATGTGGTGTATCATAGATATGGCATTCCTGCGATAAACTCGCATACGTTGTACGAGTATTTTAACGAGGACGTGAGTCCTTGTGTGTATTCTGCCACTGGTGGCTTGTATGTCACGATAAACGGCGAAAAATTGAAAGTGGCAAGGAAAGAGAAAGAGTTGTCCTTAGGTGATGTTGCATCAGAATTAGGCGTGTCACGCAGGAGTGTTAGCAAATATGAAGAAGGTACGGTAAGTACCACGATAGACATAGCACTAAAACTCGAGGAGTTTTTAGATATTACTTTAATAGAGCCCTTAGAGTTCTTAAAATCTGAGGCTGATGAACCACCGGAGATAACAGAATCCGGCATAGAAGATGCCGCTTCGAGTCTGGAACGGTATATATTGAGTATACTGGAAGAGATAGGGCTTGAAATATTTGCAACCTCGCATGCACCTTTTAGTGCGGTGTCACTATCACAATCGAAGAGAAGAGACGAAAACGTGAGGATTCTTATGGGTATAAGCAGCTACACCGAGCAGATGGTCAAAAGAGCGAAAATACTCAGCAGTCTGTCGCACGTAACAAAAACACAGTCGGTATTCGTGGTTAGTGGCAGCGTCAAGCGCATACAAATAGAGGATACTGTATTGGTGGCGAAAGAAGAATTGAAGAAGATAAAAGACCCTGAAGAGTTCACATGTGTTATAGAAGAGCGATTGGAGGGCTAATATGGCTAAAGTAGCTATTATTATGGGGTCGAATAGTGATAGACACGTAGCTGAGAAGGCGTTGAAGGTACTGGAGGAGCATAAAGTGCCATACGAAGTGAGAGTGATCTCCGCACATCGTGAACCCGATGCACTGGATACTTATTTGAAGGAAGGTTGTGATTCCGTGGCGGTGATAATAGCGATTGCTGGATTGTCAGCGGCGTTGCCGGGGGTAATAGCGTCGAAGACGGAAAAGCCTGTTATTGGTGTGCCGGTGAGTGGTAAGCTGTTGGGTATGGATGCGTTACTTTCGATGGTGCAGATGCCGTCAGGAGTTCCCGTTGGCGTGGTTGGTATAGATAACGGCGCAAATGCGGCTTTGCTCGCGTTGAGGATATTGAAGCTAAATATGCCTGAGCGGCAACAAGAAAGAATAAAATTTGATAATCGGGACGCAGATGCACGCAGATAACCCGGATTTTAAATATACGGAATTGACGGAGGAGTTTATTAGAATCTTCTATCGAGTCTATAATAAACTGGGTTATGGTTTTCTGGAAAAGGTTTATGAGAATGCAATGATGATAGAACTGAATTTTGGCACTAAACCGGAAGTTAAACGTAAGGCAGTTGATTTTCTGCGTAAATCTGCGTAAATCCGTGTAATCTGCGTCCTAAATAGGTAGCAGTTATACTTTATATACAGTAAAAAAATCGCGATGTCCCTTCGGGAAACCTTTTTTTCCAGTCACACCGTTTTCTGTTCTTGTTTTTTGTGGCAGCCAAAAGCACCGAAAAGCTTATATATCGCTATACGCTTTAACATCTGTCACATATAGAAGAAATCGCAAAGTCGCTGATACCACATTAGCGGCTTTAGTAAACAGGAGGGGATATTCAAGAATGATAAATAGAATAGTATTGTTAGAAGGAGAAACAGCGAAGAATAATTACGAGAAGAGTTTAATCGGGAACCACGATTTGTATGTGTGTATTGGAGATATAGGGCAGAGCATGGCAATTCATGAGGTGGTAAAGGTATGAGTGAAGAGGATCTTTATTTAGGTCGTGCTCCGTTGTCAATGGCAGCGGAGGGTATTATAGCACTACTTATCGGCGCTTTTGTTTTGGCTTGGCCGGGAATGACTCTGGTTACGCTAACCTGGATTGTCGGCCTATTTGCACTTCTGGGAGGAATATGCGCACTTATCGCTCTGATTGGAGCGCGTAAATTGCAACGCGGAGTTCTAGCAGTCACGGGACTGAGCGGTATCATATTAGGGTGCATCTTCCTTGCATGGCCGATGGGTACTACTGCGGTACTACTTTGGTTTCTAATGATATGGCTAGTGCTTTACGGTATATTCAGGATTGTGCATGCCGTTCGGCAACCGCCGGAAGATCGTAGTAAATGGATAGACATTGGTATTGGGCTTATTTCGATAGTCGTCGGTGTGCTAATGATCGCTCTCCCGGTACTAGAAGGCTTGGAAGTTCTGGCCTTGCTATTGGGTATCTATGCGGTTATCACAGGCATATTACTCCTCTCTCTCGCCTGGACTGAATGGAACAAGCGTAAGCACATGCACAACGAGTAGCACAGAGCAACGAATAACAGTAATTCCAAGCTAGATAACAGAAGGAAGGGGTAAGTACAAATAAACTTGTGCCCCTTCCCAACTTTTTTTTTGCTAACCACAAGACAGATGTTTCATTTCACCATTCTGTGCTAATCTTGTGTAATCTATGATTCCACAGAAACACCTATTTTAGCTGACCACGCCGTGCAATAGAAATTAACAGCCAAAGACCTATTACCAGCGCTACAAAAAAGAAGAATGAACTAACCGAAATCCCCGCCACTTTATGCGGTATCTCAGAAAGAGCAATAAGACCTGAAGCGACCAGGAAAGCAGCCATAATAAGTGCAAATGATATTCGATCGGTAATCCTTTCGAGAGTATCATTCAAAGGTTCAAGACCAGAGACCTCAAACTTAACCTTTCCCTCACCTCGTTTCACCAGTGTCAGGAGATCATTCAACGTGTATGGCAGCTCAAGCATTAGCTTGCCTACTTCCAGAGCCGAGCTAGATATTTCTTTGATTGCCCTTTTCGGATCCATACGCTCCACGGCCAACTGCTCTGCGTACGGTTTGGCTTGCGCCATCAGATTAATGTCCGGGTCCACTTCCGCACACACGCCTTGTATGGACGACATGGCTTTTCCGAGTAAGTAGAAGTCACGTGGTCCTTTCAGGTCATACGCAGTAATCAGATCTGAAATCTCACCAAGAAAAGCACCTAAGTCAAAATCGTCTAAGGTAGAACCAAAGGCATACGTTTTGATCAGTTCAGCAATATCTGATTCTAACTCTTCCTCATTCACTCCCTGGCCACCGCCGCCTAAGGATAGAATAGTCCGCGTGAGTTTGCGTTCATCTTTCGTTACAACCCCAATAAGAATATCGGCTAACTGTTCTCGAAGCCGTGCAGACAGCGTACCCATCATACCAAAATCAAGGAAACAAATGATATTGTCTTCCAGAACTCTGATGTTTCCCGGATGTGGGTCCCCATGAAAGTACCCATGTTCGAATATTTGTTTCAGCACGAGGTTTACAGCCCGAGATGCCACTATCTTTGGGTCTATTCTAAATTGCTCCTGCACTTCTGGTTTTGTACTATCCGTGATTTTGACTCCGCCAATTAACTCCATCGTCAAGACTTTTTCTGTGGAGTACTCCTTGTAGACTTTAAGTACGTGTAGTGTCGGTTCATCGGGGTAATCGGAATCAAAATGCGCTACATTCCCGGCTTCTATTTTGAAGTTCAGTTCCTTCCGAATTGCACGCGCAAATTCCGATACTAAAGTTTCTGGGTCTATACCCAGCTCATCCTTAGACCTTTTCTTAGTACGCCTAGCATAGTCTTGCATTATCTGCAGGTCTATCTCTATTGTCTTGTCAATACTAGGACGTTGAACCTTGACTGCTACTTCGTCGCCTTCAGGCAGTACAGCCTTATAGACCTGAGCCATAGAGGCTGCGGCGAAGGGCGAATCCGGAAATTCCTTGAAGAGTGTGTCAATGGAACCGCCCAATTCCTGTTCTATTAGCCGCGTTGCATCTTCCGTAGGGTAAGTAGGCACTTTATCTTGCAGTTTTTGTAGCTCCTCGATAAGTTCCTGTGAGATCAGGTCCGGCCGGGTGCTCAACATCTGCCCGAATTTAACAAATGTGGGTCCAAGCTCCTCGATTGCTCTTCTGATTCGTTCACCCTCCGAAAGCTTCGAAATCTCATCCAGCTCTTTCGCGAATTTGAAGCGGTCACCGAAAAGCGACTTGAAATCGAGCTTCGCTACTAAATCACTACCCCAGCCATACGTGGATATAATATTCAGAATCTCAATATAACGTTGCAAATAGAGAAATTTACGAGTTAAGGGACTAACTTGTTTCTTTTTGCCTACAGAAATGTTCATGTTTTGTTCTCCTCCAAAATCTCTTTGACCGCGCCGAGAACGCCTTTTACCACTTCTTTCGTCATCTCTACTGCTTTATCGCCTGTTTCTTTCATGGAGTTAAGAGCTTGTTCTGTTGTGCGCTCCGCCAGATCGGCGGTTTCGGCTCCCGTCTGGCTTGTGCCAGCACTTATATCTTTTACCCATTCATAAGCCTTATTGACTACATCCAGAGTAATCTCGCTCATCTTCTCTGTTATGTCTTCTCCGTTCTCAACCGCGTTCACCACCCTTTCCCTGACTGCTTTTGTTAGCGCGCTCTCCTTTTCTTCCATGACAAAACCGCCCCGGTCATACAAACATACTATAAATATAAAACTTTCCGTGGTCTTATTAATGTTGACACGGATTAACGTTTAGCAGTGCCATACAACTTTTATTAACGTTTGATACGGCAGTGCAAAAAAGATGAAAAATGTGATAACACATAGCAAAAAAGCGAAAAGCTTTTAAATACCTGTGATAAAAAGGTAGTTTAAGTCATTGGCACATGTGTTTAGGTACAGGCCTTGTACTTAAGAGGCTGTCCAACAATTCAAAACACGCCGAAAAAGAAAGGCAGATAATGCTCTAAATCTAAAAAGAAGGAATAGTTTTGGGGGCAAAACCAATTGTGAGGCAGCCTCTTAAGTACGGGGTATGTGACTTTTCAAAGGATGTGAAAAGAAAAAATGAATGAAGATATACTTTCCCCAGAAGAAGAAAAAATCCTCAAGAGGATTGAGAAGTGGATGGACGACGATATTGAAGCTATGATTTCTAGAAAGTGTAACGTTTCGTGCGCAACCCTTTTAAGTATATTTATGGAAGTTTTTGGGGGCATTGCGGAAGGGACTCTTATGGAAAGAGGAAAAGAAAAAGATCGTTTTGAGGGTTTTCTGAGATTGAGTTGGCTTTCAGGACAATATAGAACTCTCAACAACAAGCTCCATCGCGAGAGAGGAGAAGGTCTCTACGAAATTTTCCGGTGTAACCTTGTCCATACAATTTTCTTTGGCGGATTGGATATTTTGAATGAACCTACAAAACCGACATCTCGAGTTCTTCCTGATGAAATCCCCGGTATCCAAGAAGTAAATGATGGTAGTGGGCGACTTATAATTCAGGTTAACGCTCTTGCATATGATATTAAGAAAGCGAGAGACCGATTATTTAAGGAAATTAGGGAGAAGAATAGTGATTACCGAAAAAATTTCCTAAAGGTTTTTACTACTATTTAGCACCCATGGAACTTCATTATGTTTGCAAACTCTGCCATCCAACTGAGCCGCCACTTGATGCGGGATCAACAGGGATGCATCGGAATTTATTCCTTTTCGAAATTATGTATAAAGAATTACCGGGACTACCTTTTTGGCAGCGAAAAGACATAAAAAGATATAACGCAGTATAGCTTAAAATGTAGTATGACATCCCTAAAACGAAAACTATTCAAAAAAGTAACTCTTACACCACTACCATACCAGCACAAATTTTGTGGGATATTGATACAGATAAAGAGCATAGTGTGGTGTTCACGTTTGACAAAGCAAAGCGTAAGTGGTATATCGAGTTTAAAGAAAGCAATAGCGGAGCTTTATAAACTGTAGATGATATGATGATAGACCGATGATTAAGATTACTGATTACTTCCAATCAGGATATGTTAAGTACCCTATAAGTGGTAATATCGCCAAAAAACCCCAAAACAAAAGACCAACAACAATCATTCCCATAATTGGCGCATCTAATAATATAAGAATACCAACAATTACAAATATTACTATTCCTTCCACTGCTATAAGCGACAAAAAGGTGTCCCTCTCATCTGTTTCCTGCATGTTTTTTACATTACTCAAAGAACAGATAAAACTTTTGATTACATAAGCGTAACCCTTCTTTTTTCTTCTCATGAACTATAAATCGAAATATTTTTATATCCCGTTAGCTATAGTAATCTCAGGTAGACTCCGTACTCAAGAAACCGTCTCACAATTCAAAACCCGCAAAATATCTGAATATGGGACAAGCTCTTAAGTAGTGGCTAGTTACGTAAATATAGACCGAATGTAAAAATGGAAGAACTGAATATAATTTTAAATGAAGACGAAAAAGAATTAATACAGTGTAAGAGCAGCTCAAGTAGCTTAGTTAATGAATACCACAAATTATGTAGAAAGATATTCCTTGAACAAATTATACCCTATATTGAAAAAAATCCAGGATATAAACAAGCACTTTTGAAAAGAATATTGCCAATCGTTGATGAAGGCGATTTCTATAATAAAATAACCGATTTTTTATATTCTTTATCTAAGAAAAATTTAATTGAAAGAAGAAAGGCAGGCAACACTTACGAACTCGTTCTAAATTGCAAAACAAACAAAATTAAAACTTTTATATCTCCTTCTTCAGATAAATGGATAAGAAAAACGTCAACGCGATCACCTCGTAATATTCACTGTAAATTTTATCCTGATTGGAAGGAAAGGATTGTCGAGTATTTTGGTGAGGACACTATCGAAATTTTTAAAAGTACTTATCCGAATCTTGATTTGGGATATATTGGACAGAGTTTGGATTTTGAAATGAACGATGCTCTTAAACAAATATTGGAAAAATATTGGACAGATGAATGTGAAAAAGAACTTAAAAAATATTTATTGAAATGGGGCTTTTTTGCTGATGAAACTTTCACTCTAACAAAATATGGAAAAATCATAGGAGAAAAAAAAGTGGGTGAATTGCTTAATGAATTGGATCAACACGCCCGTGAAATTCAGATTTTATATTGTAGAGCGTATACCCATAAAAAAGTAATTTGCAATTTGAACGCTACACATAGAACCGAAGAGATAATATACACTGAGTACGAACCCGAAGTGAAATCGTACCATATTCCTTATCTTTATGCAGGATCATTTAAATTCAAATGGGGTTTAAAGCCTAGAATTATTGTTAAAAAATGTAAGTATTGTAATGAAAATTTTATTCCAATTTGGAATTTATCCTGTATAACAGACTTTATTGAAAAAAACTATCCTCAAATCAAATCATTAAATGAAATTGATTTTTGCTTATATCATGCACAGGGGAAAAATGTAACAGGGGAACCTCATTCTAAGGATAAAATGATTCAATTGCTTAAAGAGCTGACGTATTTAATTGGTTTTACCCCTTCGAGCACTTTTAAAAAAGATCTAACGTATTTAACATATTTGACTAAAAACGATTTTAATAAAGCTCTAATATTATTAAATGATATGCCACCTTATGAGAATAATATGCCACCTTATGATCATAGTTATGATAATAGTTATCACAAATCACCATATGGCTACAAAGAAGTTTTTGGATCATGGTTAAAAGCTTTGATTGCTGCTGGTATTCTTGAAGAAGATTCGCAGCAAATGATTTTCGGTACAAAGGTTTTAGCTAATGATGGTCATGAATGTTTATCATTAGGGGAAAAAACAATTGATGATTGGTTGTATTTGAATATGATTCCACATGAAAAAGAACCAATATATCCAGGCGGATATCTTAGAGCTGATTGGAAAGTGGGTAAATTTTTTATAGAATATTGGGGTTTGAAAGGAATGGAAGACTATGATAAAAGGATTTTAATTAAAAGAGAAATTGCAAAAGAAAAAAAAATCCCCTTGATAGAAATATATCCAGAAGATTTACCAAATTTGGAAATGAAATTAAAAATATTAAAAAAATAAAATAGCGAATAAAATAAAAACGAGGTGAAATGGAAGACCCTGAAAGATTGGATAAGGGGGAGGAAGAGATCCTGAAGAGAATCGAAGACTGGATGAACCATGATATTGAAACTATGATTTCTGGAAGATGTAATGTTTCTTGTGCGACCCTTTTGACCATTTATTCAAAGGGATTAGGGGGAGGGATAATGTCTATAGAAAAAATTCCGAAAGGTTCTTACTAATATTTAGCTCATGGGAGTTCCTTATGCTTGCAAAACCACACATCCAACAGGGTCGCCACTTGATGGGGAATAAACAGGGATGCCCCGCAATTTATTTCTGTTCGTAATTTTGGTATAAAGATTTATTCATGCTATCCGTTTCGCACCGAAAAGGTACAGGAAAGCACCCTTCGGGTGTAAATCAATTGTTAGCTACGGCTAAGCAGGGGGTGGTTCCAATCTGATATTTTGCATCCAAAGACTTCGTTTTCTATCGGTGGTCCCTTCTCATAACACCCGAAAGTCATTTTTAACAGTAAAAATCGTGTGATGTCCTTGAGATAAACGTTCATGCCGCACCCTCCACTGTCCGATGCCTTTAATCTCTTGTACATAACCGTTTACAACGCATTTAACACCGCTTTTATCTCCTCTAGCCGGGCATCCGTCTTAAATGCAGTATCCGAGAAATGAGTTCTGCTGGCCGAAAAACCGGTTGACCGTAGAGCATCAATTAATGCTGTCATGGTAGAAGGCTGAACTTTCAGCGCTTTGCATATCGCATGATGTTCATAATAAAATGGTATATCCAGTTCATTCATGCTTGTCGCAACGAGTTTCAAAGCTTCTTTCTTTTTGCCCTGCTCCCTTATGGCTAATTCTTTATGCACCTGTTCGCAAAACCTATACTCTTTTATCGGGTCCAGATACAAAGGACCGGCTAGGCGTATCTTCGCGCCACACAATTCGCATTTAGTGCCTATACTCTGCATATCGTGGCTTGAGA
>JAPVWK010000054.1 GCA_028572065.1 Candidatus Methanophagales archaeon
GATTCAAACATATCTGGTCATTTGGTTTTGCCCCGGTCATAGAATCTATTATGTGGTTCGGGGTATATAAAGGTCACGGTTTATAGGACACCACCGATTTTTAGTGGGCCTGCAAATACCTTTACTTCTGTCTCTAATCCAACCTCAGCAGCCATCTCAGCTAACATGTTCCTCATCCTTTCATACACCTGGTTGCTATCCTGCATACGACTTGAATCCATTTTCCTCCCATATCTCAAGACCTTCTTCGCCGCAAGCGAAATCCATGAATTCCTTCGCAAGCTCGGGATTCTTCGTGCATCTGGTTACGGATACCGGTATGGTCTTGATGATGTTTTTTGATGGCTCGATTTCTATGACGTCCACTTTTCCTTGCTCCACCAACGTCCCTACAGTGTCTTCCCACACTATTGCGGCATCTACCGTTCCAATAGCAACGTATGTGAGTAATTCATTTACGGTCGCTGTTGTAACTTTCAGATTATTCGCTTTTAGCTCTTCGTAAAGTCCATGATTCTCAAGCAGCTTATTCGATAATCGCCCTATAGCGCATTGTTCCACACACCCCAGAGCCAATTTAATGCCCGGTCTCGCCAGGTCCTCAAGAGAAGTTATATTTTTTGGATTCCCTTCCCGAACTAAGATCAGGGGTATGTGATAGGTTACATTTCTCGTTAGATTCTCGTACAACAGTCCTTCTTCTATACCTCGCCGGGTATAGTATTCGGCACCGGGAATAAAGATGTCACCTCGTTTTGTGGTTGAAAGTTGTCCAAAAATATGCCCTGAGCCACCGTAAATTATGTCCACATCCACTCCGGTCTCAATTTCAAATTCTTCACATAACTCGTCCATTACGGATTTTAAGCCGGCACCGCTGTAAACCAGTAGAGTTTGCCGCTCGTGGCTAGCATAAACGCCTGTACCCACAATACAACCAACAACGGCAATAAAAACACCCACAAAAATAACGGTCATGAGTTGCACTCTTTTTTCCATGTTGACCTATTACTACCAGGCCTATAAATAACTTACCTTTTTTGAAAAGTAAACTAAATTTGTTTGACTACGCCCGGCGGGTCTGCTTCTTTATTCGTCACGGATAAAATCATGTATCCAGCTCTGAATCTCATCAATATTATCTTCGTATTTTATCGCGCCTTCTAGTTCGATGTCGCCAACAGAAATCTTCGGGATCTCTTCCTGCTTATGGCCTTCCACGAGTATCAGATCCGGTCGCGCAATCAGATTCAGAATATCCGCAATCTCCTTTAGTTCCATCCCTTTTTTGAAGATAAACGCAGTCTCATCCGGAGAAGAAGCGACTACTACACTTGCACCTGCTTGTCCATGTTTCCATGTATCTTTTCCCTCGGTATCCATCGAGAACCTCTTTGGGATGTTCTTTATTGTCACTATCTTGTATCCGTCATTCTTCAGCCACTTGATCAATTTCTCGATCAAAGTCGTCTTTCCGCTGTTGTGATGTCCACAGATTCCGATTAGGTTATTCATTTTGCATCACCAGAAACTCAATCGCATCCTCAAACTGCTTCACCTTACCGCCTCCCTGTGCTATTTTCGTCATCATCCTTTCCTCGTCCACCACCTTTAGCCCTGCAAGCATGTCAACACCGTAATCAAATAAAACCGGTGACATCGGCGTGCTCGGACCGATAATAATTGTAAGTCCGTGACTAAGCTCCAATAATCGCTCAATTGACTTGTTGACGACTGCGGAACTCGTTATTACGGCGATGTCCGCTTTTGGTATGAAATATTCAGATGCGGTATCTATAATATCACCCTTTTGTGGTTGCTTCTCGATTACCCATAGCTCATCTGCGAGTTTACGCAGTTTTTCAACCTTCGGGAAATGCCCCACCATCGCTATCTTCTTGCCAGCCGCGTTATCGAGCAGGAAATCGAGCATGTTCAATTCTTTCCCTCTCGGCTCAATCAAGGAGTTAATTGCCGCGAGTCCGATGCCTGCTTCGATCATGTTCCATGACTTGGCATATTCCGCTAGCTCAACAGCGGTTTTTTCATTCAGTTGCCCTAAATCATGCACCACATAATCATGTAGCGCCCCTAAATTCTTCGCAACGCCGCAGTTTCTGCTCAAAACACCTATCCACGCATAGCCAACGTGCACATCTCGCACACCCGTATCCTTATCTCTCACATCAGAAATCAAATCGTCTATCAGCTTCATGATTATACCTCTGCCGTCAACAGATATATATATTTCTTTTTTTAAAGTAAAGTATATCTGTTTGACTTATAACCTAACAAAGAAAGATGACGAAGATGGATACGGATGAGACGACACTTACCGAGAGGCAGATGGAAGTGTTGAGACTCAGGAACGAAGGATATTCACAGGCCGAGATCGCGCAAAAATTCGGGAAGACTAAGCAGAATATCTCTACAATCGAGAAAATGGCATGGGCAAATGTGAAGAAAGCAGAAAATACGCTAAAATTCGTTAAACTGCTTGAAGCGCCGATATGGTTTAGCGTGGCAGAAAACACTGATTTAGATGAGATTGTCGGAAGGATATTCTCGGAAGCGGATAAGGCAAAGATACACATGGCCTATGATCGCCTTTCTCTCGCAATGAAGATTCGTGAAGAAGCTAGGGATAAGATAAAACATCGGCTCATACTAAAGGGCTTTGAAATAGGAATAAATAAGGCAGGTGAGATGATTCTGGTATAAACGGCTCGCAGTACGCGGCTTCCTGCACCTATTCATCCGTCATCTTCCTTCCACCCTTTATCACTGCTCCTTGTCTAATCGTGGACCCGGTATTTAAAACTACTTCTATCATTTTTTTATCTCCTCAAATATCTGCTTCAAAGTGTCTTCATTGGAAGTTGTGAAGTCGAACGGAGGGTCTACAAACTTTCGCGCTCTTAACGGGATATTATCAAGCCTATAAAAGGTACCTTCATTTTCCATGCTATCAATAACGCCTGGCAAGACGACATCACTTAGCATAGTCGAAGGACAGGGTGCAACATCTATGGTTGTAAGAGGCATATCCACCATATGCTCAACCGATTTCCGCGGTAGATGTGCGCCTAAGTCAGCACAGCAGAGCAGCATCGCATCCACGTCTTTCCTTGCAAGCACATCTGTCGTCGAGAATTCACCGGGATTGTATCGTCCATATCCGCGAGAGAAATCAACAGCGTAGGGGAAGCCGGTTCGCCATGTGCAAACTTGATTGAAACCTGCAACGTTGCAATGCCCCCGATTCGCAATTACAGCGCATTTCGTATATGCGTTTAATTCCGCTATGAGTTCAAGTAGTATGTAGACATTTTTGTCCTTTCCCCGTGAACTTGCCAGTCCAAGACCAATGAATGCACCTATAAATTCAGAATCCAGCAACATGTCCATCAGCTTCTTTATCGTCTCTACATCCACACCCGTAACCTCTTCCGTGAATTCGTTTAACTCATGACCTCGTAACATTGCCCTCATAGCACTAAATAAAGGTATATCGTAACCCGGCTTTATTTTAACGTAAAGATCCGCCTGTTTTGCGGTATTCGTAAACCGTGGGTCCGCAACAATTATCTTTCTGTCATTCCGCCCTCTCTTTCTGAAGAAACCCATAGGAAATATGGACCTTTTGCTCTCATGGCAAGGATGCGACTCCAGCGGATTGGTTCCCCAGAATACAACCGTATCCGCTCTGTTCTTCATCTGTCCAATCGTGCAGGACGGTACGCCTCTTTGCTGTATTCCAAGAACTGTAGGTCCGTGGCACATGGATGCGTTATTATCCACAATTCCACCGAGATAATCTGCTATATCTATACCCACCTTCATTGCCTCTATCGAAGTCTCAGAGCCCATGTATATGAGTGGTCGCCGTGCATCTTTTAAGATGTCTGCAGAGCGCTTTATTGCATCTTTCCAGTCAACAACATCCCCATCTATCGTGGGCGCAATGATTCGATGATCGCTTGTAAGCTCCTGAAACTTTGCATCACCCATTAAACAAGCGTTGTGCGTTATTACTTTGCCTTCTTTCAGCTCAACTCTGATGTCGTCACAGGCCATACCACAAACCGGGCAGATTATGTCCTCATAGATCATTTTACACCCTCCAGTTCTATTGCATCAACGGGACAGGCATCAATGCACGTGCCACATCCCCGGCAGTTCTCTTGATTTATAACACAGACAGACCCATTCTCAACTTCTATTGTCATATTCTCTCCATATAAGCTATTTACCGGACATGCGACAGCACAGTTCCCACAGCCATGACATCGCTCCGGATATGTTTTGAGGATTGCCTTCGTAGGGCTGAATTCCAGCTCTTGCAGGATTTTCTTTTCTAATGCGCCCTTCTTCTCTATGGTATCGGCTATTGCGGTTCTTCGAACTTTTATAGCGTCATTTGGGCACGCATTGGCACAAGCGCCGCAAAATATACACGCATCAAGTCGGTGCTTAATTATATCTGCGAACTCACCAAATTCGCCCTTTGGCATAAATAACGCATCACCGGGCACGCATCCACACAGGTTCCACAGCTGCGACATCGGTCAATATAAAGCTCAAAGATGCCTTCAAATGGCTTCTGAACGGGTATTGATTTTGTCGGGCAAACCGCCGAACACCAGCCACAATGAATGCACTTCGTTCCGTCTATTTCTACCTTCCCTGTGAAGGCCCCAGCCTTCCCACCATCGGAATAAATTCCGAGGCATCCGTGGTATGTATTGGGTTTATTATTATTATTATCACAATTTTCTCATTTCAATCCATAAGTTGCCACTTGGTAAAGTTCTTCTTTCATGGTTTTCGTGATTACTCTGGGTGAAAAATCCCAAATACGTACAAAACCCGATTTTGGTTCTTTTTTTTTGAAATTTTTAAACCAAGCACTGGCATATTCCTCATAGAATTCTGGTTGTGGAATTTTTGGAATCTTTTCCTTATTTGGAATCTTTTCTTTATCATCGCCTACCTCCGCATCAATACTTACCTCTCCTACACCTATACTGAAACTTTTGATACGCCTTAAATTCCGCTTTAACCAATTCCCGGGCCCTCTTTTCTTATATGCTATAGAAAGTCCTGCAATAAGTCCTTCAGTTTCTGCAAGATATTCTGTCAATTCCCTAGTTTTTTTATCAATAACTATTGGTCTTAGACTACTCCAAGCAGTTTCGATCCCCCATTTTCTTCCTTCTTTAGTTATTTCAACTGGTCCTCGTGGTGCATATAAAAATATTGGAATAACAGAGAGAACATTTATACTTGCTCCTCTTAAATCAGTCCGATAATAAGCATTTTTATATACATTTTTTAGTTCTTCTGGATTTTTTGCTCCTGTTTTTCCCTGATATGAAAATGGCATGTCACCTATCCAGACTACTTTACCACCAAAGTCGAGATATTGCCTAATGAGTACAGTAGCTCCCATATTATCAATGAGTGGAGTAGTTCCTATATCCTCAAATACTGTATCTGGTGCAACATCTTGAGCAAAAACAACCACTGTGTCTTTGGTACCTTCGCTGCGAATAACCTCTTTCATCCAATCTCCAAGCTCTTTAGCACCTAACACATTAAATCCTTTTCCTTTTAGATAATTAGCTATTTCATCAGCGAGTTCATGACTAATCCAAGAAGTGGTATATTCTTCATCTCGGTAGACGATATAATTTGTTTCCATAATTCAAATTTCCTCCTTTTTTTATTTTCTTGCCATTCATATATACTACCTCTTAAGCCCCAACCATGCCACACCCGTTTGAAAACGGGTGCATCCACGGAGCCCCGCGGGTTGGTTATTTAATTTATTGGTTACCTATTATAAGAGTTTTACGTATGACATCTCAAGCATATCTGAAGTCTATTCTTGATACTAGATTTGAGATTATTACCGAATGAAAGAAGCCAGATGCTCTTTGCCCGGTGAAACCATTTACACACCACTTATTAATTAGGTTATCGTAAGAGTAAATGGTTGTTAGAGTTCTGGAGTTTAGATAATAAAGCCTTGAATTCTTTCGCTTTCCTATCAGAAGGATTAATATGTTTTTTGTTTAGTTCGATTGATTTCCACGCTTTCATGAAATTTTCTTGGAGATTCTTTTTTTCTTTCAAATCGACTAGGTACTTTTCAATTGCCTCTTTCAAAACCTCATACAGGTCGAAAACATTAAGTCTTATGACAATGTTGTATGGTGTTTCAGAAGATGACCTGTTGTCTTTTCTAACCTCAGATGGGTTTCTAACAGAAAACTCAAAACTAATAATATAATTATCCTGATATTCAAAGAACGTGGGATAAAATGTATGAACAAGACCATTCCTTGTCCCACTCCAGAGAATATTTGGAATATCTTGGTATTTATCAGGAAAATATTTTTCGATAAATTTTATAACGTTACCTGTAGCATTGTATTTTTCATAAACTTTGAGCTTATGACCTTCTTTCTTGATTACGTAGTTCTTAGTTTCTATTATACTTTTTGAGATAGATTTAATATTTTTTTTAGAAATATCAAATCCATCCAATTTGATCATCGCTTTCAATTTTTCCGGGAGACTATCTATTTTAAACTCTTTCCAATCATTTGTTAATTCTTCGTTCATGTCTGTAGTAAAACACCAGATATTCTCAGTATTTCCTTCATACAACTCAGCTACAAACTCAAGAGCAGTGTTGGTAAGAATTGGAACGGATAAATTTCCGCCACCATCGGCGGATTCGTCTCTGTTTTCTATGCCTTCTAAAAATGTTTTAATATCTCCTAGAAGACAATCGGATATCCATTTAAAACGAGTACGCCCTTCAAATGGATCCTTAAAGATATAATCTCTTTTTTGCTCACTTGTCATCTCATTATGATCTTTCATCCTTATTCCCACCTTGACTCTCTATATCCTTTAAGCCCCAGCCTTCCCACCACGGAATGAAGTTCCGTGGCATCCGTTTCTAGATTGACTCGAACTTTGTTCGAGATATAATTTTTTTATTTTTATTTCTGCAGTCACTATACCCCGTACTTAAGTACAAGGCCTGTACTTAAGCACGACCGCCGATGACTTAAACTATACTATTACTACAGGTATGTCATAGGTATATAAAAGCTTTTCGATTTTTTAAAATTTTTGATACTTCCCTCCAAAAAGTTTGTTATAAAGCGCTGTGTACCAGGTTTTGTGCGCTCTAAGTTTCTCCTTTTCTTCATACATCACCGATACGGTATCTGCCTTCTCGTAACCCTTCTGCCCCGATATATATCTCTCTACCACTTCCCATCCATGCCCTACTGAGCTATGATAGCAAGAAGGCGCCCACAAGTGGTCGGGGCACCACTCTTTTAGATGTGGAAATCTATCCCTTAATAGCTTACTACTTCTACCCTTTAGTCGCTTCGCTATGCAGCTAACGGAATACTTCGGCGGGTATTTTATAAAAAGGTGTACATGATCCACATTCATCGCCATGTCTATAATTTCAATATCCAGCTCTTTACAGGTTTCTCTGATATTTTATTCCGCCGCTTCCGCGAACTTCCCCCTCCACTACCTTCCCGCGGTACTTCGGCGAAAAAACAAGAATTTTATCCCGGTAAAGTTTTCAAACGGAGCATGGAGATTAAATACAACATTCAATTCGTAATTCGTAATTGATAATTTGTAATTGATTAAAGAAAATCGGTGCTAAAAGCGAAAAGAAGCGAGAGACGGTGCGGTGCCCGCCTCTCGCTGATGGCCGCGCTAACAATTCCACGTTGGATAAAGAATAATTATGCCCTTGAACCAATTAGTGTGCTTTCTAAACTAAACTAAATTTAATTTTATGGTCTATAAGTTACAAAAGATTATAGCAATGAAAGAGTATCTGCTTGGAAATGTTGCGATCGCAAGAGGCATCCTCGAAGCGGGAACGAGAGTTGTTACCGGTTATCCCGGGACGCCGGCATCCGAGATCGTAGAGGCCTTAGCGCCTTTCGCCCGTAAGTATGGCATACATGTCGAATGGTCGGTAAACGAGAAGGCCGCGTTAGAAGTAGCCATCGGATCTTCCTGGGCTGGAACTAGGGCAGTTTCCGTAATGAAACACGTTGGCTTAAATGTTGCCGCGGACCCATTCATGACACTTGCATACACAGGTGTGAGAGGCGGACTTGTAGTTAGCGTCTCCGATGACCCGTTCTGCCACTCATCGCAGAACGAGCAGGACTCACGACGGTATGCCCAATTTGCCGGCATCCCCTGTCTGGACCCTGCGGATCCGCAAGAGGCGAGAGATATGATCATCTATGCCTTTGAACTCTCAGAGGAGCTTGAGTTACCGGTCCTTCTCCGACCTACCACACGGGTATCACATGCCAGTTCAGATGTAGAGGTAGGCCAAATAAAAGGTGGGGGTACGAATCCCGAATTCACAAAAGATCCCGCCAGATGGGTCATGCTTCCCGCACATGCTCGGACACGCCATACAGTGCTTCTCGAGAAACAGGATGCGATCAAGACAGCGCTGGCGGATGTGCCCTGGAATCGGCTTGTGCTGCGGGGCAATATAGGTGTCATCGCCTCTGGAATATCGGGGCTATACGCCGAGGAGGCGCTAAAGCAGTTGGAAGCTGATATATCCATTCTCCGTATCGGCACTTTTCCACCACCAGATGGCTTGTGTTCGGAGCTTCTTGAGCATGTCACTAAGGTGATGGTGATCGAGGAGCTGGAGCCAGTGCTGGAAGAATACGTGGAACGATTAGCGAGGAAGCACAATCCGGACCTTGAGCTCCTTGGCAAAAGGTCTGGTCACATTCCGCGTGTGGGCGAACTGGATACGTTTCAAGTAAGAAATGCCATTGCTGGTATGACCGCTATGCCGTTATTGGAAGTTATATCGGTGAAAGAAGCCGATGAGATCCTGCCGCCCAGACCGCCATCACTCTGTCCAGGCTGCAGCCACCGAGCAACCTACTATGCCATGAAGAAAGCTTTTGGTAAGGATGCTGTCTTTCCAAGTGATATAGGCTGCTATACTCTTGCCGTTCGGATGGGAACTATAGATACATGCCTCTGTATGGGCGCGAGCATAACACTAGCCAGCGGGATCAGGTTTGCGGGCGAAGAGCGGGACATATGCTGTAGCATTGGCGATTCGACTTTCCTGCATACCGGATTACCGGGATTGCTTAATGCAGCATACAATAATGCAAGAATAACCGTCACTGTACTGGACAATTCGACTACTGCGATGACCGGGCATCAGCCACATCCGGGAACCGGCTTTACCGTAACCGGCGCTAGAACAAAAGCAGTATCGGTTGAGACAGTTGCGAATGCGTTGGGAGCGGATTTTGTCGTGACTGTGGACCCATACGACCTAAACGCAACAATCGAGACCTTCCAAAGGGCAAAGGAATGTCAGGGACTATCTGTGGTCATTGCAAAGCAGCTTTGTGGGATAATCGCGAGAAAGTCGGGTATACGGCGAAGACCGTTCACGGTTAACAAAGAGAACTGCACAGGATGCCGTAAATGCGTGGAGTTTGGCTGTCCTGCAATTGAGTTTGATGAGGACAGTGCACGAATCAACGCGCTCTGCACTGGATGCGGGGTCTGTGCACAGATATGCTCTAACAAAGCTATCGAGGTGGTCGAATGAGAACGTCTGTCTGCGACATCGTTTTAGTTGGCGTTGGCGGTCAGGGTGTGATCCTGCTATCAAATATAATTGGCAAGGCGGCGTTGAAGGCGGGCTATCCGGTACGGGGTGCGGAGACGCATGGGATGGCACAGCGTGGCGGTAGCGTGATGAACCATATCCGGTTAGGCTGTGAGTACGGCCCACTGGTGCCTGCGGGTGGTGCGGACGTCTTGTTAGCGTTCGAGCCTGCGGAAGCGCTACGTTATGCACATTACCTGTCTGAAGATGGTATCGCAGTTGTGAACACTTATCCCGTACATCCGACTACTGTGACCACAGGTCAATTCACGTATCCGTCGTTGGAAGAGATTCTTAGACCGTTACAAAGGGTATGCAATAAACTCAAAACTATTGATGCGACAAAGCTGGCTGCCGATGCGGGTAATCCACAAGCGATGAACGTTGTTATGTTGGGTGCGCTATCGGAGTATATTCCGCTACGGGAAGAGGAGCTAATAGAGGCGCTCAGTGTGTCAGTGCCCGCGAAGTTTTTGGAGGTTAATAGACGTGCATTCGAACTCGGACGGCGTGAAGTCTAACGCCACGAGCGTATCTGAAGTCCTGCGAATCTGGATTTGGGCGAAGGTACAAAGCACCGAAGCCAGATACGCTTTGTTATCTGATATGCGTGCTAGCCTTTTGTTTTTGCAAATTCCCATATTTTTCCTTGAGTTCACGAAGAAAAGCTTCCCGATTGGATGAATATTTTTCGCTTAACTCTTCACGAACCTCCCGCTGAAATTTCACAGCATCAAATTTTTTCTTCATGGATAACCTCCCGAGGGCTCCTAATCTCTAATATAAGATACCCTAACTTTAAGTTAACTGAATTAAAAGCATGGATGCGATCAAGATTCACGATATGTTGGAAGATAGTTGAATAGACCACTTAGAGAATTCTTCATCCTCACATCCACCAATGACAGATGTGTCGATATAAATCCGTTGCTTCATTTTGTCCTATTCCTATATTTATCAATGCCGCTTAGTTTAAGCCTTACCGCTCTATGTGCACCACTTCCTTTTACCACAATTCGCTCATATTTCCGTGCCTGACAGGTTATTACTTCTCCCTCTATTGCATCACCGTTATTTATACATACCGACATAGAAACCCCCTATTCCACTTTACCCTCTTTTATTAACTGCTCAACGATTTCGTGAACCATCTTAAGGTTTAATCCTAACTCATTAGAAATCTCATACATATATGCCCCTTTATGCGTTTTCAAATAGTTCTCCACCATGCTTTTAGCCTCTGAATATGAAACATCTTTTAGCACTACCATCTTTTCTACGATTTCGCATGTTTTGCTACTTTTTAGTTCTTCGAGTTCTGTTCTTAATTTGAATATCTCTTGAGCAAGTGCGTATAAGATCCTGCCCCTGTTTTCATCATCCTCGGATGCGAATTTATCAGGCTGCATCTTCAAAATTTCTTCAAACGTGGCGACTTCTTGCATTGTTACCCACTTTTAAAAATATGTGCGCTTGCATATTTAAACTTTTACAATGGATTTAGCAATCACTCTCAACACTATTGATGCGACAAAGCTGGCTGTCAATGCGGGTAATCCACAAGCGATGAATGTTGTTATGTTGGGTGCGCTCTCGGAGTATATTCCACTACGAGAAGAGGAGCTAATTGTGGCGCTCAGTGTGTCTCAGTGCCCGCGAGGTTTTTGGAGGTTAATAGGCGCGCTTTTGAACTCGGAAAGAGTGAAGTAGAAGTTTAATACCAAAACTTTGATCTTAGGTTATATGGATTTAGAAAAAATTGAAAAACAGGACTCCTCGCAACTCAAAAGCTACATAGAACTTTTACTCTGGCACTATCGAGTCGTAGATGCATTTTGGTTTATTTATGTAGAAGAAAGGTTTGGACGAGACGTTGCCGAAGATCTCACTGAAAAGGTCTGGGGGAAGGCAGCCCAAATGGCAGCCAAAGACATGCTGAAACGGTTCAATATCAAAGAAAAAGGACTGAAGGGTTTTGTCAACGCCTTAAAATTATTCTTCTTGGCTTTAATCATAAAATACGAAATTGAAGAGAAGGAAGACGAGGTAATCCTCTCCGTGCCCCATTGCCCTCCACAAGAGGCAAGGCACAAACGCGGTTTGGGCGAATAGGTATGTAAGAATATGTATCGAGAATAATTTGTTCGGTTTGCTCAAGAGATCGATCCTCACCTTAATGTTGAAAGTGTCTTTGCACCGTCTGATCAGCATCCAGAGGATCTCTTTTGTAAATGGCGGTTCACGTGCAGGTGACTACATTGTTAAAAGAACTTGATTTTTGAACTATGAAAAATAACAGTTCTCCTTCCTTCTTTCCACCTTAAAATATGAAGATATTATGAATGGGTCTTTCTGTGAGCTATTTCATGCCTCTTTCGTTGGGTGTGTTTTAGCGATCTAAACCCTCCTTTGAGTGCGCTAAAAACGAGTGAATCTCATCGGTAAAGATTTTATAACAATTTAAAATAAATCATCAAAATCCATTATTTCCTGGTTAAACAAGAGTTCATATCCTATTAAATACGGTTTTTCATCGATGAGTTTCTTCAATTCATCGCCGAGCTTCTTAAGGCCTTCGAAAATAGCTCTTATTAATTCGTTTAAATAAGTGATGTCGCAAATCATTATTCCTAAATAATCTGGTCCACGACGTGTTGGCTTACTTCTTTTTGAGACATACTGATAAATGCCGTAATTTATTTTTTAAAAATCGAGTATATTATTATTTTCATCAAGTTCAACTTCAAATAAACCTGCCTGTTCATTAATCATGGATTTTCACCCGCACAATTTGTGTAATGCAAACTACAGATTTACAGCAAAATTAGGGCTGCTTTAACTATTATCATCATTTAACGTAGTATTTCGCATTTATTCACTTTACATAAATATGCTTGTATTTTGGTATTTATGTAGCATATTCCAGATATTCCACTTAACGACAATCCACGCTCAGTCACAAAAGAAGCGATTTTAGGCATTCATTAAACCGATTTTAGAGTTATATTTTTTGTTAGATCTCCCTAACTTTTCTTGTTTATATACTATAAACTCATTATTACAATCATAATTACGTAATGCGCGGGGGTGCAGGACATGAATGAACAATTGTTGAATGCACTGGGGATACGGAACCAGGATGTAGGAACACTTGCATTCTTAAAGTATGCTTTAGGGGAAATAGACGGAAACGAAGGGGCTAAGATATTAGGTATCACGTCTAATGCCTTTCGGACGAGAGCTTGGAGACTCCAGCACAAAAGAGGCACACAAGGCCACAATGAGAAAAAAACAGGTCCAAAAACGAGATACAAAGTCGCGGGATGTGAAGAGGCAATTAGGAATTATCGAAAGAAGAACCTTTCTGTATAGTCCCGAAACCTTTGACTTTATATACTCATCTCCTGAACAGAATTAGATGTGCCACCTACACATCATCAAATGTGTGCTAAAAAACCCTTCTTATGCAATATTGGTGCTATCAAGCACATTATTTGCGCTATTTTTCAACTGTGAAGTTTATATAGGTGTAGGTGTTATAACA
>JAPVWK010000055.1 GCA_028572065.1 Candidatus Methanophagales archaeon
CTGCTGGGTTTGCGAAAATCAGTTTTAAGCAGAATATTTGGCAGTAAAAATGAATCTAAATGAATTGTGACTTGTTTTCGCCGTGCCGTCTCTCCTTTTCTGCAGGATACCGAAATTATCATCTATTTCCATATGTGTTCGATTAATGGATTGTATAGTCCCATTATTTTTGATGTCACACATTTCGTAACTCACAGCTTTTTTGTACATAAAGTATATTATCTCGTTAGTAACGCTAAAAAAATCTTTTCAAGAACAGTTGTTTAAGAAATGTCTGTGGCACTTGGAGTAATCTTCGGGATGGGGACACAAACACATTAGTTTACAATAGGAGGAAACGCATTGCAAAACGAGAAGAGCTGGTATCAGCTACCTGCGGAACGGGTTTTTGAATCCTTAGAATCCAGCAGTGCCGGCATTACAACAAGCGAAGCAGAAGCAAGGCATGAAAAATACGGCTATAACGAACTGAAGTTCAAGAAGCGAAGCACACTAATCCGGTTTCTTATGCAGTTTCACAGCTCCTTAATCTATGTCTTGATCGTTGCTGCCGTCATTACCGCCATTCTGGATCTATGGATGGATGCCACAGTTATTCTTGCGGTGGTCGTAGCCAATGCGATAATAGGATTCCTTCAGGAGGGCAAAGCGGAATCCTCGGTAGAAGCACTGGAAAAGATGATGACACCGGAGTGCACAGTGCTCCGAGCGGGCGATAAACAGGTAATACCTGCTCGTAAATTGGTTCCTGGTGACGTAGTATTATTGGACGAGGGCAACAGAGTACCTGCGGATTTGCGGTTATTCTATGCAAAGAACCTGAGCGCGGATGAAGCTGCGCTTACCGGAGAATCCGTCCCTGCGCGAAAGAATGAAGAACCTATCCAAACACAGAACCTTTCACCCGCGGACCAGCACTGCATCGCGTTCAGCGGCACATTCATCACTCAGGGTACGGGGCAGGGCGTTGTAATAGCAACCGGCGAACATACCGAGATTGGAAGAATAGCGGAACTTATGAAAGCGACACAAAAAATCACCACGCCACTAATGAAGAAAATAGCGGACTTCACACGGCTTTTGGTCATCGCAGTACTCACAATCGCAGCTATTAACTTCTTATTAGCTGTATTATTGGGGTTCAATCTTGAATCTTCGTTCCTGGCTTCTGTCTCTTTAGCGGTCGCGGCAATACCGGAAGGTCTGCCTGCTATATTGACTGTGACCTTAGCCTTAGGTGTTACCGCGATGGCGCGCAGGAATGCGCTTATAAAGCGACTGCCCGCGGCTGAAACGCTTGGCTGCACTACGGTTATATGCACAGATAAAACCGGGACGCTCACCAAGAATCAAATGACGGTAGCACGGATATACAGCGGTGGCATGGACTACCAGGTGAGTGGTGTCGGATATGCACCTACCGGCGAGTTCGTTAGTGGTAATAAAACAATTAATCCAGGAGAAGAAGGTGACGAGCTGATAGAAACGTTAAAAACGGGTTATGTGTGTAATAACGCTAGTCTCGTTGAGAATAACCACGAATACAGTATCCTGGGCGACCCAACGGAAGGCGCTCTGGTTGTATCCGCACGCAAAGCCGGGATTTCTTCCCACAGCACGAAATTAGATGAGATACCGTTTGTTGCCGAGCAGCAGTATATGGCGACTCTACACGAAGGTGCGGGTGAGAATAAGCATGTAATCTACGTGAAGGGCTCGCCGGAACGTGTTCTCAAGATGTGTCAGGACCAGTTAGTAAACGGAAATATCGTGTCATTGCGCAGTGAAGAAATCAATGCCGCGGCAGATAGTATGGCGGGAGAAGCGTTAAGGGTTTTGGGTATGGCATATAAGCTCGTGCCACACACGCAAAATAGACTCAAACCGGAAGATTTGGATGGGCTGACGTTCCTCGGACTTCAGGGCATGATGGACCCGCCACGGGAAGAAGTGATCGGTGCGGTTCAGAAATGCAAACATGCAGGAATCCGAGTGGTGATGATCACGGGTGACCATGCACAGACTGCGAAAGCAATTGCACGACGGTTGGACATTGGAGAAGATACCGTGTTGACGGGAGAAGAGTTGTCACGAATGAGCGATGATGAGTTGTACGAAATTGTGGATACAGTTTCGGTGTTTGCCCGCGTTGCCCCGGAACATAAGTTCAGGGTAACCAAACAGTTGCAGAGACGGGGTAATATTATCGCGGTTACGGGTGATGGTGTTAACGATGCACCTGCGTTAAAGGCTGCGGACATTGGTATCGCAATGGGGATAACGGGGACAGAAGTGAGCAAAGAAGCCGCGGATATGATATTAACAGATGATAACTTCGCAAGCATCGTGTCTGCAGTGGAGGAAGGGCGACATGTCTTCGAGAACATACGTAAGGTCATTCTTTACACGCTTCCTACGAATGGTGGACAGTCATTATTGATACTGGGTGCGCTACTGCTGGCACCGTTTATATACCTATTCAATCCACACTATGGGGGCCGCCTTCCAATCGAGCCGGTGCAAATCTTGTGGATTAATTTGATTGATGCCGTAGCCCTCGCACTGCCACTTATTAAAGAGCCGAAGGAAAATGGGTTACTCGAACGACCACCTCGCGACCCGGGAGAGAAGATAACCGATAGCCCCTTCTTCAAGAAAGTGGGTATAGTATCGCTGGTAATGGCACTCGCAGGGTTCATAATATATTACTACTATGGTATGCCCGCCTTTTCTGGCTCTGTACTGGACGAGGACCTAATTACAGCGGCGCAAACCGCTGCGTTCACTACTGTTATGCTAGTTCACATCTGCTATCTATTCACCGCGCGGTCAATAACCGATTCAGCATTCCGGTTCAGCCCGTTCTCAAATAAGTGGGTGCTCATAGGTGCTACAGTAACGCTCGGGCTGCAACTCACAATCATCTATGCTCCACCTTTTATCGGCATTAACCCTTTTAGAACGGTACCCTTGCCTGCCGAGTGGTGGATACCGATGATTCTGGTTTCACTCCCGATATTCTTCATAATTGAGTTCGAGAAGTTACTGACGAAGCGATGGAAGAAGGGGCGGCAACGCGCAGTATAACGCAGCGAAGGGGAGTACACTAAGGGGAACTAATAGCAGAACTCAAGTAAAAGGAATGACTTCGCCTATGGACACATGTAACTAGAGGGGGAAAAAACACTTACTTTTATATATCCCACTAACGTAATCACCATTCAGTATAAGCATAAAGAAAACATAAATATAGAGAGGTGAAAGAGAAGACTATGAAGATGAAATACGCATTTGCATTTACGCTTTGTATGCTCTTGCTTGTCGGAGGAGTAGGAGTTGCGGCTGCGGCGGACGATGTGGCAGCAGAGTCTATGAGTGGCACTACAGATAGTGCATGGATAGCTATAGCAGCGAGCATTGCCATGGCTGGTTCGGCGCTGGCTGCAGGCTGGGCTATATCTAGTACAGGAGTTGCGGCTGCGGGTGCTACAGCGGAGAAGCCTGAGGTGTTTGGTCGTGTGCTGATCTTTGTCGCGCTGGCAGAAGCGATAGCTATTTACGGGCTTTTAATCGCGTTCATGCTCTGGACGAAGATATAACAGCGTACTAAATGCAAAATGCGGTGAATATAAAAGAGAAGCTGGTAAAGCTAAAAAAGGGGATCAAGGATAATATTTTTTTTATTGCCTTTCCCTACACTATTCTTATTTCTGCGCTCACAATCACCGGCTTATTCGGTGGTTTTGCGCTAGGTAACAGGTTAGGGGGTAGTATAGTAGGTTTCTCTTTTTCGTTCTTATTCTCAACCCTCGGTTTCTTTCTTGGAGTTCTTATTACTTACCTCAGCGTGAAAAAGAAGTATTTGATGCCTACACACTAAAGCTAGCGTCGCTTCTCGATTTTCTCTAAAGCATCTTTCACTTCTTGCTGAGTGGTGACTTGGCTGTGCAAAGCCTGAGTGAGAGGTTCTACCGCTCTTGCATCCCCTATCTCTCCAAGAACCCGTACTGCACTACCATGAACTCCCCCACTTTCGTCCTTCAGAGCCAGAATGAGTGGCTCTACCGCGGGTTCGCCTATCTTAACAAGAGCTTTTTCTGCTTTTATATTAACATTCCGATACTCATCATTCAGAGCCAGAATGAGTGGCTCTACCGCTCTTACATCTCCTATCTCACCAAGAGCTGCTGCTGCTCCCCTGCGAACTTCCCAACTTTCATCCTTCAGAGCCAGAATGATGGGTTCTACTGCCTGTTCTCCTAATCTCGCCAATTCATCCCACTCCTTCTTTGCAATTGAGTAGTGAGACCTTTCTGTATCATCTCCCGGCTTCCAATCTAGTTCGTCAAGAGCTGCTGCTGCTCGCATTCGGAAATCGCCGTCTTCATCCTTCAGAGCCTGAATAAGGGGTTCTACTGCCGGTTCTCCTATATTTCCAAGAGCCGCTACCGCACGCATTCGGAAATCACCGTCTTCATCCTTCAGAATCTGAATGAGTGGTTCTACAGCAATTGCACCTTTTATCTTTCCAAGAGCCCTTGCTGCTTCATATCTAACACGCCAATTGTCAGCCTTTAGAGCCAGAATGAGTGGTTCTACCGCTATTTCGGCGCCTAATTCGCCAAGAGCTTTTTCTGCTTTTATGCGAACCTCTGAGTCACTCTTAGATTGTAATACCTTGATTAGGCCTAAAACGTCCTTTCTTCCGCTCAGTTTTTCCACATTACCAACATCCTGCTTGAACAAATAAACTATTCCCATTCTCACACATCCCTCCACCAGTTACGTATAACTTCTTTGATATATCTTACCTCAATGTTGCATATTCCACTATTATTATTATCGTACGACAAACTTTATCGCCCCCTGCGTCTTTTACCTATGACATAGGATATACACATATACCTATACATATGTATTATATAATATTGCATATTGCATTTTCATCCAAGGATTATCTAGGGGTTGTTGGATTGGTAGACCGCATAAATATGTGTTTCCGATTGACCTCGTGTTCCTCCGTTGACACTACTGCAAAAATAAGTCTTATCCTTCCTCGAACTCCCGCCCACACGATATGTGCTGGCTTTTTAATAGATGGATATAGACTAAAGTATTAGTCAGGTGATGACGTGAGCAAGAAAAGCAATCATAAAAATAGAGAGGCAACAGGGAATACAAATTTAGACGCTAAAATAATAACCAGAGCTATACCATTAGCGATTTTTATGTCTGCCTTTATGCTAGTAGGGATGTCGCACGGCTATACGCTTGGAGTAATAGCAAACAGCGACATCATCCTTTTTGTATCTGTTACTACTTGCACATTTTTCCCTTTTGTACTAACATTATTATTTTTCTATTTTAACGAAACTGCTGAAACACCATGGCGAATTTGGAAATAGAGCAAAAAAAAAATAAAAATATGGGAAGACCACGACTAAATAATAACATGATAACAATCGAGAAAGCACGGGCACTGGTAGAAGAAGAGATAGAACCATAATTAATTAATTTTATCCGATAACCTACTATCTAAAAGCGAGAGAACCCAACCATGCGCCCCCTAACGAAACGCATCTTCTTAACAGCCCTAACCTGCCCTACTTTAGGCTGGCTAATGCGACAAGGCCAAATCCACAACACTATAACCGCCGCCGACCGATTCATGATAGAACAAGGCCAGGAAATAGGAAAACGTGCACGCGCACTCTACCCCAAGGGAACCCTGATCGCCACCCCCGATTTCCACTCTGCGGTAACTGCGACAAAAACGCTGATGAGCGACCCCAACACACAAACGCTATTCGAGCCAGCCTTCTTCACAGACGACTTCGCCACCCGAGCCGACATTTTAACACGCAAACCAGATGGAAGTTGGCACATGACAGAAGTAAAAGCCAGTACAAACGACAAAGCCGAATTCATAGACGACATGGCCTATACCACTTTGGTAATCGAACGTACCGGCTTCAACATCTCAGAAATATCTTTACTACTGATCTCAAAAGAGTTCCGATTAGGCATGCCACCCGAAAACCTGTTCGTAGAACGAAACAACACAGAAGAAGTAAAAACCCGAGTCGAAGAGTTCAAACCTATTTGTACCGAACTCGAAGAACTAACCCGCACGCCCAAAAAACCAGAACCCGAACTGCGATTACAATGCCGTGGCTGTGATCTTTTTAAAGACTGCACAGGAAAAGGCTTTGCCAACCATATATTCGACCTGCCTCGCTTGAACCAAGTCCTGTTTGATGCTTTAACGGCCTCCGACATCTTGTGTATCGAGGACATCCCACCCGGATTCTCGTTAACTGGCAATCAGAACAGAGTAAAAGAATGCGTGCAATCAAATAAACCACAAATCGAAGCTCGGCTCAAACCAGATTTAGATGTCGTGTCCTGGCCCGCATTTTATCTGGACTTCGAGACCGTTATGACAGCGATACCGTTGTATCCCGATCTTGCACCTTATGCTCAGCTTCCTACTCAATATTCTATACACAAGTGCTCGGAACCGGGTCTTGTAACTGCGCATTCGGAATATCTGGCAGACCCGGGCAGAGATTGCCGGTTAGAGCTTGCGGAACGGTTGATCGCCGATCTCAAAGGCGCAGGCAGTATCATCGTTTATACCTCGTTTGAAAAGACTATTATAAACGGTCTTGCACGGTTATATCCCGGTCTCGCAGCAGATTTGAACCTCTTGATCGGGCGTTTAGTTGACCTCGAAGCGATCATAAGAAAGAACTTTTACCATCCCGGTTTTCATGGGCGCACGTCAATAAAGCGAACTTTACCTGTATTAGTGCCGGAAATGTCGTATGACGGGCTGGATATTGGGGATGGCTTTACTGCGATGTCGGTTTTTGCTTTGATGGCGCTTGGTAAATACGAGGATGACGAAGCGGAAACGTTAAAGAAGCAGCTTCTGGTGTATTGCAAGCAGGATACGCTGGCTATGGTTAAGTTGCACGAGCGGTTGGTTGCATATGTATGAATAAGTACATTAACCTTTTTCGTTCGCTGTGATATATGTTTAATTGTAATGTTTAGCTAACCACCAGATTACACAGATTTTCACGAGAAAGCAATACTATGAGTCTGGCTTAAGGACTCTATTGGCTCTTTATCCCCTCTCTGCTAACCCAAAAATCTTGTGTTAATCTCGTGTAATCTCGTGGTTTCTTACCCCGCTGCTATCCAAATACGTTTAATTTATTAGCTTGATGATTCTGTTATATGAAATAGGACGAAAATATGGCTACACCAGCAAAACATAAAGAAGGACTAAGAAAGCATTACAAATGCGCCATACTCACGATAAGCACCTCTAAGTATTGGACTAAACAAGAAGGTGCTGAGGAGCTCGGCGACCTATCCGGCGAAATAGCGCAAGAACTCGTGACGAAAAACGGTCATGAAGTCGTTTTTTACGATGTGCTGCCGGACGATGAAGCTAAAATCCGGGACGGCATAACAAAAGCGTTGGGCACCGAAGCCGAGTTCGTAATCACCACCGGCGGCACCGGCATGACAAAGTACGACATCACTATCGAAGTTATATCAAAACTGCTGGAAAAGGAGATGCCGGGCTTTGGCGAACTCTTCAGACAGAAAAGCTACGAGGACATTGGCACCGCAGCAGTATTGAGCCGTGCAATCGCGGGTGTGATACAAAAAAAAGCGGTATTTTGTTTGCCCGGCTCACCGAATGCCGTTCGATTAGCATTGGCTGAGATAATCATGCCTGAGCTCGCGCATATAATAAAACACGTGAGTGAATAATGAATTTCCTCGTGATGGGTGCCGGCGCATTAGGAACAGCATTTGGCGGTATGTTAGCCGCTGCTGGCAATGACGTCACGCTTATCGGACGAGAACGGCACATGAAACCTATACGAGACCACGGACTCCGAATATCCGGGATCTGGGGCTCGCACCTGGTAAAGAATCTAAACGCAAAGTCCGAACTGAACGTAACCGATAAAACGGACGTGGTACTCTTAACAACCAAGTCTTTTGATACCGAATCTGCAATAAGTGCGTTGCAACCACATATTCATGCAGAGTCCGTGGTTATCTGCTTACAAAACGGCATCGGAAACGAGGAAACAATCGCAAAATACGTGGGTGCAGACCGTACAATGGGCGGGATGGTCATCACCGGCTTTGAGATACCAAACCCGGGCGAAGTAAATGTGACCGTCACCGCAGATACGACAAAAATCGGCGCACTCAATAATAAAATCACGTCGCGGCTGCGCGAGATCGTCGCGATATTCAACGATGCAGGAATACCTTCGGATGCTGTGGATAACATCAAGGCGCATATATGGGCTAAAGCATTGTACAGCGCAGCTTTAAATCCGTTAAGTGCTATCTTCCGGGTTGAATACGGCAGATTAGCCAACACTTATTCGTTTGCTATCATCGAAGATATGATCCACGAAGCTTTTGAAGTCGCGGACGCAGAAGGCGTGAAACTGTTCTGGACTCAAGCAGAGGAGTACCTGAATCATCTGCGGTCAACACAGATACCGCAAACCGGCAAACATCTCTCTTCTATGCTTAACGACATAGAACGGGGGAGGAAGACAGAAATAGACTTTTTGAACGGCGTATTTGTGGCTCTGGGTAAGAAGCATAACATAGCCACGCCTGTTAACGAAACTATCGTCCGGGTGATCAAGTTTCTGGAAGGTGTAGCACTTCAGTAACTGTTTTTCACCGATGTGCACGTGGCATCAATTTATTAAAGCCCATCATCATCCTTTTGCTAATCATATTACCGTGTTTGGCGAAGAACGAGCCCACGATCGAAAGAATAATCACGTAAGTAACGACAAGCGCAAGTAATAGCTCAATCGAAGGTAACAGCTCGAGAACGCCTATTTCCATTACAACCATAATCAGCACGACAGAAAACTCGCCCCTCGGCGTCGTGTATGCCCCGACTCGCAATCCCGTTTCAAGCGAGCCGTGCAGTCTCTTCCCGATGATTGCACCACTGACGAACTTGCCTAAGATAGACAAAACTATGAGCGCTAGGAGTGCGAGCACAAAATCGGCTGAGTTTAATGCTGCCAATTGGAATTTGAACATCATACCGAAAGAAAAGAAGAAAATGGTGAGGAATAAGTTCTTAAATGATATTATGGTTCCTAAGAGCTTCCTGAATGACTTGACTCCCGCGAGTGCAGAGCCTAAGAAAAATGCTACTATCACCTCAGAGATATGGCAATGCAGCAAAATACCCATGAGGTATGCGAGTGCGGAAAATCCGAATATGAGTGCAAAAATAAGCAGTACGGGTATTTCATCATCACGCTCGAATAGAGGCGCGATGAAGTTGCTCAGCCTTCTGATGAATGCTAAGATGAATACGATTAGTAGCAAAGTCGCTGCTAAGGATACGGGAATCATGGCGAGGCTGCCTGCCATAATAGAAGTCAGGATCACAAGCAGGATCGCCAGTATTATGTCTTCGAAGACCATCAGCCACACGACAGTCTCTGCTTCCGGGTAGATCAACCGCTTGTTCTCTATCAGCGAGGAAATGACTATTGCGGAACTGCTGATATATACAGCCGATGCGAGTATGAACGCCTCTACCAGGCTCAAGCCAATGACATGTCCCAGTAAAAAACCAACGCTGAAATTCACTGCGAAGTCCGTGCAACCCGCAAATAACCGTCGAGGCTCTTTTATGCCTTTGTAATTGAATTCCAGTCCTATGTAGAACATCAGGAGAATTACACCGATCTTACCCAGCCACTGGATGAAGTCGTATGACTCAAAGGAGATTAAACCACTCTTTCCAAGTAATAAACCTGCGATTATGTATGCAGGGATCGAGGCCTGTTTTAGATATTTTGATGCCAGCCCAAGGGCTAAGCACGAGACCGTTACAATAGCTAAATCCAGTAGAAAGTTCATTTAGCCCTGTCCCAGAATCACGCTCTGACATGCTTTTATTTGCTCTCTCTTGCCTACCGCCACTATCAGGTCCCCCTCTTCAAAGGCCATTTCCGGCGGCGGGCTGACGATGCTCTGACCCTTTCGCGAAATTGCAACTACCGTGACACCTGTTTTTTTCCGGATTGCCAAATCCTCGATGCTCTTTCCTACTACATTCTTTGTTACCGGACAGAGATGGATGTGTATTCTGAGGTCCGAGATGTCCGCAAATGACACCTCTACGTCTTCGTGCTCTATTGTGAGTAACGCTCCGGTCAGAACGCTTCCGAGACGCCGGGCTTCTTCCGAGGTCAGCCTTGTAACCGAAGGCTTATCAGCACCGGATTCTAAGACATATAGTTCGATCTCGCCGGTCGTCAAGAAAATGACCGCTACTTTATCACCTTTTGGGGTTTCTATCTCATACTTCGTGCCTATCTCGGGAAGTTCGGATATTTGCATTTGACCACGCTCTCTTAGTTATATCATAAGCAAATGATAAAAACTAATTTTTAGCTGAGCACCCCGATTACTGGACTCATGCCTCTAATAATTGTGGGTGCAAGAGACGCTATAAGAGCCGCGTAAGCGTTTTTTAGTAAAGGTTTTTGCGTTGCAAAAAAGTTTGTCATAGCGAATCCAGCTCCTCAAACTTCTCTAACGATTTTTTCTGCCCTATAACCAGTACGGTATCGCCAACCCGTAATTCGTCCTCAGGTCCGACATCAGATATGACTTTATCATCCCGTATGATCGCAACTATTGTCGCACCTATCTTCTCCTTAATCCGCAGTTCTTTTATCTTCTTATTTGCGATCTTCGTGCCGGGCTCCACTTTCAGGCTTTCTAACGAGGTCTCGCCGGATGTCGTGGCGAAATCCAGGAAATCCACGATTGCTGGCTTTGTTAAGCTCCTCGCTAATCTTCTACCACCTATTTCTTCCACGATCACCACTTTTTTCGCGCCTATGCTGTATAACCTCTTAGCAGCCTCTTGGGAACTCGCTCGCGCTACTAACTCCAAATTCGTGTTCAGGTCTCTTGCCGTAATGCAAAGCAATAAATTGCTACAATCCGAAGGCAATGTGGATACCAACCCGGAAGCTCGTTCCACACCCGCTTCTATTAGAGTCTCATCTTTTGTCGCATCGCCTTCCACTAAAGCTATATCCTTCTTCCTCAGTTCTTTTGCCACTTCCGCGTCATGTTCAACCACTACAAAATCCAAACCTTCTCTTCCAAATTCATCTGCTACTATGTTCCCGGTACGTCCGCCACCGCATATTATCTTGTGTTTATTCATCTTCGCCACGCTTCTCTTTACCCTCGCGATACCAAAAGCTTTGCTTAATCTTCCTTCTAATACAGATTCTATTATCTCAACTAACACATATAAGGCTACACCAACGCCTGATATGATCAATCCCGCCGTAAATAATTTACCCGCGGGTGTCAGAGGGACGATATCCCCGTATCCCACGGTTGTAACGGTAGCGATAGCCATGTATAAAGCATTTAAGGGCTCGAGCCCTTCGATATGCATAAAACCTACTGCCCCTATTATCACCACAGAGACTAATAGACTAACTGCAATCAATACGTGTCTTAAAGGTTCCATTGTGATTATTATACTATTATCGCTTTAGTTATTTCCACTATTTTGTGAAAATCTTTCTCTTTACTCTTATAGCTGGCGAATTCCACTTTGCCACACAAGTCCAGGCAGCTTTTCACTTCGGAATACGTGTCCAGGTCCCTTTTCGCACTTAAAGTATTTAACAGCTCGGTATTTAACAGCTCGGTATTTAGCCCGAGTTTATACGCGAAATAAAACCGAATTGCACGTGAAATCTTCTCGTATGCGTCCTTCTCACGGTTGTTCTGGAATAAAAATTCCGCTTCTTCCACCATCCTTCTTGCATCTCCCACGTAGTCCACGGTTTGTGCTGATTCCACGGCAATAGGCGGCAATTCTTGTCTCTGTGCACTTTTGTAATATTTTTCATAAAGGTACCAGCCAGTAACAAAAACCACTGCAATGAGTATAAGGAGCCACCACAAAAGTTTGCTTTCGGCTTTCTCTTCGGGTGTGCTTTCTTCTAATGTGACATTCTGGATAGTACCGTGGATGTAATCCGCTTTTATCTTTCGTTCCGCGCTTTCGTTCCGATAGGGCACGGTTATCTGTGCATGATTTTGAGAAATTGGATTGAAAGAAGGCTGAGTCTGATTGAATCCAGCAGCTCGTAATTGGGCATCGTATTGCTGGAACTCCGAGTTATTAGCAAGCTCTTTACTGATTTGTTTCTCCAACTCTTGCTGTCTTTGCATTTCCTGTTCCAGTTCTTTCTTCAATTGCCCTGAATTTTGATTCAGTTGATTATTCGCCACCCGCTGTTCTGCACTGCCTTGCTGCTGACTTCCTGATTGTTGTCCGCCCATTCGTATATTGAGCGAACTGCTAGTGGAAGACGCGGAATACGACGTGGATTGAATATTCGTGCCGCCACAACGATAAATAGTGGTAATGCCCTGTTTCTGCTGTGCCTGCGGCGTTGTACTATCTCCTTTCACCTCTATGCTCACTATGTTTGATTCCACCGCTTCCCTATCGCCGGTATTAGGATTTGTAAACGAAATCGCCGCTGCATCTAATGTGTACTTACCTGCTTTGAACGGTACTATCGGCTCGTAAGCGAGTACCAGCTCGTCCATTGCGGGCAATGTAGCTTCAAGACATTGTATATCCAGGCCGTTATTACCAATAACATTCCTGTCCACTATTTGGATAGGTATCTCCTGCTTAAACGGGTTCTTGAACTTGAGTAGAATTGTCACGTCATCACCCACCGTTATGTCATCCGCGTTCTGGACGATTTTACGCACTTCCAGCGTTTCCGCGGCTGATACTGCCGTGACTGCGAGCACGAACAAGAACACTACAACCACGAGAATGGCCATTGTCTTTCTCCACGCGCTCATATCTTGCGGCCACCCTGTGTTTGCCATAGATGATATATAAAGATTATTTTAAAAGAACAATATCACGTAAACGCTTTGAATGGCAGATTCGACATAGCAAAAAAAGACTTTACGTTTTAATGGCGAAATTCAAGTGGTAACTCTTTGGTGGTGTCCTAAATTTCATGACCCACCCTTAAACATCAAAAATTCACTCCACGTCCATGGATGGTTGGTGATCCCTTCAGCCATACATGGAGTCCTCTCGATGTTTCTGACCCCTTTGGGTGTTTCAATCGCAAGTGCC
>JAPVWK010000056.1 GCA_028572065.1 Candidatus Methanophagales archaeon
ATAACGGAGGTCTATCTCGTGCTGTGAAGGCGCAACTTCATGATGGCTGTACTCCACATCTATCCCCATTTCCTCCAGTGTTAAGATTGTATCCCTTCGTAAGTCGCTTCCCGCATCCAGTGTCGTCAGGTCAAAGTATCCCCCTTCATCCAGCACTTCGGTATTCTTATCGTCCCGGAAATAAAAATACTCCAGTTCCGGACCCACATAGAATGTGTAGCCCTTCTCTTCCAACTGCTCCAGATTCCTTTTCAGTACGTACCTCGGGTCGCCCTCGTAAGGACTTCCGTCTGGCTGTAGAATGTCACAGAACATCCTCGCAACTGCATGCTCCTTTGGCCGCCACGGCACAATCCTGAATGTAGCAGGGTCGGGTTTCGCGAGCATATCGCTCTCGTCAATCCTTGCAAAGCCCTTTATCGAGGAACCGTCAAAACCCATGCCCTCGTCAAACGCACCTTCCAACTCTTTTGGCGTGATTGCAAAGCTCTTCAACTGCCCCAGGATGTCCGTGAACCACAGCCGTACGAACTTTATCCCTTGCTTCTCTACTACACCCAATACATCTTCCTTTGTCTTTATCGCTTTTTCCATCTTGTATTCACCCTAGGATATTAAAGATCGCTAACCCATCCTAAAAGTATTTGAGAACTTTTGAGAACTTTTCATAAATGTTATGAAACACGAAATACGAGGCGACATCCCAAAAAGAATAGATATTAGGCTCTCTCCAAAATGCAACTACACAACTCTTTTTGTGGAAGGGAAAGTTTTTCCGGGCTGTAAGCCGAAGAGTAGCAGAAAAGGTAAAGACTATGTTAAGTTTACAAACATGAAACTACCGGAAAGGGTCACAATTGTTCTGAACGAAGAGACTGCTGAGCTATTCAAAGAGGCGAAGAAGGAGTTACGAGTATCACAAAGCGAGTTAATGCGAGAAGCGTTAAAATTTTATTGCAAATATCGAACGCTCTTTGAGGCGATTGATGAGGCTGTGGTGCGCACATATATCGAGATGCTTTCATCTGGCGAACATATCATCGTAGATATAGACCACTGGCTATTATTTCTGAACTTTATTGAATCACATCAGGAGAAGGATAAATTCTGGGCTTTGCATCGCGATGTTTGCCAGGCGCATGCAGAGCAGTTCAAATACAGACAATATCATGTAGAACAGATACTAAAACGACTCGAAGCTTGCAATCTCTTTACAATAAGGAAAGATTCAGAAACTTCGTTTACTCTGGTTTTAGGTCATGACAGCACCCGCAAATTCATAAGAACCGAGCTTGAGGGGATATTCGAGGGAATGGGTCTCAAAGTGGATATAAAAGAGGATCTGGCAAAGCTACGAGTGAGAGTTTTGAAAGATTTAAATCGCTAACATAGCTTTAGGATGAGTTTTTCATCCACAATTTATGATTTTATATACTTTAGATACATCAATACTTCTCCGCACAAGCTTTGCTAAATTATTGTATTCCACATCCCAGTCAATCCCGCTATTATATTTGTCTTCGCTTTTGTTCTCGTTTATATTCAACGGCGACAACCCTTTTTTCTGCCTTATGTGGTTTATAAAAGCCCGTCTGAACCCATTGTTGTCAAATATCCCGTGTATATAAGTTCCTATGACATTATTAGAAACAGCGCCACTATTGTCGTCCATAACCCGCTCCCCAGAACGCTCGATTATCGTAAATCCCTTTTTAATATACCCATTAGAGAAATAAGTCCTGCCCATGTGTATTTCATAGCCCTGTATCTCCCCTTTGTAGAACTCCAAATCCGCTATCGCACGCACTTGATTCGTCATTTTCCGTGCATGGCCTTCAAATATGGTTGTAGCAGGCAGCAAGCCAAGTCCATCAATCTCTCTAAGTTTTGATTCCACTCCTTCAGGGTCTATTAAGGTATTACATAGCATTTGATAACCTCCACAGATTCCAAAAACAACACACTTCCCGCTCATCGCTCTATCCACTATCTCCGACGCATATCCGCTGTTTTTAAGATACTGCAGGTCGCCTATCGTATTCTTCGAGCCCGGTATAATGATCACATCCGGCTCGCCTATTTTTTCGCCCTTGCCTACATATCGTAGCGAAACGTCATCCTCTGCTTCTAAAGCATCAAAGTCCGTGAAATTTGATATATGCGGCATTGGGACGACTTCTATCGTTATTCCTTTTCTATCTCCCACCAAATTTATCTTCCTTTTTTCCAGTGATAGCGAGTCCTCTTCCTGTACCCTGATATCCTGAAAATATGGGATAACACCTATCACCGGTTTATTGACTCTCTTCTCGAGAAACTCCAGCCCTGGCTTGAGTATATCCAGATCCCCACGGAACTTGTTTATCAGAATACCCTTTACCAACTCGCGCTCTTCTGCATCAAGCAGTTCGAGTGTGCCAACGATCCAGGCGAAGACGCCGCCTTTGTCTATATCGCCGATAAGCAGCACGGGCGCATCTAAAAGTTTTGCGATGCGCATGTTTACAATATCGTTCGCACGGAGGTTTATTTCTGCGGGGCTGCCTGCACCTTCTATCACCACGATGTCGTTTCCACGTTCGAGTTGCTCAAAGCAGTCCTTTATGAGCGCCAATGCTTTTGGCTTATAGTCGTGATATTCCTTTGCCGTCATATTGCCTATTGGCTTGCCACGTACGATGACCTGGGCGCCGGTATCGCTTGTTGGCTTCAACAAGATAGGGTTCATCTCCACGGTCGGCTCTTTAGAAGCGGCGAACGCTTGAAACGCTTGTGCACGCCCTATTTCAAGACCATCTGCAGTGACATAAGAGTTAAGAGCCATGTTCTGCGATTTGAAGGGTGCGACCGTATAGCCATCTTGGGTAAATATGCGGCAAAGCGCAGCTACAATTATACTTTTGCCCACGCCTGACCCCGTGCCCTGCACCATTATCTTTTTCGCCATTTCATCCCTCGTTAATAATTCATTCTTAATTCTAAGGTATGCTTTTAGAAAATACAAAAACCCACCAATGTTAGCTATATAGGTAACACTTACAACCTTTTTTTGAAAAATAGAAAACCTTAAATACCCTCTCACCGTTGTCTCCTTTCAGGTGAAAAAAAGGAATGCATATATCAGATGGTATATTGGCACCAGAATGGTGTTTGGTATGGTTTGCAATCGCCATAGTCTTTATAGCGGTGGGGGTATGGCAGATAAAGAGAGGCACAAAAGAGAACGCATCGTACCTGCCGTTGCTTGCAATGATGGGCGCTGTGGTCTTCGTAATCTCGGTCTGGCACATTCCCGTCCCGGTATCGGGGTCGTGCTCACATCCGATAGGAACGCCGATGTCTGCGATAATCGTTGGTCCTTTTCCAACCGTGGTACTGGGTGCAATTGCACTGTTCTTCCAGGCGTTTTTTGGACACGGTGGACTCACAACGCTGGGTGCGAATGTAGTGTCAATGGGGATCGTGGGGGGATTCAGTGGTTATCTCATCTTCGTACTACTGAGGACGGTGAACTCGCCTTTATGGCTTGCTGCGGGGATGGCAGGATTCATAGGGGATGTATTGTGTTATCTAACGACCGCACTCCAACTCGCATTGTCGGTCAATCCAGGTTCAGTGCTCTCTCACTGGGCGATCTATATGGTAGGATACATGCCGACACAGTTGCCACTTGCAGTTGCAGAGTTTGTGTTCACCGCAGGCATTGTGCAGTATATTGCTGACCGAAGGCCGGATCTTCTGGCGAAGAAGTTATGGGGGGGTGTTCCAAGTGCTTGACCGATTTACAAAGACGGCGTTGGTTCTGATGGTAGTAATAGCTGCGATCATCCTTATCGTTGCGTATCTTGGCTATATAGGCGATCAGGGGAAGATGAAGGGAATAGGACCAATAGTGGAGAAACACGCGGCGAGCACTGTTGCAAATGTCGCGCCGGTATCGCTCGTTCCGACAATTACTGATTTGGTAGGAAAGTTCTGGGGCTTCACAATCGCGGGAATTGTTGCTGGCTTCATAGTCGGCTATTTATGGACGGGGCTATTTAGGAGGCAAGAGGATGCTTGAATGGCTAGTGGCAGGCCCGTTATTAGGAATCGGAACAACGATGGGGTTCTTCGTTTTCCTGATCATCGGGCATTATGTACGACTGTGGAGATTGCAATTGGAAAAGATATAAGAGGACGGACACACGGACGTGCGTAAAAAAGACGATGCGGCTCATTAATTATGTCCAGGAAGTGGACTTTGAGCGGTTAGTAGTTGGCAGTAGTTCGGCTATCCACCGACTTGATGCACGCGTAAAGCTTGTAGGTGCTTTTGCATTGATATTCTGCATCATTTCGATGAAGCAACCCCTTATCCCCCTCTTTATTTTTTGCGCTGCCACACTTATCTGTTTCGGTATTAAAATGCCACTGAGGATATATCTTAAAAGACTGATCCTACTTCCGTTCTCTGTTGCGATTGTCGTGCTTGTCGTTGTCATATTTACGTATGGCGGTGAGCATCAAGTAGCATCCTTCTTCGGGTGGCCAATCTACCATGAATCGTGCTCGTTTGCCGTTTTGCTTTTCGCGCGGATAATTGCATCGATTTCTGTATTGAGCGTGTTTGTAGCTACTACAGAGGTGATGGCGGTGACGGAAGCGATGCTCTGGTTTAAGGTGCCAAAGGTTATGGTTGACCTCGCAGTGATGATGCTGCGCTATATCCATCTGCTGTCTGGGGAAAGCGTAAGGATGTACAGAGCACAAGCGTCAAGATGCGGCTTCTCCAGTAGACTCGGCTATAAGCAAAAGCTGAATAATCTCAGTACCGTCGCAGGTTCGCTCATCTTGAGGGCATTAAAACGTGGTGAACGTGTATATGCCGCAATGCTGTCACGAGGGTATACCACAGATTCCGAGCTTACAGAAATCGAACCGTTATCAGCAAAAAACGCTCTTTTCTGTGTTATAATTATCGTGATTTCGGTACTGCTGGTAATTGTTGACCGTATATGGCTAGGAGTAGGAACCTGCCTATGAAGTGTGCAGTAAACGTATCAGACCTTTTTTATACATATCCGGACGGTACAGAAGCGTTGAAAGGCATTGACTTTAGGGTAATGGTAGGCGAGAGAGTAGCGGTTATTGGCTCGAATGGCAGTGGTAAATCTACTCTATTCTACCATTTTAATGGCTTATTTTCACCCACGAAAGGCACGGTTCTTATCAACGAAGAAGAGATAACAAAGACTAATTTAGATAAGATAAGGATGACGGTAGGACTTGTATTTCAGGATCCGGACGATCAGTTGTTCGCGCCGACAGTATGGGCAGACGTGGCATTTGGGCCGAGGAACATGGGCCTTTCAAAGCGCGAAGTAGCCGAGCGGACGGATAGTGCATTGAACATGCTGAACATACAGGATTTGAAGGACAAGAGTCCGGATAATCTCAGCGGCGGACAGAAGCGATTGGTTTCTATCGCAGGAGTTCTTGCAATGAATCCGAAAATCATTGTGCTGGACGAACCCACGTCTAATTTAGACCCACGCACGTCAAGTGCTGTGATGCACCTTTTAGTAGATTTGAGCCGAAGGATGAATATCGCATTGATTATCGCCACTCATGATGTAGATGCGGTACCGCAATATGCGGATAGGATATATGTGATGCACGGGGGACGGTTCGTAGCAGAAGGCACGCCTGAGGCGGTATTTTCTGATGCGTCTGTCATAAGAGAATCACAGTTGCGGCTGCCGCGGATTGCGCGTTTGATGGAGATACTGCATAAGGAGGATGAGTTGCCGGTACGGAATCCGTATCCTTTGACTATTAGAGCGGCGAGAAGTGAAATAATGAGATTGATGAGGGAAGAGAAACAATCAAATCAGAGCATAAAAGGAGAATAAAGGTATAATGGCGACAGAGATAAATAACATCTTTGCAGTCGGTGTACTTGTAGGGGTAGCAATTCTGGCATTAAAGACCGGCTTAGGGTGTGGTTTCGCCAACCTGAAGAGGCGAGAAGTCTTTTACATCGCAACTATTTATTTCTGCGCTTCTATCGTCCTTAGCTATTTGGTTTGCGTCATCCCACCCGATATAACACAAAATATACTTGCAACTGGTGTTACGATGCACGTCATCATCGCACTAGGGCTCGTCTATTTCGGTATAAAGACGAAGAAAGAATGGCTTTCGTACGATAAGGACATTTCAAGGAAGACTTTTCTATGGCTCTCAGTTCCATGCCCTGTTTGTCTGACAGCGACTTTTTTAGCTTGTTTGGTGCTATCAGAGCTTAGTAGTGTAAGCCACCTCGTGATAGGCATAATTGTGGGCACGATTTTCTTTACCGGTGTGTGCTTCTTTTCCTTCTCCGTTTCTGCGATTGCAATTGTTTTTAAAATCAAAAATCCTTCCGCACTGGGCACGGTCATGCTATTTTTCGGGTTATTTTATCTGTTATCTCCTTTAATGATTCCTGCATACATTCAAGCTCAAAATACGCCTGTACTTGAGTATTCCGTAGGATATAATAATCTATTCCTTTCTGCTTTGACAATGACATTTTTTATAGTACTTGGCATTCTATTGGATAAGCATAAAAGAGCAATGTCTAAGAAAAAAGGGGGCAAGAAATGGACGCATATTCAGGATTAATCGGAGCAATGTTCTTGATTTCAAATGTTTTGATATATCCCGTAATTATTATACTGCTCGGATTGGTAGCATGGGCAATTATTTCCGTAGGTCAGTTTCTATCAGAATACGCATCGAGAAGCAGGGATATAAGGAAACTAAAGGCAGGATGTAGAGCGGCAAAGGAACATCTCGATGGGCAAGATTACAATAAAGCGGCTCATGCGTTGAAGGCTTGTGGGTCAAATGACTTTCTCAGAGAGTTTATATTAGACATTATAGAAACACTAAAAGAGAGCAAATTCTCGGTTGAAGCGGAGAAACTGCTTCAAGATTATGAACTAAAGATAGCGAAAGAGCTTGAACATGCGAGATTGATTGCAAGGGTGGCACCTATGTTAGGGTTGATGGGCACATTGATACCTTTAGGACCCGCACTTATGGGGCTCACCTCAGGAGATATCCAGCAGCTTGCCACTAATCTGGTTGTGGCATTCAGCACAACAGTCCTTGGGCTTCTTACCGGTGGTATAGCATACGCAATCGTATTAGTGAAAAAGAGGTGGTACACACAGGATTTGAGTGATATGGAATACGTGGTGGAGGTATTGAAATGAGAGGTAGGAGAAGGAGATTGATTTTGGATGAGGAGGAAGACCCGCTGGGTGGTGTGGCAAACCTGTTTGACGCCGCGATGGTCTTTGCTGTTGCGCTGCTCATTGCACTCGTAATGTCCGCGAGTGTGCCTGAGCTTTTGAATCCTACTGCGGATGTAACCATTGTGAAGAATCCTGGAAAAGAGAACATGCAGGTGATTATCAAAAAAGGGCAGGAGATAAAAGTGATGAATATGACAGAAGAACTGGCTGGAGGGCAAGGTCATAAATTAGGGACGGCATACCGGTTAGAGACGGGAGAGGTGATATATATACCGGATAATGCGACTTAAATACACTTTTCCTTTAAAACCTTTTAAGAAAAGGTTTATCAACAAACTTTTAGAAAAAGTTTGACTAAAAAAGCTTCGCGGCTTCGCAGAAAAAGAAGACCCTTGTTTCTTTGGTAAAGCTTTCTTTTTAAGAAAGGTTTGTGCTAAAAGAAAAACACATGAGGTACGTACATCTGCTTAACATTCCTTAATTTTGTTGCCTGTTTAGATTACACTTGTTATCAAAAATTCAAAAATAGAAAGTTTTATATAGGATTTCTAATCCACCTATTATTTGTGGGAAACATGATGAAGACTAAAAGTTTGGGGGTAGCGGTGTTGTTGGTATTGGTGTTGTTCATGGCGCAGATATTTGTGCCATTAGTGGTTGCACCGGCACCATCGGGAGATAATGAGACAGCAATAAGTGGGAATTCGACTTTGGCTGCGGATGCACCAGAGGATGCCCCAGTAAATATCACCAGTGAAGTGATTAAGAGGAATAAAATAACGTTTGTGCTTGGAACGGATGAGAACAGGGCATCGCTTGAAAAGGCGTCAATGGATGCTGCTGTGAACACTACAATTGAAGTAGAGATATATAGCGTAACAGAAGCGAAATCGCGTGATTTTAGCACGGAAAGCGTTGTGTTTTTAGCTTCTCTTGATAACGAAACCGTTGCGAGCATAAATCAGACGATAAACGAAAGTGCGTATGTTGTGACATACAACTTATCCACAACCATCAGCATTGGGTATGTGGATGACATTAATATAACAAAATACTGGGTGTATGATGGCGATGAGAACATAAGGAGCCTCATTTTATACATGAATAATTCATTTTATGATGGCGCTACATGTGTAGATTCACCGAATCCACCGAAAGGTAGGCCGAATATTACCTTTGTAACAAGAGGTGATGCTCAAAACTATGTGCTCATTGAAAGAGTAAAGGATGATCTAGAAATTTTGAAGTGTATCAATGTTACATCATATTTTCTTTCTGAGAAAGAGTCTGAATCATATAAAAACCTTGATCTTAGCGACCAAGATGTTATAATGATAACCCACATAGGTTATCCTGTACAGGATGCGATAAAGGAAACGGTGGAGAAGGCAAAAGATAATGGCGCATACGTTATAACCCACCATTTCACGGACGTACATAATTTAAGTAATGTGAATCTCTCTGACCCTAACTACTCAAATATAACAAAGTATTGGGATTATCAGACAGAAGAAAATACAAAGCGATTAATATTTTTCCTTGGTGTGACTTTCTGCAATGTAAGCGCTGAAATATTACCGCCAATACCAGTGCCTTTACATGGTTTATATCATCCAGATGCAAAAGTGGAAGAATTAGGAATACAAGGGCTGGGAGTTTTCAGTAATACTTGTGAATATTTAAAGTGGTATACCACAACCGAAAAATACAATGCAGCGAATTGCACAGTAGGTATTCATGGTTATTATGTTGCGCGAGGATTTGGATATCCTGCGATAGATGCTTTAATACGATCGCTTGAGTCGAAAGGAGCAAATGTGATTTTCGCAACCTACTCGTATAAAGATATAAATTCTACTGACTATTTTATACAAGATAACAAATCCATAGTAGATGTTGTCATTTCATGTGTTGCCTTCAGTCAAGGAGAAAAGTGGATTAAATATTTTGAAGACTTGAATGTCACACCACTGAAAGCCATAATGTCATCTTATGCTTCTCCTGAGAACTGGGAGAACAGTACAGGGCTTTCACCAAGCGAGATTGCTTGGCAAATTTCACTCCCTGAGTTAGATGGACAGACTGAGTTCATATATACTGGTGGAAGGGTAAAAGATCCGATTAGTGGTGAATATTCTCATGAGCCTGTGGACTACCAAATAGACTGGATTACCGACAGAGCGATTTCATGGGCGAAGCTGCATCGTATGAACAATTCAGAGAAGAAGATAGCGATCATCTACTATAACCACGGTGGAGGCAAGAACAATCTCGGTGCCAGCTATTTAGACATCTCTCCAAGTCTAAAGAACCTGTTAGATGCTATGAACGAGAGTGGATACGAGGTTGGAGATAGAACAATACCGAATGGAACAGAACTGATTGAGCTGATGGTACATCAGGGTGTAAATGTAGGGTCATGGGCTCCCGGTGAGCTGAACAAAATGGTAAGTAATTACAGCCTCAAGTTCATCCCTGTCAGTGACTACGAAGAGTGGTTTGAGGAACTTCAGGAGGATAAGAGGAAAGAGGTGATAGAGAAATGGGGAGAACCACCAGGAGAAATCATGGTCTATGGAAATGCGACAGGCAAATATTTCGTAATTCCCGGTATACAATTTGGCAATGTTTTCTTGTCACCACAGCCAACGAGAGGTTGGTTGCAGAATAACTCGATACTGTATCACAACAAAGAGCTTGCACCGCACCACCAGTACATTGCGTTCTACTTATGGCTGAAGAAAGAGTATGGAGCGGATGCAATCATCCACTTTGGAAAGCATGGGACACAGGAATGGCTCCCGGGAAAGGAGACTGCACTGTCGGTAGAGGACTGCTGGCCCACGATTCTGATTCAAGACATTCCTGTGGTGTATCCATACATAATGGACAACGTTGCTGAGGGTACGCAGGCGAAGAGGAGGGGAAATGCAGTCATTGTAGACCATCTGACGCCTCCAATCGTTGCTTCTGGATTATATGGCAACCTTTCGATTTTGCACGAGAAGATACATATTTACCTGAGCCCGGGAACAGAACCAGCAGTCAAAAATCAGACACGGCAGACGATAACGCAACTATATGAAAATCTTGATCTGGCTGAAGATTTGGGTGTATCTGCGGAAGAGCTGAGAGCAATGGATAATAGCACATTTACAGAATTCGTATCTTCAAACGGAGAGCTTCACATTTATCTTCATGAATTAGCAGCAGAATTCATGCCTTATGGATTGCATATACTCGGCTCGCCCCCTGTGGATTGGAAATTGGTGTCTATGGTGAACTCAATGCTTGGAGATGAATTTGTCGCGCACGTTGGAGAGATATACCCAGACCCGCATGAGCTATCTGCAGCACATGGGAACTGTACCGTGGTGGAAGAACTATTAATAGCGGTATTATTCAACGGCTCAAGTCCCGATGTAGCACAGATGGCGGTGCTTGGAGCCGTATCCACAAATGTAACAGCAGATTTGAATACCGCCATTGTATATGCGGAAAACATACGAAGATGCGATATAGAGATTCCGAGAATACTGGATGGGCTATCAGGCAAGTATGTACCACCAAAGGTGGGGCACGATCCAATAAGAAACCCCGATGCGCTACCCACAGGGAACAATTTCTATTCCTTTGACCCGCGATTGATGCCAACAAAGGAAGCATGGGAAGTAGGAAAAGTGGTGGCTGACAGCTTCTTAAGCCAGCATAAAGCGGAACATAACGGGTCCTATCCTGGAAAGGTTGGTTTTGTGCTCTGGGCAATTGAGACGATGCGACACTGGGGCGTTCTGCAATCGGAAATACTTTATCTGATGGGTGTAGAGCCTGTCTGGGACTCAAAAGGGAGAGTGAAGGACGTTAAGCTATTAAATGCATCGGATTTCGAACTTAATGATGAGATACGACCAAGAATTGACGTTCTCATCACAACATCTGGTCTATACCGGGATACTTACCCTGATAGTATCACATTACTTGACAAAGCCGTTCGGTTGGCTGCGCAAGCGGAAGGAGAAGAATGCGATAATTACGTCAAGGTAAACTCGAATGTCATCTATAATTGGTTGATAGCGCAGGGATACGGCGAAACGGAAGCAAGAAGTCTATCAATGGCGCGGATATTCACAGAGGCACCAGGGAATTATGGCACAGGACTTCCAGATGCGATATCAGCAAGTTCTACGTGGGATAATGAGACGAAACTTGCAAATCTCTACATCAATCGAATGGGATTCATATATGGTGCGGATGGCTGGGGTGTGTCAGGGTCAGAAATTTTTCGACAGAATCTTGCGGATACCGAGGCTGCGGTGCACAGCCAGAGTTCTAATTTGTATGGTGTGCTTGACAATGATGACTATTTCCAGTATTTGGGTGGATTAGCTCTGGCAGTGAGAAGTGAGAGGGGCGAGACACCTGACTTATACATCTCGAATTTGAGAGACCCACTTGACCCAAAGACAGAAACGTTAGAAAGTTACTTACAAAGGGAGCTCCGTGCTCGATATTTCAATCCTAAATGGATTAAAGGAATGATGGAACATGACTATGCAGGGGCAAGAGCGATGGACCATGGATTCATAGAGAATCTCTGGGGTTGGACTGTTGTAACGCCAGACATGATTACAGATAGCATGTGGAACCAGGTCTATGACATCTATGTTCAGGACTCATACGATCTGGGGCTAACGGATTGGTTCAATGAGGTCAATCCGTGGGCGCGTCAGTCCATCACTGCACGAATGCTCGAAGCCAGTCGAAAGGACTACTGGGATGCCCCGGACACGATAGCAGCCGAGCTGGCGAAGCAGTACATGGAAGCAGTCGTGGAGTACGGCGTTGCCTGCTGCCACCACACCTGCAACAATCTACTTTTAAATGAGTATATGAAGGGCTTGATGGACGTGGCTGACGCCCCAATAGACCAGAGACTCCTTGAAGAGTACCTCAACGAGATGGCAGAGGCGCGTGGTGAGGAACCTAAAAAAGTGCCGGAGGCAGCAGAGCGACACCATGGTGGTGGCGGAGGCAGTAGAATTATAGAAGAAGAACCAGGCGAGGGCATCACAAATGTGACAGAGACGACTGGAGTGAGTAAAACAGGAGTGGAACTGAAGAAACCACCGGAGACGGCATCGAACGAGAAAAGAGGCAAAGTAATGAAAGAGGAGAAACGCGCAGAAAAACTAGCACCTGCGTTCCCTATATCCGGTGTTCCGTTAATGGGTATTATAGCAGTGATTCTGATTTTAGTGCTGATTGGGATTGGATTAGGATATAAACGTAGGAAATCTCAATAATTTCCAGACTTTATAAGCCCTAAGCTTAATTATAGACCTAACTAAAATGAAGTGCCATGAAGACAGAACAGAATAGTGTGGACTGGGAATATAAATCACCCGGAATACCTGATAGGTTATTCTCACGCTCAAAAGCAGGCTTAACACGCGAAGAAGTCCGTGCTATTATAGTGTCCAAAGCGAGGATACGCGGAAATGAACGTGTTTTGGACGTTGGCACTGGCTCAGGTAGCGTATCCATCGAATTCGCTCTGTTAGGTTGCGACGTCACCGCAGTGGAGAAGGACAAAGAGAACTATGACATCGCGATAAAGAATATAAACTTTTTCGGTGTGTCGGAAAAAATAGAGCTTGTATTTGGCAAGATGGAGGAGCAGCATTTATCGCATAATTTCGATGTCATCTTCTTCGGCGGCACAGATAACCTTGAAAGCTCAGTTGAGACTGTGTACACGCACTTGAAACCAGGGGGACGGATTATTATCGCCGCTGTCCGACTTGAGACCGTAGTAGAATCCATGAATGTACTGAAAAACAGGGGTATCAACCCTGAAGTTCTGAATATCTGCTTGAACAAGGGCAAGGAC
>JAPVWK010000057.1 GCA_028572065.1 Candidatus Methanophagales archaeon
CAGATTCTTTTAATGATAAAGCCATGTTGATTTCATGTGGGTTGTGGAATTATCATTTGAAGTGCCACTGAATCGGAGGGGCGGGTGGTGAGTAGTACCTGTTTCTTCTATTTGTTGGCTATTTCGCAACAAGTCTAATATACTCGAACTTTCTTTTCCCTTTAGGAAGAACATCCGCTGTCCAACCATACATTTTAAAAAAATCATTTCCATATTTAAGTACAAATTTCTTTTTACTATTTTCAATATTATCTAGCTCTTCCTTTGATAGGGGTTCATAACCCAATTGGGAACAATTTTTTTGATATTCTAAAGCGTCATAATAATTTTCTACTATTCCATACTGCAAATATTTTTCTGCTAATGCTTGTCCGTGTTTTTCAATAAACATTGATATGACAGCAACTTCATATAATGTTCTCCATCTGGCATGTGCCCCATCACTATAGCCACTTCTTAATAGCACCAGTATTTCATTTGCGATCTGACAACTCCGACCGTGAAGTAGTGTTAAAACTTCAAATAGATAATCATTTTCTTTGGCTGCTTTTTCCCGAAACTTCTTATTAAACTTATTTCCCTCGCTCAAGCATTGTTGAATAAATACTTCCAAATCCGATAAAGGTTCACGCCATGTTTTAAGTAATCTTTTTTCAAAACCTTTCTGATATTCCCTAATTTCTATAATATCCCTATTAGCATTTCGTTTTATGTCTCTTAGTAAGAGTGCAGCGCTAGTCGACATAAATTCATTAATAGCATCTGTTAACTCTTCTGGATTATCAATATCAATCTCAGTATGATTTAAATGCTTTAATAATACCTCAAGAAAAATATCATCAGAATTGATTTTCATTTTTACCCAACCGTATTTGTAATTTATATTGTGGTCTTTCGCCTAACTTCGGCATATCCGAACTTGGTTCGCATATACATCCATATAGCCGAACTTCTCCACATTAGACACTCTTTCCATCCTTTCATCTGTAAGTTATCCCACGGACTTTTAATCTTACCGATATCCTTATTACTCACAGGGGTTTATATATTTATTCGAAATTTAATCATGCTTTTTATCCTCCGGGGGCATTTCCCATAACACTGAGCTATAAACGGAGGAAGAGAGCAGCAAAAAAGAAAGGAGTAAAAGTAAAAAATGGATAAATACCAGAAAAGGATTTTAGGAAGTTGGTTAATAGCAGTACTTGGGGTTCTTGCAATTCTCGTTTCGGCTGCTGCATTTGGCATTGGCAGTGATGACGCCAGAAACGCCAAAGATATTGGAAATGCGTTAATCCGGGTTTCGGCTTCGGATGTCACCGCGAGTATCAATTACCAGGGTAAGCTGACGGATAATGCAGGCGAGCCACTGAGTGGGACGTACGCCATGGCCTTTAGATTATATGATGTTGCTACGGGAGGCACTGCTCTGGACACGGATACGCACACGGTAGAGGTTACCGGTGGGCTATTTAATACGCACATAGATTTTAATCAGAGCTACTTTGATGGCAGAGAACTCTGGCTGGGGATAACAGTCGGCTCGGATTCCGAGATGATGCCAAGATATGAACTGAGTGCGGTGCCTTATGCGCTTAGCCTTAAACCGGGAGCGGTGATTAATGGTTCTGTTTCGGGTGCCGTTCTGGATGTTACGAATACCTATGGTGACAGCCTCTTGTATGGTGACTGGAGTAAAGGTATTTTTGCATCAACCTCTGGCAACTTCAGCGATGCTGTTTATGCATCTACCTTTGGAGACAGCAGCATGGGTGTTTTTGCATCTACCACTGGCGAAGGCAGCATGGGTGTTTTTATATCAACCTATGGCGACGACAGCGATGCTGTTTTTACAGGTACTTTTGGTAACTTTAGCGATGGTGTTTCCGCAATTACCTCTGGCAACTTTAGCGATGGTGTTTATGCCTCTACCTCTGGTGATATAAGCGATGGTGTTTATGCCTCTACCGATGGTAACTACAGCCGTGGTGTTTATGCATACAGCCAGAAATATGACGGCATCTACGCAACGACTGGCAGGTCCGATCATAGGTATGGTGTGCGCACTGAGGATTATATATATGCCCTCAGGTACGAAGGTGGCGGTGGGGATGTAGCCGAATACTTCGCAGTGCAAGAAGATGTAGAACCTGGTACCGTAATGGTCATCGGAGAAGATAGCAAATTGCAAAGTTCCATCACGGCTTATGACACAACAGTAGCAGGCATCGTGTCCACAGCACCTGGCTTATCGCTTGGCGCAAACGAAACGGGTAACGCAGGCGAGAAACTCATTGCCGTTGCAGGTCGTGTGCCGTGCAAAGTAGATGCGAGTTACGCTTCGGTAAAACCAGGCGACCTGCTCACAACTTCGGATACGCGGGGACATGCGATGAAAGCAACCAACCCGCAGATAGGTACGATTCTTGGCAAGGCACTGGAACCGCTTTACTCGGGTACAGGTGTGATAGAAGTACTGGTTACGTTGCAATAGCGCGAGGAAAAAGCAGGAGGTGATAATAAACCTACCCTTGTATTGAAAAGGGGATCTTAAAATCGCATATATGGGCTGCATACGACTCATTAAGCCAAAATAGGTAGTTTAACATGGTTTGCAGTGGGGAGACATCCCACTGTCAACTCTGATATCCAGGCATAACTCTCTATTAGTTCCCAGATTACGTGTGTGTTCTTCGTTTTATATGACCCGAAAGATTTAAATTGCGAACTGCCAATGTGACCAATTAAGTTGATGTTTACGCCAGAAGAAGCGAAAGAGGAAAAGAGGCTGCATTGCTTCGCATATATGGATAAAGCGGGACGGTTATTAACCCCTTTTCGAAATCGTAAAGAAGCGGGTATTACAAACATAGCCGGGGCGGACATTGAGGTTGATCTGGTTGTAAAGAAGGTGCATGGGAAAATAAAATGTACAAAAAATATAGAATATTGATTATCTGTGCTGCGATTTTGTTTCTGTGTTTTGTAGGGGAGGCATCGGCGAAGACATGGTACGTAGATGACGATGGTGGTGCAGACTTTACGAAGATTCAAGAGGCGATAGATGCCGCTTTACCCACCGACACCATTTTTGTATGGAATGGAACTTACTATACAAACGGCGTGAGCGTATCAAAAAATTGGATAACACTGCAAGGCGAAGATGCAAATACAACGATAATTCACGGAAAATGGTCTGCTGGGAAAGTTGTTCATGTAACAGGAGATCATGTTAGTGTTAGTGATTTTACTGTGACTAATAGTACTGAATCGGGAAGGGGTATTTATGTAAACGGTGATAATTGCCTTATATCGGAGAACGTCCTCTATTTGAATAATATCGGCATCTGCGTGGCCTCTTCAGGCAATTGCTGCATCGAAAACAATGTTGCTAATTCAAACCGACACAACGGTATCGAATTAGATCATTCAAGCAATTGTAAGATCGAAAACAATGTTGCTAATTCAAACCGACACAACGGTATCGAATTAGATCGTTCAAGCAATTGTAAGATCGAAAACAATGTTGCTAATTCAAACCGACACAACGGTATCGAATTAGATCGTTCAAGTAATTGTAAGATCGAAAACAATGTTGCTAATTCAAATATCCTCCACGGTATCTCTTTATCGGGTTCGGGGCATTCCAACGTGATTAACAACATCGCTGATTCAAATAGCTACTGCGGTATCTATCTATCGGGTTCGGGGTATTCCAACGTGATTAACAACATCGCTAATTCAAATTACGACGGTATCGGTTTAGTTAATTCTGAGAATAGCAACGTGACCAACAACACTGTTACTAACGGAAGCGGTATCGTTTTAGTTAATTCTGAGAATAGCAACGTGACCAACAACACTGTTACTAATGGAAGCGGTATCGTTTTATCTGAATCGGATAATTGTAACGTGATTAACAACACTGCTAATAATTCTAATAGATACGGTATCTCTTTATCTGAATCGGATAATTGTAACGTGATTAACAACATCGCTAATAATTCTAATAACTGCGGTATCTCTTTATCTGAATCGGATAATTGTAACGTGATTAACAACATCGCTAATAATTCTAATAATTGCGGTATCTATTTATCGGGTTCTGGGTATTCCAACGTGATTAACAACATCGCTAATAATTCTAATAGCCGCGGTATCTATTTATCGGGTTCGGGGCATTCCAACGTGATTAACAACATCGCTAATAATTCTAATGACTGCGGTATCTCTTTATATCAGTCGGAGAATTGTAACGTGACTAACAATATCGTAGACGCGAATAAAGTTGGCATTAATCTTGTGTCCGCAAGCACGGGTAATAGCATCACAAGAAATAACATCACAAAAAATAAAGAATATGGGATGTGTCTCAACCGGTCGGGAAACAATGAAATTTATCACAATAACTTTATTGACAACAATAAACAGGCTTATGAGCGCTATGGTGATAACAATTGGGATAAAGGGCCTCTAATTGGGGGGAACTACTGGAGCGACCATGTTTGTCATGGAAATCCATCAAATGGATCAGAGTCATACACAAAGATAGACACCGGTGCGGATTCCGTGGATAATTATCCTTTTGAAGACCCAGACGGATGGGTTAGGCCGCCACCACCAAAGATAATATCTTCTGCGCCAGAATCACCAGTAAATGACATTGAAAGAGCAATAAGAACGTTCAACATAACTGTTAACCAAACAGTAAACGTAAGCTGGCAGATAAATGGGTCCGAGGTGCAACTTAACAAAAGCGTAACTGAAACAGCATACACAAACACGAGTGTCGCGGTAGGGACCTTGAATGTATCGGTTATTGTGACAAATGCAAATGGGTCGGACATGCAGACATGGGATTGGATCGTAACTAAAGTAACGCCAGAGGCACCAGAAATAACGTCGTACACACCAGAAACGCCTGTTTATGACATTGAAGGAGCAATAAGAACGTTCAACATAATTGTAAACCAAACAGTAAACGTAAGCTGGCAGATGAATGGAACCGAAGTTCAAACAAACGAAAGCGTAACCGAAGCAAACTTATACGAACACGGTGCTGCCACTGGAACATGGAACGTTTCGGCAATCGTGACAAATGCAAATGGGACTGATATGCAGGCTTGGGTGTGGAACGTAACGTCAAAGGAGAACCAACCACCGGTTGCTAATTTCACGTATTCACCGGCAAATCCTGTTGTAGCACAACCGATAACATTCAACGCATCCAATTCAACAGACCCGGACGGAGACATCACGAATTACGAATGGATCTTCGGAGACGGAAATACCACGAACACGACAGAACCAACTACCAATCATACCTATGCGCCAGCCGGTACTTTCACCGTGACTCTAACAGTAACAGATGATGATGGAGCAACAAACGCAACGTCCCGGGCAATAACAGTTTCAGAAGGGTTAGTGTTTGACACAGGTACTGGAACATATCCCAGTATCGCAGGTACACACACCGGCACAATCACGACAAACGTAACAATCGCAGTATCCAAACTCTACACGTATCCATGCGCAGGAACGGGTGGACACACCGAACACGTGATAATCACGAATGAATCAGGAATTATAATCGCAGAAGCCGATTGGGACGGCTATCAAGTAGATGGGCATAACATCACTTTTGATGGCTCTTTAACGCTTGTAGCAAACGCGACATACAGCTACACCATCTGTACAGGCTCATATCCGCAGATCGTACATGCAGACAGTAAGACGGTAGCAGGCGGAACAATTACATGCACTTCGTTTGTGGATGCGAACGGAAACGAGTATGTGGATTGGATACCTGCGATAAGGCTAGGAGATTAAACATAGAAATAAAAGCGAGAAAACCCACCCATGCGCCCCCTAACAAAACGCATATTCCTAACAGCCCTAACCTGCCCTACCTTAGGCTGGCTAATGCGCCAGGACCAAATCCACAACACGATAACCGCCGCCGACCGATTCCAAATAGAACAAGGCCAGGAACTAGGAAAACGCGCACGCGCACTCTACCCCGAGGGAACCCTGATCGCCACCCGCGAGTTCGACTCTGCAGTTGCAGCAACCCCGAATTTGATGAGCGACCCCGACACCAAAACACTATTCGAACCAGCCTTCCTCACAGACGACTTCGCCACCCGAGCCGACATTTTAACACGCAAACCCGATGGAAGTTGGCACATGACAGAAGTAAAAGCCAGTACAAACGACAAAGCCGAATTCATAGACGACATGGCCTATACCACTTTTGTAATCGAACGTACCGGCTTCAACATCTCAGAAATATCTTTACTACTGATCTCAAAGGAGTACCGATTAGGCATGCCACCCGAAAACCTGTTCGTAGAACTAAATCACACAAAAGAAGTAAAAACCCGAGTCGAAGACTTCAAGCCTATCTGTACCGAACTCGAAGAACTTACTCGCACGCCCCAAAAACCAGAACCCGAACTGCGATTAGAATGCCGTGGCTGTGCGAGATCGTTGCGATATTCAACGATGCTGGGATACCTATGGATGCTGTGGATAACATCAAGGCGCATATATGGGCTAAAGCATTGTACAGCGCAGCTTTAAATCCATTAAGTGCTATCTTCCGGGTTGAATATGGCGAATTAGCCAACTCTTATTCGTTTGCTATCATCGAAGATATGATCCACGAACATGGATTTTCACCCGCACAATTTGTGTAATGCAAACTACAGATTCACAGCAAAATTAGGGCTGCTTTAACTATTATCATCATTTAACGTAGTATTTCGCATTTATTCACTTCACATAATTATGCTTGTATTTTGGTATTTATGTAGCATATTCCAGATATTCCACTTAACGACAATCCACGCTCAGTCACAAAAGAAGCGATTTTAGAGTTTCATTAAACCAATTTTAGCACTCTATTTTTTATTAGGCCACCCTAAATTTTCTTGTTTGTGGTGGAAAATATGTCGCCTGGTTAGGGAAAAAATTGGAGTTCGTTTGGTTGTGAATACATTACGGTAAATATGATTGTGAAAATCCATGATGAATGTTTACACGTAAAGCTTTTCATTCACGAAACGGTTTATATTTGTTATGATGAATAAAGAGGAATTGTTGATGATCCCGGGACCGGTGCCGGTATTGCCACGTATTCGAGAGGCGATGTCAAAACCGATGATATTTCATCGTGGAGACGAGTTCGGCACGATGTATGGCGAGATAGTGGCGCTGCTAAGAACAGTATTCCAGACGCGAAACGACCCGTTCGTGTTAAGCGGGTCGGGCACGTGCGCAATGGAAGCGGCAATAGGCAATCTCGTGGATAAAGACACGAATATAGTGTGCATAGCGAATGGCAAATTTGGCGAGCGATTTGCCGACATTGCGGGTAGATATACCGAGCAGGTCAAACCCCTGAATACCACCTGGGGTGGATCAATAGACTTAGAAACGGTAAAAGACGCTTTGGAATCCAACAACCCGGATGTGGTTACAATGGTACATAATGAAACATCAACAGGAATTCTCAATCCCGCACGAGAAGTAGGGAAACTAGTGAAGAAACACGATGCAATCTTTGTACTCGATTGCGTCACGACAATAGGCGGTGACGAAGCACCGGTGGACGACCTGGGTGCGGATGTTGCCATTGTAGGCTCGCAGAAATGTCTGGGTGCACCACCAGGTATGTCAGCAATCTCAGTTAGTGAGGCTGCGTGGTCTTCAATACGCGAAAAACAAACGAACGGGCCTTTTTACATGGACCTTGAGGCTTATAAGAAGAGCTATGGGAAGAACCAAACGCCGTACACACCCGCGGTACCTTTATTTTTCGCACTTCGAGAAGCGTTAGAGGTGATAAAAGAAGAAGGTATGGAACGGCGTATAAAAAGACACAGAATACTGTCGAAGGCGGCTCGAGCTGCTGCTACGGGTTTGGGATTGAACTTATTCCCGGAATTGAACGAAGTAAGCAATTATTCCAATACTGTTACGGCGATAAATATCCCGCCGGGACTTACGGATGTGCAACTAAAAGGCGGTATGAAAAAACGCGGTATAATCGTGGCCGGTGGGCAGGCGGAACTGAAAGGCAAGATATTCAGGATTGCCTCGATGGGTAATATAACCGATAAGGACATGTTGAAGACAGTGCAGGCATTAGAAGAGGTGTTACAGGAAGCAGGTGCTATAAAAACAGCAGGTGACGGGCTTGAAGCTGCAAAAACTGTTTTCGCGGAACTATAGCAATAAAAGCATGGAAAGATAAGGCTAAAGAAGCACCGAATGAAAAACATGTGTATAGCGAGGAGTAAACTGCAGAATGAGGTTACCAGAAGAAGATATTGATCTGTTTCGTGTGAAAGGTAGCAAGGTGAAGCGATGATGTCACAGCCAGAAAACGGTATAAAAGTGTTCTCGTTCGATGTTGACGGTACGTTAGTGAGCCAGAGCTTTGCGGATGCTGTCTGGTTACGCGGCATTCCAGAGGCTTACGCGGCGAAAGAGTGTTTGAGCTTTGAGCGTGCATTTGAATACGTGAAAGGTGAGTACGATAAAATAAGCGAGCACCGTATCGAATGGTACCGGCTAGATTACTGGCTGCAGAAGTTCGGGTTGGAGATAACACGTGACGAACTATTCACAAGATACAAAGGTGAGGTGAAGATATATGAAGATGTGCAGACCGTTCTGGAAGTATTGAAAGAGGCAGGCTACGAACTGATAATAAGCTCAAATGCGGCCACCGAATTCGTGGAGTTTCAAACGCGACCGATATTGGAGTTCTTTTCGCATGTCTTCTCGGCAACGTCGGATTTCGAGGAGGTGAAGAAATCAAATAATTTTTATGCGCAGGTATGCGATATTCTGGATGTGGAGCCGCAAGCTGTTGTTCATATTGGCGACCACTGGGTGTTTGATTTTCTCAACCCACGTGAGATCGGTATAACCGCTTATTTCCTGGATCGTGCCCGGACGGAGCAAACGAAAGGGGAAAAAGACGAACAGTTCGTTGTGAACACTTTGGGTGCAATTCTGGTGGATTATAATCTCGAAGCAACGTAGGGTGCAAGTAATTAGCAGACCACAAGAGTTTACCGATGTATTACAAAGCTATTGGCACATAAATGGATATTAGAGAGCAAAAATAGGATAAGAACGCTTTTATAGTCAAAAGAAGAATAGCTTCGAGTGTAGGATAAAATAGAAATGAAATTGAAACTGCCTCACGAAATAATCACGATTTGTAAAGTCTCAAGAAAGCATAAAATCCAAAATTAATTGTTGACACAGATTAACGCTGATTAACGCAGAAGAAATTAAACCCGTGTGAATCCGTGTGAATCTGCGTCCTAAATAAACCCCGCTTTAAGTCCATTTTGCGAAACGGAACACTTCATGTATCACATCTGCGTAAATCCAGCATTCTACTTAGCCCGTCTATCTCTTCTATTACTTCCGTTACCGCTTCAGGCACTAAAACCTTCCAGTTCTCTTGGTTCAGCATTCGTTTCCTTATCTCGCTACCGGAATACTCTTTACGGTTAAATAGTAAAGGTACATGCACCTTGTAGCCCCGTTCCTCAAATAACCGTTCAATTAACGAATTATTTGTGTACACTACGTCCACAGGCGGTATTAACGACTCAACGTGCGATACCCAGATGGCATTCCTGTTGACATCCAGTATAGGCACGATGTAAAAGTTGAAGATGTCGTCATCTCGTAATGACTTAGAAACCATCAGATAACGTTCTCCAGCAGTAAAAGGGTTCTCCAGCTCGTGGCTCCTCTGTGCGGATCCAATACAGATAATGACTTCATCCACTTCAGAAGCTATCTGCGCTATTACTGCATGATGTCCGAGATGATAGGGTTGAAACCGCCCTATGTATAACGCTCTCATTTCTCTTTTAATATTACCGCTCTCAAGAAATATATAATAACCACGATGACACAAGCTGCGAAACCTGCTTGCACCAGAGACTGGTATTTATAACTGAATAGCGTGGAAATAGTATCCATAGCAAAGAAATAGAATTGGAATGTAGCAACCAGAAGTAATAGCATAAGGATGATAAACACGCCAAAACGGAAATACCGCGTAATGTCCATGGATTTACCCTCTTCTTTTTGCTCGTCAGTTCGCTTCTCCATAATCATACACCTCCTATCTTTCTCTTTAGCAGTACTACAAAGACAGCAAAAACAGCAAAAACCGCGGATAAAGCTTCAAAACCAGGTGCTGCCGGCTTTGGAGTCGGGCGTGGTACCGCTTCGGGGACGGGCCCTGGCGGCATGAAGTCTTTGATACCGACACCGGGTAAAATCTCCACCGTCTTCTCTTTCTCTTCTAATATTACAGTTCTGTTAACAAACGGGCTTAACCGGACCATCCCACTACCTTCTTTTATTATCCGTTCCAATTGCCATATTTGTACCTCGAAGATATAATCCCGGCCATTTAGCACGTTTAGTTCTGTGTAGTGTAGAGTAGTAGTGCCTTCTTTAAGAAAACCAAGGTCGTCCCAGTTCTTATCTGCGATTAATCTTGTCTCGTCATCCCTTGCCTTTATCAACGCCCTAAGACCGCGGACATCTTTGCCGAGATTGTCAATGTAAATAGTGGTATTCACGATCGCATGCTCTTTTCCCTGTTCGCCATTTACTTCCACGGTTTCCACGAGGAAATCAATTTCACGTATCGCGATTTTTGCATCTGAGGGTGGCTCCAGGTTCTCTAAACCGTAGATAGTTCTTTCGTCCCGTTCTATGCACTCGCCGTCTTCAAAAACAAGTATCTGCAGTTTATACCCGCCTTCTTTCGGGAGCTTCAAGTATGTACACGCGGAATTCATTTCACGTCCACCGATTTTACCTGCTTTTGTCTCATCTGAAGTGACGAACAAGTTCGTGTCCGTATCATAAGCCTTCACCATGACGTCTATTTCACCGGATTTCGCGCTACCGCAATTATCCAGATACAGGGTCACGTTTAGTAAAGCCTCTGAGATACCTAGCGCTTCCGCAGATATGTCAATATCCACAAGTTCTATTTCTGATCGTATATCCGAGCGTAAACCTCCGCCAATTGTGGCTACAAACACAATAAGCACAAAGAACGCCAAAAGTACCGCAGCAGTTGCAATTGCCGATTGTCTCTCTTGAGCGTCCATGCACATTCATTAATGCTAGGTCTTTATATTATTTGCGAATATGGAAATGGTGTTGGATGTTTACAAGCGTCCATATGATCCATAAATGTGCAATATTTTCTTGCCTGTGAGCCATTAGCAGGAAAGCGTAGGGTGAAGGTCACAGAAAGAAAGACCAAGCGGGACTGGGCTTGTTTTCTGGAAGAGATTGCAGAGCAATACAAAAGAGCGGGAAAAAAAACACTGGTAATGTTCAATTTGAACACACACGCTCCCGGATCGCTCTATGAAACGTTTCAGCCGGATAAGGCAAAGCAATATGGGACAGATTCGAGTTTGTATACACCCCGAAGAATGGGAGCTGGTTGAATATGGCCGAGATCGAGTTGAACGTGCTCACGGGGCAGTGTTTAAATAGAAGAATCAATGACATCGAGGTTGTCAGAAAAGAGGTACTGGCATGGCAGAATTTCAGGGACAACAGAAATGCGAAAGTCAATTGGCAATTCACAGCCGAAGATGCTCGAATAAAGCTATCTCGACTTTGTCCGGCACTTGAAGGTTGACGTGACACTAGTCCAACATACGGTTATATATAGTGGGTCGGCCATAGTATGTGTGCGTGAAGTACCGAAACCCGTGAAGTAGGGTTATCGGCATAAAAAAGAGTTAGGAGGTGATATGTATGGAAAAACGGAAGACTATTGTTATTGCGGCGATTGTAGTAGCGATTTTTGTAATGTCCTTGTCTATGGGCTGCGTGGATCAACAGAAAGAGGAATCAGTAACCGAGGAACATCAGGAGTCTAAAGAGGTAGTCCCAACAGATGATGCAGCGCAAGAGCTAAAAGATAGTGAGGACGTAAAAAAGGAACACGAGAGTTCTGATTCCAACGAGGTGCGGCTCACGGCAGCGGACAACGGTACAGAGGTCGGAGTAGAAAAAGGGCAAACTTTGGCTATCGCTCTGGACTCGAACCCGACTACCGGCTACGGGTGGGAGGTTGCAGAAGCACCAGATGTGCAGGTCCTGCAGCAAGTAGGTGAAATAGAATACGAATCAGATCCCCATCCGAAAGATATGGTCGGTGTTGGTGGTGTGCAAACCATCCGATTTGATGTTGTGGATGCCGGTAAAACCGCCCTTAAGATGGTATATATCCGCCCGTGGGAGAAGGATGAGACGCCAGCAGAAATATTCGCTATAGATGTGGTAGCACGCTGACCTTGCGAATGTGGACGAGAAGATTGTTGTATGACGCAGAAATGACCGCAACCGTTGTCGAAGGATAAATACCAATAAGAGCAGTTTTGGTATTAAAAAAGGAGTAATTGTTTAGCTAACCACAGATCACACAGATTTTCACGAGAGAAAAATACTGTGGGTCCGGTTTAAGGATACTATTGGCTCTTTTATCCCATGCTAACCCAAAATCTTGTGTTAATCTCGTGGTTTCTCGTGGTCTGTTGACATGGAAGCTACATCACGGATTGTCTTTTCGGCGACCCCTTCCATTCGGGGTAATCCTACTGCGGAACATGCCGGTGGTAACGTTTGCACGGTAAGCTCGCAGAACAACGTGGTGAAATCTGAGAGCCCAGCTCA
>JAPVWK010000058.1 GCA_028572065.1 Candidatus Methanophagales archaeon
CTCTCACAATTACTTTACCAACATTTTCAACCCTTCCTTTTAGATTTAAGGCTATATCTCCCATCTTTTTTCTTCTGATTTTGGATTATTTGGCAGCCACTTAACCAAATCTACCCACATGAAATAGCGAAGAGCCAAAAAAGGATAGGGGAAATCCAATCCCCAAGAGTTTCTTAGTCTTTTCTGCGTTTGCGGTGGTTGAAGAAGAACATCAGTCCAAGTATTGCTGCAACTGGTAGTGCGATAGTCGAGAATTCGGGGATTTCTGTGTTTTCGATATTCACCTGGTAGTCTTCCACTTCGCCGTTATCGGCATCTCCACCATATAACGAACACATACCAGAATCGCTGCAGAAGCGGAAACGTGCGAAAGTCGTGCCAGTAGTTGCCCCTTGCGGCACATCAAACGACAGTTGATTGAGACCTGTTGCCAACTGCACGTCCTCAAAAATCTGCTCGTCTGGGTCGCCCCAGTCACCGTCCGCGTTGAAGTCCACCCAAGCATTCAAATATCCAGATTTTGACGCAGTCACCTGCACAGTAACCGGATTGCCCGCCGTCAATGATCCAACGAATGTAACACCATCCTCATCATCATTGCCTGTGTCATCACCTGTGGCTGTGGGATTCGGTTGGCCATCGGACTCGAAATCCACACTTTCGCCCAAGTAATAGTTGGAATAACCATGACTAGCACCATTGCTCGCCGCCAGCGTGGGATATTCAGGATCCGGTGCATCGCCCCAGTCCAGATTCCGATTCGCAGTTGCTGTTCCAATCATAGCGACAGCCGAGACTACAAAGACAACAACAAACATACTTAAAATCCTGCTCGTATACCCTAGTTTTTTGATTTTACCCATTTTTTCATCTCCTTTTTTTGCTTTTTTCATGGTTTTAGTTTTATAGCAGCACTCAAACCACACCAAAGGCAAATTCCTTTAGTAACGCTTTGTTTCTCCTACGGTAAAGCGCAGTAGAAACCGACTGTGTGCTTTTGCCTAGCGTCACCTTGCGGTATCATTTTGCTATTTGCCCACCCGGAAATTGTTTCTTGCCGCTAACGCTACAAGTTCGTTTCCGAGGATTAAAACCGCTTGCTTGTGGTCGTTTTTGCTCTTATGTACCTGAAACGGAGTAATGGCCAACTCGTTGTACCTCTTGAATTCACAGTTCACACCCTCTAGTTCACAATACTTCTTCAACTGCGCCAACAACAAATGTAGATGTACTAGCTCTTCTTTCTTCATTTTTATCTTAACGCTTCGCTGTTTACCGAAAAGCGCCACAATACTAATTGTAATTGGCTGTATTTATGATTTACGGTCGTTTCTAATCCGTACCAAATTTGGTTACGTACTAAATATTTTCACAATATACTGCAACATTTTTTTAAGTGACATTTGTGTTTTGATGCCGTAGTTTTACCAGCAGGTCTAACGAAAAGAAACATAAATCTTTAACTTGTGATAGGAAACTTAGTGGTATTTTTATGGAAGAGCGAAAAAAAGCGGCATTGGCAAAATCAGTAGAGCGAAAAGAGAACGAACTTATCGGTTGGCTTACGGAATTAGTCAGAATACCCACGTTCGTGCCGCCGGGTGAGAACTATGGCAAGATAGTAGATTGGCTATTTCCAGTGTTCGAGGGTTTCGGATTCCAATGCGAACGGATAGAGATGCCTGAGGATGTGTATGCAGCAAAACAAAAGAATGATGAGTTGATAGGAGAAAGATCGAACCTGCTCGCTACTAAAGATACGGGTGCCGCGGAAAGCGTAGTGATATACACGCATCTGGATGTTGTACCGGCTGGCGAAGGCTGGAGTGCACCGCCGTTTGAGACTGTAATAGAAGACGATAGAGTATATGGGCGTGGTGTCGCGGACTCGAAAGGCAGCGTTGCTTCGCTTTTGGCTGCTTTAAGCGTAATGCACGAGCAGAATTGGGCGAGTAAGTATAATCTCACAGTTGCGTTGACCACAGACGAGGAAATCGGGCCTTATTCGGGGTTGTGCTATTTCGCAGATGCCGGACTGCTCCGCGGCGACTATTGCCTTTGTATGGACGGCGATAACGAAGGAATTGCGATAGCCACGAACGGAGTTTTGAATTGGGAGATAAAGGTACAGGGCAAATCATGTCATAGCTCTATCCCGTTTATGGGTATTAACGCGATAGAATCCGCGAAAATCGTGATGCACGAGTTAGAAAGCTTGAAAAAGACGGTAGAGCGTAGGGAATCAAAAGCACCGTGTAGTCCGCATATGACTGATATAAGTGGGCAGGAACACATAAAACCTGTTTTTAACGTTACGATGATAAACGCAGGTGTAAAGGAGAACATTATACCACCGAGTTGCACGTTACGGGGTGATCGTAGATATATCCCGGAAGAAGACGTGGAAACGGTGTTGAAAGAGTTTGAGGCTGCGATAGAAGCCATAAAAACGAAGCACGGTATAGACCTAGAGCTGTTTTGCAAACCCGGATACCCGCCTATGTTCACTGAGCAGGACAACGAATGGGTAATAAAGGTACAGGACGCGGCATCTGACGCTTTTGGCGTTGCTAAAACGTTAACCGGTGTGCAGGGTGGTTTGGATGTTGCTTATGCCGTTCAGAAGACGAAGCAACCGGTCTGCGCTTTCGGTGTTGGTAGTTTCATGGATAGTAATGCTCATGGTGCAGATGAGAACGTTAGGATACAGGATTTAAAAGATTATGTGCGGTTTTTGGTGGGGTTGTTGACTTAGGGGTGTTAAGGAATAAGCAGCGATAAAGGTAGTTTTGCAAGTCACAGGAGAAGCAGGGACACAAAGAATGGGGGAGGAGAAATAGAATCCTTTTTAAAAAAGCAACCGTGGGCTGAAGATGCAATGGTTTTTTATGACCTGAACACTGTAACTTGATTAGGACGAGTGAAAAATGCAACTGATGAATAGCGAGAAAAAATGGGTGGTAACGTTATTTGCATATATAGTTATGATGCTGGTATTCCTGAGTGCGGGATGCGCAAGTGCAACCGCGACTGGAACACCACCTGAAGAGGCATGGAGCAAAACGTTCGGTAGCACTAACCCCGATTGGGCTGAGGCTGTTCAGCAGACCACAAACGGTGGCTACATCCTTGTCGGGACCACAAAATATGCTGCTGATAACACTGATGTTTGGCTGCTTAAAGCCAACTCTGACGGAACACGGCAATGGGATCAGACCTTTGGTGGACCTTTTCAGGATTGGGGATACTCAGTCCAGCAGACTTCTGACAACGGTTATATAATCACAGGAAAGACGTTTTCTTATGATCAGCACGGTCATGGTTTATTTGATGTTTGGCTGTTTAAGACCAACTCGGATGGAGAAGGGCAATGGGATCAGACCTTTGGTGGTTCGGACAATGATTGGGCATATTCGGTACAACAGACTAAAGACAACGGCTTCATCGTTGCCGGTGGTACGCACTCGTACGGTGCTGGATGGGCTGATGTTTGGCTGGTGAAGTCCTATTTTAATGGGAAAAAGCAATGGGACAAGACCTTTGGTGGTTCGGATTCTGAAGAGGCTTATGCGGTACAGCAGACCACAGACGGTGGCTACATTCTCGCTGGATATACCGAGTCGTATGGCGCCGAGTCAACGGATGCCTGGCTGGTGAAGACTAATTCAGATGGCGATGAGGGCTGGAACAAGACCTTTGGTGGCGCAGGTCCAGACGAGGCAAGAGATGTACAGCAGACAAAAGACGGTGGCTACATCTTCGCTGGACGTACATGGGATAGTGGTGCCGAGTGGTCAGATGCCTGGCTGTTGAAGACTGGTTCAGACGGTGATGCGGAATGGAGCAAGACCTTTGGTGGTGTCGGCCCAGACGAAGCAAGGACAGTACAGCAGACAAAAGACGGTGGCTACATCCTCGCGGGATATACCACATCCTATGATGCCGAGTCATCGGATGCCTGGCTGGTAAAGACTAATTCAGACGGTGACGAACAATGGAACATGACCTTTGGTGGCGAATACATTGATTGGATAACTTCCGCCCAGCAGACCTCGGACAGCGGCTATATTCTCGCTGGCGACACGGGATCGTTCGGTGCGGGTTCCTACGATTTCTGGCTGATAAAAGTAAGAGCAGAAGGCAATACCACAAATTTTTTTGATACCGGTCCGGGAACATATCCAAGCTGCTCGGGAACACATACAGGAGAACTAACACCTGCGCAGGATCTCAAAGTCTCTAAATTATACACTTATCCGTGTGCGGGCACAGGTGGCCACTCCGAATCAATCGAGCTACATGAAGGTAGCGAATTGATAGCGCGCGGTACCTGGAACGGATACCAGAGCGATTGGCATAACATAACACTGCATAACGAAACCGGTGCCTCGTATGTCACGCTATTGAAAGACCATACATACAACTATGTCATAAAAACCGGCTCGTATCCGCAGATAATCCACAGACAAACGTTTACAAACGAGTACGGGGAAATAACATGCACACAGTTTACAGATGCAAACGGTGTGATTTATGACGACAGGATACCCGCGATTCGGTTAGTATGACTGGATAAAACAGTCATCCACCTTTAGATGCTCAGCCCGAAACGACCTTCTATTGCATATCCGGTCTATCAGTTCGTGCTGCGTCTGTTTCGCTGTTTCTAGTTCGTTCTCGCCACACACGAAATAAAATCTCTTGTTTCTTGTTTTAACGTTATTTAACTGCCCTTCTCTTATTACTACTTCGCCACCTTTTACAAGACACGAACAACTGCTCAGCCGCCGTTCTAATTTCTTTCCTTCTGTATTTTCGTTTATATCGTATATCGCAATATCCGCATCCGCACCTACGCTTAAATGCCCTTTAGTCCGCAAACCAAGCAGCCTTGCAGGATTCGTCCGTGTTATCTGTGCGAAATTATATAACGAATACTCAGTACGAGCTAACTCCCCGTTTGTTAAATCCTTCCGGTTATCACAGCTAAGCAACGCTGCAAATATCCTGGGATAAGAAGTGAAGAGACACCCGTTTGGGCTATCGGAGGAAAATGCGATACGATTACAAGACGGTAGATGCTCTAAAGCGTCCAGCGCGAATTTTAGTGAGTGAAAAACCCTTTTAGGTTGTATCTTCTGCACGTTCAGCTTTGAAAATGTCAACGGCTGCTCTAACCCTAGGTCTATACTGGCGATTTTCTCTGCCGCGTCCGGTACGCCATAGCCAATACTCATGTTTGTAGCTCCATTCTGTGAAGGGCAGAAGATACCAAGGTCAACAGCACCGCCATTTTTCAATATTGCATTCGCCGCTTCGTATCGGTCACAATTATCAATGCCAGAAGCGATATGCGCTAACCAGAACGTATTTAAGCTCTCTGTAGCCTCATCTAACAGCTCGGGGTAAGTCCTCACTCGTATCTTCGGCATATTCCCTGCTTCTGTTTTGGTCAACTCACTAAAGAAGTCCAGACATTTCTTTGTTGATATACCGCGATAAAAGAAACCGCTCTTTGCGTATTTCACCCGTGCATCGTATAGCTGCACACTTATAGATCTCGTAGCGTCTAAAAGGAAAAGAAGCAGGTTCTGCACACTTTCTTTGTCCCGTTCTCGTATCTCATTAGCTATATCGTATAAGCTAAGACAGAGCGATGCGGATGTGTCCACAATAGGGATGCCACTGAGCTCGTGATGCACATAACTCGCGGTATTCAAAGTCATTAAAGGTTCGTTTAGGTGCGTATAGCCCATCCGTGCATAGGCATGCCCGATTTCGCTTAGGGTTGGAAATCCGGATGTGAACCGCGTTAAGTTCAGGCCATAGGTGGCGACATGGCTGTTCACGTCTATCCCACCCGGCATTACAGTTTTACCCGTGGCGTCTATCACCTTGTCGGGCTTTGTTTCGTCCACGATCTTGCCGTCGGCAACGAAAATATCCATCTTCTCGCATTCTATTCCGTTTGCCGGATCGTAAACCGTACCGTTTTTTATCTGTATTTTTGGGTTCTTTTCACTATTTGCCTGTTTCTCTGTGTAACCCATGATTCTTTTTCAATGCGTCCAGCTTCAATACCGTATCACCAAATTCTGACGGTATAATGCCCGTAGCACCCATCGTCTTCGGATGCAGGTCAATCTCAAGCACTACATGCTCATGCCCCAGCCATTTCAAAGGTTCCACCGTCCGTGGACCGTTAGTAACCGAGAATATCTCTGTTTTTATGTCGTACTTCGCCAGCGGCACCGCATGCGTGACACCCAGCAAAACTGCAAAATCGCAATCCGAATAAAGCTCTTTGATCACCTCAGCCGCTTTTTCGCCGGCAACCGGATATTCATCCAACCCACCGATTATATTGTTTATCTCTATACCATCCGCCGCTAATTCGTCCATAATTTTCGCCGCGTATCCCCGAATCTTTTTCAAGCCCACATTTATATCGAGATTGGCGATATTGACAATTTGCGCATGCGCTGCGACTTTATTCACGGCCCCCATAATATCCACGAACATAAACGCCGTCTCTTTCTTCGCATTTAAAACGCAAACGCCCTTTTTGCCTGCTGCAATTAGTTCAAGCAGCCTGTCCGCAACGTCTATTTTTGAATCGCCTTTAGACGGCGGGATATAGCTTTTACTGGCCGCACCGACTTCTTTCTCTATTCTCGTTGCAGCTTCAAGCATCCTCTTCTGCCGCTCAAATTCAGCGCTGCTTAGAATACCCGCTTTATACGCGGATTCAAGAGTCAGGATAACGCCCACTGTGTTGTCCCTGTATCCTGCATGCACATCCACCGCTATCGCTTTACAACCAATTCCGCTGTCCTCAATCGCCAGCCGCATGTCTTCGCCTATAATCATGCTCGAACAGGTACCTACCACACCTATCAACTCCGGCTGAAACATCTCTTCCGCTTTTTTCAGCACCCTCACGAGCGAATCATGCCCCCCGAATACAAAGTTGCTCTCGTTCATTGCAGTGGTTAAAACGTGCAGTCCATCTTCTTCAAGCAGCCGACTGTGCTTAAAACTGCAGCCCGTGGGGCCATGCAAAATCGCAACGTCAATGTCCAGATCGCGAAGTGTATAAAGAGCAGCTACAATCGCGCTCGGTCTCGGATGCAGTATCATCTCCTCGTTCATGTTCTTTCCCTATTGTCTTCTAATACTCCGATATAAGGTTCTGCGAATTTACTAACACTATACTTTTAATTCATAAAAAATCGCACTGCCATTTAGAGAAAAAAGGTTCTTACCAATAAAAGAGGGGGAGGATCCGCACGTATTTAATAAGAGAAATGCGAAAAAATACGAAAATTATTTAAGTACTGTATGGATTTATTTTTGGTAGAAGATGAAAAAAGTAGTAGGTTTAGAGGGTTCTTTTGCAATTGCGGAAGCGGTTCGGATGGCGAATACGGACGTTATATCGGCATATCCTATTACGCCACAGACACATATCGTGGAGAGATTATCAGAGATGGTCGCGGATGGCGATTTGGATGCCGAATTTATCTGTGTGGAATCAGAGCATTCAGCGATGAGCGCATGTGTTGGCGCATCGGCAGCGGGTGCACGTGTTTTTACCTGCTCCGCGGGTCAGGGCTTGGAATTGATGCACGAAGTCCTGTATATACCCTCTTCGATGAGGTTGCCCGTGGTCGCAGTAGCAGCGAACAGAGCATTGTCCGCGCCTCTATCGGTATGGTGCGACCACTCAGATGTGATGGCGATTCGCGACATCGGCTGGATACAGATGTTTGCCGAGAACAATCAGCAGGCATTCGACCTCACTGTATGTGCGTACCGGATAGCCGAAGAAGTTTTGTTTCCTACAATGGTTCATATTGATGGCTTTTTCCTATCGCACGTGATTGAAGATATGGTGCTGCCAAACGATGAAGAAGTAGCAGGATTCATTCCCGAATATAAGCACCCATTCACCTTAGACCCGGACAATCCGGTGAGTATGGGCTGTTATGCACCGCCATTCATCTATTCAGAAACAAAGAAAGCGCAGGAAGTAGCTTTTGAGAGCACGCACTCGAAGATACAGGAAACGTGGAAAGAGTTTGGCGACCTTTTCGGACGGTATTACCTGCCTGTGGAGCAGTACAGAATGGAAGATGCGAAAATCGCGCTATTCACAATGGGCAGTTTCAGTGAGACCGCGATGCTTGCCGTGGACGAGCTGCGAGAAGAAGGAAAAGAGGTGGGACTTATAAGATTACGATTGTGGAGACCTTTCCCGTTCAAGGAGTTTCGGGATGCGGTAAAGGATGTTGAGCTTCTTGTGGTGTTGGACCGAGCGGTATCCTTTGGTATGGGTGGTCCTGTGTGTTCCGAGGTGAAATCAGCGTTGTACGACCTGCGGAAGAAACCAAACATCGTAGCGTTCATCGGCGGACTCGGAGGCCGTGATATATCGGTAAACGAATTCAAGTATATGATACGAGAAGCACAGGAAAAAGAGAAGGCGATCGAGAGAGGCGAGGATGTCGAAGTGGAGATGATAGGTATAAGAGAATGAGCTTAATTGTTGCACTTTTAACGAGGGGGGAATGGAGATGGAAATAGAACAAGAGGATTTGTTTGCACCAAGGTTAGTCACAACGGAAGAGCTCTTTGCGCCTGGCCATCGTGCTTGTATAGGCTGTGGTGAGGCTCTTGCGGTTCGGCACGTCTGTAAAGCGTTGGGCAAGAACGTGATAATCGTTACTGCTACGGGCTGTGTAGAGATAATCTCTTCGCTGTTACCACAAACGTCATGGCGAGTCGCGTGGATACACACGCTGTTTGAGAATGTAAGCGCGGTAGTGTCGGGCGTAGAATCGGGATATAAAGCGAGGAAGCGAAAAGGAAAAGTGCCCGCGGCGAAGGACGTGAAATTCGTAGGGTTTGGCGGTGATGGCGCCACTACGGACATAGGCCTGCAGGCGCTGTCTGGAGCAATGGAACGAGGACATGATTTCCTGTATTGTTGTTTCGATAATGAAGCGTATATGAATACCGGCATACAGAGGTCTTCTTCTACGCCTTATGGTGCTTGGACAACCACGGCACCGGTGGGTAAGAAAAGCATTGGACAGATGACCTGGAAGAAGAACATGCCGGAAATCGTGGTTGCACACAGGATACCGTATGTAGCGACTGCCAGTCCGTCCTATCCGTTTGATTTGATGGCTAAAGTGAAGCGGGGTCTTGAGACCAAAGGACCCGCGTACATTCAGATATTATCTGTTTGTCCCACAGGCTGGCGATGCGCACCCGATCTATCAATAGAACTAGGGCGGTTAGCGGCGGAGACAGGCGTATTCCCGCTTTATGAAGTGATAAACGGCGAATACCGGTTGACCCATGATTTGCCAGAGTTGAAACCCATAAAGGAGTATTTGAAGCTGCAGGGTAGATTCAAACATCTTACTGATGATGCAATAGAGCTAATACAAACGAGAGTGGAAGAGGATTACATGAAACTGAAAGCGAAAGCGGGGGTGAAATGAGATATGGGAACAGAAACAGCCAATCGGGAATCCGTCCGGTTACCGACTTTTTTAGAGCTCGGGTTTTCGGATTTGAAACGTGAAGTAGTAGATAAAGGCATTTGCAGCTTATGTGGCACCTGTGTAGCGTTTTGTGATAAGATTGTAATAGAAGCAGGCGAGAGTGAAACAGCCGAACTGCCGGAGTTTGCTGAGGGCTATGATACAGTCTGTGGACTGTGCTATACATTCTGTCCCCGGACTTTATTGCCGTTAGCCGAACTCGAACGGCGGGTTTTAGGCAAGGAAAATGCGGGCGAAGACGTTCTCGGAGTATATCGAAGTAGTTATGCGCTACGGTCGAAGAGAGCAGATATATCGGGTCAAGATGGTGGTGCGGTTACATCACTGTTTGCATATGCGCTAGAAGCAGGAATAATAGACGGTGCTGTGATCACGGTATCAGATGAAGACTGGAAACCGAAGACTAAAGTAGCCACGAGTTATGAAACGTTAAAAGAAGGTGCAGGTACGAAATACACGCTATATCCCAGTGTGGTAGGAGTAAAAGACGCGATGGAGAACGGCTGTAACGCCATAGGGTTTGTAGGTCTGCCGTGTCAAATACAGGGATTGAGAAAAGTCCAGACGGTGGAACAGCCGTATGCCGTGGGAAGAGAGAAGATAAAGTTGTTGATTGGATTGTTCTGTATGGAGAATTTCAAGGAAGAATTGCTGGCGTTTGTGAATAAGAAGGTGCCGTTAGAGCAGATGCAGAAGGTGGACATAAAAGGTAAAGAGCTCCAGGTATATGATAAAGACGGAAAAGTACACGCGATTCCGCTGGACGATATTAAAGAGTATATAGGCGAGGGATGTTCGGTTTGTGGTGATTATACCGCAGAACTTGCAGACATTTCCGTGGGCTCCGTGGGCTCGGACGTAGGGTGGTCAACGGTTTTCGTTCGTACAGAGCAAGGCGAAGCGGTAGTTAAGGGTGCAATTGAGAACGGGTATGTAGAAGTAGCGGAAATAGCGGATAAAGGCTTGGGATTGATACGTAGGTTGGGGACAAGAAAGAGAAAGAATACGCAAACAAACGGGTGATTCGTCTTTGAATCTGTAAGAGTCTGTGAACGAGCAGCGGGGTAAGAAACCACGAGATTCCACGAGATTAACACTAAAACTTTTTAGAAAAAAAGTTTTATCAAAAAAAATATACGTTTCTTTGGGAAAGAAAGGTTGTGTGGAAATTTGTGTAATCTTGTGGTTCGCTAAACAATTACCAACCGGTGTATGACATGAGGTACGAAAGTATTAAATGGATATAATAGTGAGTTTTAGATATGACTCCAATAGTTATAAAGGGCTTAAAAGGAAGAGAGATTCTGGACTCTCGTGGAAACCCAACAGTCGAAGTAGAAGTGCGAACTGAGAACGGATTCGGCAGAGCGGCAGTGCCTTCCGGCGCGTCTACAGGAAGCAAAGAAGCGTGGGAAAGACGAGACGGAGATAAGAGCCGGTATAACGGTAAAGGCGTTCTCAACGCTGTGGACGCCGTGAATACGATATTAAAGCCAGAAATATTGGGTATGGACGCGCTCGCCCAGAAAGAGCTAGACGAGCGGTTGATTGCGCTGGACGGTACGGAAAACAAATCGAAACTCGGTGCGAATGCGATACTCGGAATCTCGATGGCGGTTTGCAAAGCCGCTGCGGATTCGTTAAACAAACCGCTATACGAATATATCTGTGAAGATGTCGCGGGACACGAGCTGCGGTATGAGCTGCCGATACCGATGATGAACGTGATAAACGGTGGTGAGCACGCAGGTAACGAACTGAGCATACAGGAGTTTCTTCTGTTACCTTCCGGTTCTGACAGGTTCAGTGACAATTTGAGAGCGGGTGTTGAGACATATCACGCGCTGAAAGGCGTATTAGCAAAGAAGTACGGTAAGATAGCCACGAACGTAGGCGATGAAGGCGGCTATGCACCACCGATGAAGACTACGGAGCAAGCATTAGATGCGATATTAGAAGCGATAACGGAAGCGGGCTATTCCGAGAACGAGATACGGTTAGGCATGGATGCTGCGGCTTCTTCGTTCTTCGACTCAGGAAACCGGAAATACATGATTGATGGCACCGCGAAAGACGGTTCTGAAATGATAGACTACTATCAAGCCCTTGTAGCGAAATATCCAATAGAACTGTTAGAAGACCCATTTGAAGAGGAAGCGTTTGACCTGTTTGCTGAAATTACGGCTAAGATGCCGCAGAAGATAATAATTGGCGATGACCTCTTCGTGACTAATATCAAACGACTTCAGGAGGGCATAACAAAGAACGCGGCAAATGCGGTTCTGCTGAAATTGAACCAGATAGGTAGCATTTCAGAGACGCTGGCTACTGTTAGGTTGGCTAATGAAAACGGGTATAAGAAAGTAGTCAGTCACAGGTCGGGCGAAACCGAGGATACGATAATAGCGGATTTCGCGGTTGCAATAAACGCTGAGATAATAAAGACAGGTGCGCCTGCAAGGAGTGAAAGGACGTCTAAATATAACCAGTTGTTGAGGATTGAGGAGGAGATGGGCGGTAAGGCACGGTGTAAAAACATTTTTGCGTGAATCCGGGTTGCACAGCACAGGAAGTTGAACGCACGGCAAACGGTTAGCACAGAGTCTTTCGTTAAAATGGCTTGTGCAGGTAAAAGAATGCAGATAGAGATACTTGGCACGGAGTCTTTGGGTGTTCGCGGTCTGAGCTGTGTAGTTACGACCGAAGACAAGAAGATAGTCATTGATCCTGGCATAGCTTTGGGCTATTCCCGTTATGGCCTGCTGCCGCACCCTTTACAGGTAGCAGTTGGTGAAACAGTGCGTAAAAAGATTCTGAAGGAACTGGAAGACGCTACGGATGTTGTATTCAGCCATCTACATGGCGACCATGTCCCGTTAGTAGATGCAAATCCGTATCAGATGCCCGCGGAAAAAGTCGCGGCTGTGTGCCGAGCACACAGGTTCTGGGTTAAGGGCACTCGAGGACTTTCTCAACACATGCTACAGCGGTTAGAGTCTTTGCGAGTTGCACTGGATAATGACCTGGCAAATGCCGAAGGGCAGACAGACGGACTTATGAGTTTCTCGCTGCCGGTTCCGCATGGTCAGCGCGGTGAACGTTTCGGCATGGTGATGATGACACGAGTTGTAGATGGC